>NZ_JAVAYL010000023.1:0-144173 GCF_054185225.1 Bradyrhizobium sp. 18BD | reverse complement strand
GAAACGCCTTCCTGAGCTTGCCCATACGACTCCCTCCGTCTCGTGGGAGTCGTTCTCAGAATCCATCTTGCAAAACAACGCAATAGAGGCCGCAATTCCATATGCGATTCCCCTGCCGCAAGCGGGGCGAGGGAGAAGAGCTGCACCGCGTCCGGGACACGAGAGCCATGTTTTCGTCGCGCGGTTGTGCTATGGCAGCCGCCATGCTCGACACCACGCAACATCATTCGCAGCCGCAAGCCGGCGTGCCGCAGAATCATCTCGCGCAGGAGTTCGTCGAGACGCTGCGGCTGGCGGTGCCGATGATGCTGACGCAGCTCGGGCAGATCGCGATGATCACGACCGATCTCGTCCTGATCGGCCGGCTTGGCGAAGATTCGGTCGCTGCTGCGGCACTTGCGCACACCGTCTATTTCGTCAGCTTCACCTTCGGGCTCGGCTTGATGTCCGCGGTGTCGCCGCTGGCCGCGCAGGCGTTCGGCGCGGGCGACGTCGGGCGCATCCGCGGCTCGCTGCGTGTCGGCCTGTGGGTGGCGCTCCTGATCTCGCTGCCGATGATGGCCTCGCCGCTTTATGGCGAGCAGATCCTGCTCGCGCTCGGCCAGGCGCCGCAATCGGCCGCGCGCGCACAGCGCTATCTCAACGGCCTCGCCTGGGGCATCGCGCCGGCGCTCGGCTTCATCGCGCTGCGCAGCATGATGAGCGCGGTGAACCGGCCGCAGGCACCGCTGTGGATCACGGTCGCGGCGATCCCCGTCAATGCGGCGCTGGTCTATTGCCTGATCCACGGCCTGTTCGGCCTGCCGGAGCTCGGCCTGTTCGGCGCGGGGCTTGCGACTACGCTGGTCAATCTCGGCACCTTCATTGCCGCGCTCGCCATCGCCGCATGGCGCAAGCCGTTCTCGGACTATCATCCGCTCGCGCATTGGTGGCGGATCGACTGGGCTTTGATGCGCCGGCTGATCGTGATCGGTGCGCCGATCTCGTTCTCGCTGCTGCTGGAATACGGCCTGTTCTCCTCGGCCGCGCTGCTGATGGGGCTGATCTCGACCACAGCGCTCGCCGCGCACCAGATCGCGCTGCAGGTCACCGCCGTGCTGTTCATGGTCCCGCTCGGCATCGGCATGGCGGCAACGGTCCGCGTCGGCCATGCCTTCGGCCGCAACGATCCGACCGGCGTACGGCGCGCCGGTGTCGTCGCGGCCGTGCTCGGGATCGCGTTCGTCTCGGCGCTCACCGTTGCCATCATCCTCGGCCGCTTTGAGCTGGGCCGGCTGTTCTTCGGCAACAGCGAGGCCAGCGCGCCGACCATCGCGCTGACCGCAACACTGTTGCTGGTCGGCGCGACCTTCTTCATCGCCGATGCGCTCCAGACCATCATGGGCGGCGCGCTGCGCGGCATTAATGACACCCAGATGACGCTGGTGTTCGCCGCGATCGGCTATTGGTGCGTCGGCTTTCCGATCGCATGGGTGCTCGCCTTCCACGCCGGCCTCGGCGCGGTCGGTGTCTGGATCGGATTGTCGATCGGATCGTTCGTCTATGCCGGACTCTTGATCTTGCGCTTCCGGATGCTGACGCGCAGACTGGCGGGATGATCGGGACCGTCCGCGAAGTCAAACCTGAGGTCGACGCCGGGGCCGTGCTGTCGGGCGCGCAGTTCATGGATGCGTTTCGTGTCGAAATCGGCGCGGCAGCCGTGACCGCTCGCGAGGCCTGCACGCGGATGGTGCTGAACGGACCGCGCTGGATCGATGCGCTGACACGCCTGCGCAACCTTCTGGTGACGCCGTTCGGGCTGAAGACGTCGGGTGAAGGCGCGTACGCGCCTGGCGGCCTGATCGGGCTGTTTCCAGTGTTGAGCGAGACGCCGGAGCGCCTGATCGCCGGCTTCAATGATTCTCACCTCGATTTTCGCATTGTCGTCGACGTGGCAGGGGATGCAGCGAGACGCCAGGTCACCGTGACCACTCTGGTGAAGACAAACAATTTCCTCGGACGGACCTACCTGACGCTCATCACGCCGTTCCACAAGCTCGTGGCTCGCGGCATGATGGGGCGCATCGTGGAGCCGGTGCGATGACGCTATCCGTCGACCTCTTCTACTCCTACCGCAGTCCCTTCAGCTATCTGGCGCTGCCCAAGACGCTGAAGCTCGTCGCTGAATATGATCTCGCGGTCAATCTGCGGCCGGTTTATCCGCTCGCGGTCCGTGTGCCCGGCTTCTTCAAGAAGGCCAGTCCGAACTTCATTCGCTATGTGGTGCTCGACAGCACGCGCGTGGCGCAGCACGAGGGCATTCCGTTCCGCTTTCCAAGGCCGGATCCGATCGTGCAGGATAAGACGACATTCGATGTCGCGGCCGAGCAGCCCTATATCCACCGCCTGACCCGGCTGGGTGCCATGGCGCAGCTCGAGGGCCGCGGGCTCGCATTCACCGACGCTATCGCACGCGTGCTGTGGGACGGCTCGGTGGCGGGATGGAACGAGGGCGATCACCTGGCGCGGGCCGCCGGGAAGGCCGGCTTCGATCTCGCCGCGATGGATGCGGCGATCATAGCCGATCCGGATCGCTACGAGCAGGTGATCGCCGAGAACGAAAAGGACCACGCGACATCGGGCCATTGGGGCGTGCCCACCTTCGTGTTCGAGAACGAGCCGTTTTTCGGCCAGGACCGCATCGATCTCCTGCTGTGGCGCATGCAAAGCAAGGGCCTGACGAAGCGCCAGCCCTGACGGCATGAACCGGTTTCGCCAAAGCCGCGACTGAAACGTGCGCCCCCCGATGGTGGCGGCGCGTTCGGAGGTCGCATGTATCTGGCAAAGTTCTTCCATCGCGCACCCGGCGACGACGACCGCGAATTGATGCTGATCCCGGGCAGCAATCCCATGGTGATCGGCGTCCACATGAACTGGAAGGGCGATCCCGACGCGGACGAATATCTGCGCGAGGAATTTTCCGGCATCGCCGACGCGGCAACGGCTTTTCGCAGCCATGTGGCCGATCTCGTTGCGGCCGGCTATGTCGAGACCAGTGACACCCAAGCTACGCTGCGCACTCTCCCGCCCGATCCGCAGGCCAAGCCGGACTGGCAGAAGGGTCTGGACGAGCTGATGATCCTGGCGCTCGCCGCGCCGCGTGCCGAACAGTCGAGGCAGCTCGATGCCCTCGCGGGCACGCCGGCCGTGCACGAGCCGCTCTATCTCTGGCACGCCGCCCGCCGCAGCTACGGCGCCCGAGACGATGCGGCGCAGGCGGTGCAATTCGCCGAGCAGGCGCGCGATACGATCCGCGCGCGCCGGGCCGCCAAACAGCCGCATTATGCGTGGTCGCTCCTGGAGAAGGATCTCGAAGGGCGCATCCTCGAACTCCTGAGCGATGCCTATCTTCAGGCCGACAATCCCGACGCCGCGCTGAAGACGA
Source organism: Bradyrhizobium sp. 18BD (assembly GCF_054185225.1). Classification (NCBI taxonomy): domain Bacteria; kingdom Pseudomonadati; phylum Pseudomonadota; class Alphaproteobacteria; order Hyphomicrobiales; family Nitrobacteraceae; genus Bradyrhizobium; species Bradyrhizobium sp. 18BD. The sequence continues at coordinate 140,749 of NZ_JAVAYL010000023.1, read as the reverse complement.
TCGAGCGCCTCTGCAAGACCGACCCGAGTCATGATCGCATCCTCAAGCGCGCCGAGCTTCTCTGCGGCTTCTTTCCGGAGCGGCGGGAAGAGGCCTTTGACGATGCCTATCAATGGTCCGAGTTCGGCGGCTATGAGGACATCATGGCGTTTCCCGGCTATGCCGAATATTTGGCAAAGCGCAAGGCGGGAAAGTCCCGAAGCAAGTCTGGAAAGTCCGCCAAAGGCTGGCGCTGGAAGCCCGGCACAAAGGCCAGCGAAGCCGATGTCAGCGCGGCCGAGCAGGCGCTCGGCGTCCGCCTGCCCGACGACTATCGCAAATTCCTGCTGACGCGCGGCGAGACCGAGCTGCTGGTGCGGCTGCCCGAATCCTCCTCCGAGCTTCGCTTCTATGCGCCCGACGAGCTGGCCACGCAGCTTCGCAACGTGCTCGACTTCATCGCCCATTCCGACGACGAGCTCGAAGAGGCCTGCGCCTATTTCCGCAAGGAATACGGGGTGTCATTGAAGCATCTGGTGCCGGTCGCCGAGCCGTCGCAGCTCAGCCGCTGCCTGCTGCTCCATGTCGAGCCCGGCGAACGCTATGGCCAGTGTTTTCAGTGGGACCATGACGGCGCCTGGGAGCTGGAGCAGAGGCAGCCGAGCTTTGACGTCGCACTGAAGGCGCTGACCGACGGCATCGAGCAGCGCGACTCAACGCAGCTCGCGTTCTTCGACCTGTAGTCTCTTATTTTGACGCGTTTTCTTTACGCGAACCGGCATCCACTTCGCTTGAAAACGCTATGGTCTATTCGGCCACACGCACGGATTTACCGGCCGCGGCCTCCGACCATTCGCCGACGACGCGGTCGAGATCACAGAGATTCTGGTGCATCTGCTCCAGTGAGAAGCCGAGCGCGAAGAAGCGCTCGGCGGTGTCGCCGGGCTGGCCGCGGATCAGACCATCCTGGCGGACGGCGGCGACGGCTTCGGCATAATGCTGAAGCGCGACGTGGACGGGATGGATCGGCGGCGCGCCGGCGCCCTCGCGCAAAGCGGATGCGGCCGAGCGCAGGAAGCGCGCGATCACGGTTGACACTTCCGTCAGGGGCGCCGCGAGCCGCATCTGCACCTCGACCGGCAGCGGCACCACCGTGGCGCGGCCGATCATCACGACATCATGGCGCAGCCGCAGCACGGTGCGCAGCAGCGGACCGGTGTCGGGTCCGCTCGACAATCGCGCGGCGCGCTCGCGCTCGGCTTCGGCGCCGATGGCATTCATGCCCACCATGGCGGTGCCGATGCCGTCCTGGATCCGGTGCAGCGCGTCGTTGTCGCGGCCGCGCGTGAGGCCCGCCAATAGTTCGGTGAAGGCATCCGCGATCAGCTCGAGCAGTTGCGCCGCGGCGGCGCGGATCTGCCGCACCGCGCGGGAGGGCAGCACCAGGAACGAGACCAGCAGGCCGGTGATGGCTCCGACCCCGACCTCGCTGACGCGATCGATCGCCGACGTCATGGGATCGGAATGATGCATGGTCGGAACCAGCAGCACGATGATCGCGGTCACCGTCGCCGCATTGAGGCTTGGGTTGATCGCGGCGACGAAAGCGAGTGGCGCGACCGCCAGCACCAGCAACCCCAACAGGCCCGCCTCGCTGGAATAAGGGATCAGGATCGCGATGGCGCCGCCATAGATGGCGCCGCCGATGGTGCCGAGCACGTAGTCGCGCGTCGCCTTCAGCGAGCGGCCGACGCTCATCTGGGTCACGATCAATGAGGTCAGCACCGCCCAGAGCGGCAAGAGCAGATGCAGCGCGGTGGCGATCGCATAAGCCGCGGTCGCGGCCACCGTGACCCGGATCGCCAGCCCCAGCTGCGTCCGCCGCGACCGGACCCGATCGTACAGCTGTCTTGCGAGTGCCATCGTCGATTATCCCGGTCCGATCCCAGATTACCAAAAGCATGGCTGATGCCCGCGGCCCCAAGGCCGCTTGAAAGGCCAAATCAGCCCGCCTAACTTGCGCGCCAAAACGAGGAAACACGATGGCCCACGAAACCGCAACGCTCGCCGCCTATGTCGTCAATCTGAAATTCGGGGATATTCCGGCGGAAGTGCTCGATCGCGCCAAGGTGCTGACGCTGGACTTCCTCGGCAGCGCCATCCGGGCGCGGCGCGAGGCGGAATCGACCCCGTCGATGCTGAAAATGCTGGAGGCCCTCGCGCTCGACACCAAGGGCGAGTCCACCGTGTTCGGCGACACCAAGACCTGGACACCGGCGGTGGCCGCGCTGCTCAACGGCGCGCTGGGCCACTCCCTCGATTTCGACGACACCCACGCCGATTCCTCGCTGCATCCGAGTGCGCCGGTGGTTCCGGCGGCCTTTGCCGTCGGCGAGATGGTCGGCGCGTCCGGGCGCGACGTGCTCACCGCGATCGTTGCGGGCTATGAAGTCTGCTGCCGGCTCGGCAATGCGCTCGATCCGACTTCGCATTATGCGCGCGGCTTCCACCCGACCGCGACCGCCGGCACCTATGGCGCGGCCGCGGCGGCCGGAAAACTGTTCGGCCTCTCCGAGCAGCAGATCATCTCCGCCTTCGGCGTCTCCGGCAGTCAGGCCGCGGGCTCGCTGCAATTCCTGGTCAACGGCGCCTGGAACAAGCGCTACCAGGTCGGTGCCGCCGCGATGAACGGCGTGATCGCTGCAACGCTGGCCCGCAACGATTTCGTCGGATCGACGGAATCGGTCGAGGGCAAGCACGGTCTGCTCGCCGGCTACACCGACGATGCGCATCCGGACAAGGCGGTGGCCGAGCTCGGCAAGACCTATGAGACGATGAAGATCGGCGTGAAGCCTTATCCGAGCTGCCGCTACACCCATGCCGCGATCGATGCACTGATCGCGATGCGCCGCGAGCACAATCTGACGCCCGAGCAGGTCAAGCGCGTCGAGATCGGCCTGCACCGGAACGGCATCACGCTGACCGGCGACGCCGCGACCAAGCGGCATCCGACATCGATCGTCGGCGGCCAGTTCTCGATGTTCTTCACCGGCGCGCTCGCGCTCGACCAGGGCTCATTCGGCTGGGACGACTACAATCGCCTCGGCGACGCCGCCATCGACGCGCTCGCCGACAAGTTCGACGTGGTGCAGGACGACCGCCTCGAAGTCGGCCGCACCCATCCGTTCGGCGCCCGCGTCAGCATCACGACGGATGACGGCGTGCATGAGCGCCTCTATGCCGATCCCTCCGGCGAGCCGAATTCCTTCCCTGATGCACAGGCGATGCAGCAGAAGTTTCTGACACTGGCCCGCCCCGTGCTGAACGCGCGCGCGGAAAAATTCGCGGATGCGATCATGACGCTGGAGCGGTTTGATCGCGTGGCGAAGGCGACGGAGTTGGGAAGGTAGCGGATTTCTTCGCCTCTCCCCGCTTGCGGGGAGATCGATTCAATTTTGCGGCAGCCACGAAGCCCGCGACGTGATCCAGGCGTCGGCGGGCTTGCCGAACAGGTCGATCTCGCGATCCTTCCGGGCACCGAGCTTGCGCGCCACGCCTTGCGACGGCGCATTCTCGCTCTCGATACAGTGCATGATCTCGTCGATCTCGAAACTGTCGAACGACCAGTCGATCGACGCGCGGGCCGCTTCGACCGCATAGCCCTTGCCGCGAAATTCCCTGGCAATGCCCCAGCCGACCTCGAAGGCGGGCCAGCCCGGCGGGCACCAGGGACCAACTCGGCCGACATATTTGCCGCTGGACTTCTCCTCGACCGCAAACATGCCAAAGCCATAGAGCGCCCAGTGCCCGGACATCACGGCTGCGTTACGCCAGCCGCCGATCGCGGTGGTGATCGGATTGCCGTCCGGCGCGATGAAGCGGGCGGTGCCAGGATCAGTCAACATGGCGGCGTTCGGAGCGATATCGCCTGCGCGCCACGGGCGCAGAATCAGGCGCTCCGTCTCGATTTGGGGACCCGTGATCTGGAGCAGCTCGGCGCCAGGCTTGAGCGGCGGAATCATCTGTCTGCTCCCGTTTCCAACATTGTTCTGCTACGATCATACCAGCAAGAAACAGGAGTTCACCATGAGCTGGCAACCCTCGAACGATCCCGTGCTCGGCGATCCCATGTCCTGCGACGCGCTCGATCTCGTCATCGTGCCGCGCACGCGCGACCTCGGCGACGGATTTGCGGTGCGGCGCGCGCTGCCGCATGGCAGGCGGCAGATGGTCGGGCCCTTCATCTTCTTCGATCATTTCGGGCCGGTGCAGTTCGTCTCCGGCAAGGGCATGGACGTGCGGCCGCATCCGCATATCGGCCTTGCCACCGTCACCTATCTGTTCGACGGGTCCATCATGCATCGCGACAGCGAGGGCAACGTGCAGGAGATCGCGCCCGGCGCGATGAATCTGATGACGGCCGGCCGCGGCATCGCGCATTCCGAGCGCACGCCGGATGCGCAGCGCGCCTCGGGCCAGAAGATGCTGGGCCTGCAGAGCTGGATCGCGCTGCCGGCAGGATCCGAAGAGATTGCGCCGTCGTTCCAGCACTACGGCGCGGGCGATTTGCCGATGATCTCCGAGCGCGATTTCACCGCGCGGGTGATCGCCGGCTCGTCGTTCGGTATCACTTCGCCCGTGTCGATGGTCTCGCCCTGGTTCTACACCGAGGTCACGGCCGCCGCCGGCGCAAGCGTGCCGCTCGACCCCGACCACGAGGAGCGCGCGATCTATATCGTCGACGGCGAGGTCGAGATCGCCAACGAGCGTTACGAAGGGCCGCGGCTGCTGATCTTCCGGCCCGGCGACCGCATCACCGTGAAGGCGCTGAACGCCACGCGGATGATGTTTCTCGGTGGCGATGCATTGGAGGGCCCGCGCCACATCTGGTGGAATTTCGTCTCCTCCAGCAAGGAGCGGATCGAGCAGGCCAAGCAGGACTGGAAAACCGGCCGCTTCGCCGCGGTTCCGCAGGAACATGAGTTCATTCCGCTGCCGGAATAGGCTAATCCGGTGTCCGGCCGTGCCATCAGGCGCGGCCGGATTTTCTTCCCGAAGGCCCGTCCCATGACCACCATGCTCTCCAGCGACCTGCCCCTGGCCAAGATCGGCCGCGGCAAGGTGCGCGATATCTACGCCGTCGACGACGACCGCCTGCTGCTCCTCACCACCGACCGCATCAGCGCCTTCGACGTCGTGATGGGCGAAACGATCCCGATGAAGGGCGCGGTGCTGACCCAGATCAGCGCGTTCTGGTTTGGCAAACTCGAAGGCGTGGTGCCGCACCACATGATCAGCGCCGATACCGACGAGATCATCGCGGCCGTGCCGGCATTGAAGCCGCACCGCGCCGAGATTCTCGGCCGCGCCATGCTGTCGCGTCGCACCACCGTGTTTCCGATCGAATGCGTGATCCGCGGCTACATCTCCGGCTCGGCCTGGAAGGAATATGCGGCGAGCGGCACGCTCGCCGGCGAGAAGCTGAAGGCGGGCCTCGTCGAGAGCGAGAAGCTCGAACCCTCGATCTTCAGCCCCGCGACCAAGGCCGAGACCGGCCATGACGAGAACATCACGATCGCGAAGATGCGCGAAGTGGTCGGCGACGAGGTCGCCTACACGCTCGAGAGCATGACGCGCGCGATCTACACGCTCGGCGAGGAGCTGGCGCGCGAGCAGGGCATCATCATCGCCGATACCAAATTCGAGTTCGGCCGCGACAAGGACGGCCGCATCATCCTGATCGACGAAGTCATGACGCCGGACTCCTCGCGCTTCTGGGCGGTCGATGCCTACAAGCCCGGCCAGCCACAGGCGAGCTTCGACAAGCAGCCCTTGCGCGACTATCTCGACGTCGAGCGCCGCGCCGGCCGCTGGAACGGCGACGCCCCGCCGCCGCCACTGCCGACGAGCGTGGTGGATGCGACCAGCAAGCGGTATCTGGAAGCGTATCGACGCGTGACGGGGAAAGAGCTGAAGATTTAGGCCCGGCTGCCGCCGCACATTCCGTCATTGCGAGCGAAGCGAAGCAATCCAGAATCCCTCCGCGGAGACGGTCTGGATTGCTTCGTCGCTTCGCTCCTCGCAATGACGTGGAGAGGCCGGGTGCTCCTCGTCGTCCCGGCTAACACCGCCTGTGCCGCCAGCACGTCGGTTTTTCCGTCCACCATATGGTTGATCGTTCACACGTCGTGAACGGAGATCCTTACCAGCGCAAAGATTGTCGGATATTTCATAGTTACAAGAATCCTGTTGCGCTAAGTCCGGAGTCGTCTACGTCTCAGACGACATTTTTCAGGGGCGAGCGCAACGGCGTGACCGATCCAGCAATTGTTTTCACTCCGGCGCCGCGGTTCAATCCGGCTCTCAAGCGTGCGCTGAATGATATATTGGGCGGCAGTGCCGCCAGCATCCTGACCGTCACATTCGGGCTGTCATATTCGCTGCTGATCTTCGCCGGGCCGCTGTCGCCCTATCTGTCCTACGGGATCACGGCGACCTTCGTCAGCTCGGCGGTGCTCGCGATCGTCATCGGGCTCTGCAGCTCCCTGCCCTTCGCGGTTGGCGCGCCCGACAGCTCGACCGCCGCGGTGACGGGAATCCTGGTGGCTTCGCTGGTCGAGCGCATCGAGACGGCGGCCCCCTCGACGTCGCTGCTCTCGCCGGTCCTGATCACGCTCGGATTGTCGACGGTGCTAACCGGGCTGGTGCTGTGCGGATTGGGCCTGACGCGGCTCGGCCGTGCCATCCGCTATGTGCCTTATCCCGTGGTCGGCGGCTTCCTCGGCGCAACCGGCCTTCTTATTACGCTCGGTGCGATCCGGGTCATCACCAACCACCCCCTGCAGCTTGCGACGCTGCCGTACTTCGTCAACGCCACCGTTTTGCTGGAGCTGGGGGCCGCCTGCGCGATGGCGCTGGTGCTGTATCTCACCTGGCACCGCTCGCGCAGCCCGTTCGGGCTGCCGATCATCCTGGTCGGCGGCGTGCTCACCGCGCATCTGGCATTCTGGATCACCGGCGTCTCGTTCGACAGCGCCCGCACCCTTGGCTGGACCTTTCAGCCGCCGCCGCAGGCGGTGTTCACGCTGCCCTGGCACACCGACGATCTCGCCCGCTATCCCTGGTTTGTCGTGCCTGATGTGATCGGCAATGTCATCGCCGTCATCTTCGTCACGGCGTCCTGCACGCTGTTCAACACCACCGGCATCGAGGTCGCCGTACACCGCGAGGCCAATCTGGAGCGCGAGCTGAACGTCACCGGCGCCGCCAATATCCTGACCGGCCTGCTGGGCGGTTACCCCGGCTGCAGCTCGATCAGCCGCTCGCTTCTCAACTACAGCAGCGGCGGGCGCGGGCGCCTCTCCGGCGTCACCGTCGCCGTGCTGTCGCTGCTGATGCTCGCGGTCGCGCCCGAGCTGCTCGGCTTCATCCCGAAATTCGTCATCGGCGGCCTGCTGCTCTATCTCGGCGCCGACCAGCTTCACAGATGGATCATCGAGTCGCGCAAGCGGCTTTCGAAGCTCGAATATCTCTCGCTGATCGCCATCATCGCGATCATCGTGGTCTGGGGCTTCGTGCCGGGCATTTTGATCGGCGTGATCATCGGCTGCGCGACCTTTGCGTTCAGTGCCGCGCGCGTCGAATCGATCAAATACAGTTTCGACGGCTCGGAATATCGTTCCTCGCTCGACCGCTCGCGCGACGATCAGGACGTGCTGCAGGCCCATGGCGGCAGCATCCAGGGTCTCAACCTGCAGAGCTATCTGTTCTTTGGCTCAGCCAACCGGCTCTTCCAGCACGTCAAGCGGCTGCTCCAGGAGCGGCCGGAATGCCGCTATCTGCTGTTTGACTTCAAGCTCGTCACCGGCGTCGATTCGTCGGCCGCCTACAGCTTTGCCCAGATCAAGCGCAGCGCGCATGACCTCGGCGTCGAGCTGATCCTGGTGCATCTGTCGGCCGCGGCCGAGAAAGTGCTGCGCTCCAGCGACTTCATCGGCGAGGGCGTCACCATCATCCCCGAGCTCGATCGCGCGCTGGAATGGTGCGAGAACGAGATCATCTCGCAGCATCAGGGCCTGGCCCAGGAAGAAGCGAGCCTGCATGACTGGTTCACGCGCATTCTCGACAGTGAGGACGACGCCAACAGGCTGATCCATCGCTGCCAGCGCATCGAGGTCGAGGCCGGCGAGGTCATCGTACAGGCCGGCGACCCCGCCGATTCCATGCACTTCATTCTCGACGGCCGCGTCGGCATCATGGTCCCAGCCGACGACGACCGCACCACGCGCGTGCGCAGCCTCGGCCGCTACACCACGATCGGCGAAATGGGCCTGGTGTCGCACACCCCGCGCAGCGCGACGATCCAGGCCGAGGTCGACAGCGTGCTCTACGTGCTCAACACCCACCAGTTCGACGAGATCAAGGAAGAAGACCCCGCGCTGAGCCACAAGCTGCTGACGTATTTCGTGTCGGTGATGGCCGAGCGGTTGACGTTTGCGAACCGGACGATTGCGGTGCTGCGGCGGTAGGGGACGCGCGAGTCCTCGCTCATTCCGTGCCCCTCACCGCCGCATCCATTCGGCGACCTACGAGAGAGTGTCACGAATCATCATATCCAGGCTGCTCGCGGTAACCCCCAGCAGTTTCTCCGTCTCGCCGGCGTCGAGCAGAAGCGGCCTCTCGAACAGATAGGACATCTCGATCCCTTCGCTGAAACCGATGGCTTCCAGATCGGCCGCGGTGAGGCGAAGCAGATCCGGAACGTCGATCTTCAACGCGACTGCGAACCTGCATACCAGCTCGCGCACGGAGGCCGACTGCGACGGCACATGAAAGGCGCGCCCCCAATCTCCGGTGAAGCGCGATGCGGCAATCAGCGTCTTTGCGACGTCCTTGGTGAAGGACCAGGCGTGCGCGACGTCGGGATCGCCGAGGAAGGAGACCGGCTCGTTCTTGAGCAGCGATGGCAGCGCCAGCAGCGAGAAATATGCGACCGCGCCTTTGCCGAGATAATCGCTTGCGCGGACCTCGATCGCAGGAACGTTCGATCGCACCGCACGCTGCCACATGATGTGGCGGGTCGTGCCCTTTCGACTGGTCGGGTCCGGCTCGAGCTCCGGCGTGAGCGGGCTCGTAGCTCCCGCGCCGTAGCCATAGACATTCCCGACCACGAGCAGCTTGGCACCAACCTGCTCGGCCGCCTTGACCGTTCCGTCCATGATCGGAAAGAAGTCGGTCGGCCAGCGGTGATAGGCCGCCATTGCGCACATGAAGATCGCATCCGCGCCCTTGGCCAGTTCCGCGAGCTGCGCGGCGTCAGTGGCATCTGCGGAAACCATCCGCACACCTGCGATATCGAGCGATCCTGGATTCCTGCTGGTCAGGATGACGCTGCGCCCCTCCTCTGCCAAAAGACGTGCGGTTTCGCTTCCGACGGGGCCAGCCCCGACAACTAAATAATGACTCACCTTGCATCCTCATTTGTCACGACACGACAGATGAGTTGTTTGACGCCGGCGCCGTTGAAAATCGCGCACGATGCGCCAAATATCGATCACGTTCCGCCAAGCCATTTTTGGAGCCCGGCCCATGCGTGCCACATCGCGTTCGGCGCCATCACTGACCGGCAGCACCTCTGCGGCCATGCGAACCGAGCCTCACTCCGTTGCGCTCGAGCCGATCAGCGATCACCGGATCATCATCCACTTGAGCGCCGCAACGCGCTCAAAATGTCTCGAAACCGGGGACCCGCATCTGCGTCGGGCCGGCGATATCGATGTGATCCCGTCCGGCGCCTTCGGCGGATTCGTGGCGGAAACGTCCTATCAGTCGCTGCAGATCCGGCTCGCACCGAGCATGCTGAATCATGCGGCCGCAAGAAGCCGGCAATTGGCGGCCACCCGGCTCAAGCACCATCATCTGCTCCGGAACGAGCGCATCGTTTTGCTCGGGCAGGCTCTCGAAAGCGACGTGAAGGCGGGATCTCCAAGCGGTCCCCTGTTTGCCGAAAATGTCGGGATGGCGCTGGCGGTCGAGCTGCTCAGCCTGACCAACGATCCGCCGGCGCAGGCCGTTCGCCTGTCGGACGCGCAGCTCCACAGAGTCCTGGCCTATATCGATACCCATCTCGACCAGCCGCTCACGATCGACGTTCTCTGTCGCGAGGCCGGCGTCAGCAGCTCACATCTGCGGACCTGGTTCAAGGCGGCGATGGACGTCACGATTCACCGCTACATCCTGAGACGGCGAGTGGAGCACGCACGCCAGCTCCTCCTCCTGGGCGATCGCAAGCTCAGCGACATCGCCCTGGAAGCGGGCTTTTCCCATCAGTCTCACCTGGCCAAATGGATGCGCCGCGAGTTCGGACGCAGTCCCGGAGAGCTGCGCCGAAGCAGGAACTGAGTGGGGAGCCTTAGACCCCCGCCATCATCACGTATTTGATCTCGACATATTCTTCCATGCCGTGGCGCGAGCCTTCACGCCCGAGGCCGCTTTCCTTGACGCCGCCGAAGGGGGCGACTTCCGTCGTGATCAGGCCGGTGTTGACGCCGACCATGCCTGATTCCAGCGCCTCTGCGACGCGCCAGACGCGGCCGAGATCGCGGGAGTAGAAGTACGACGCGAGGCCGAATGGCGAGGCGTTGCACATCGCGATCACGTCGGCTTCGTCCTTGAAGCGGATCACCGCCGCCAGCGGGCCGAAGGTTTCCTCCTGCGACACCAGCGAGTCCGGCTTGACGTCGGCGAGCACGGTAGGCTCGAAGAAGGAACGTCCGAGCTCGCTGCGCTTGCCGCCGGTGACGATCTTGGCACCGCGCTTCACGGCGTCAGCGATGTGGCGTTCGACCTTGTCGACCGCCTTCAGATTGATCAGCGGGCCCTGCGTGACGCCGCTCTCGGTGCCGTCGCCGATCTTCATTGCGGCGACCTTGGCCGACAGCTTCTTGACGAACTCGTCGTAGATCTTGTCCTGGGCGTACATCCGGTTGGCGCAGACGCAGGTCTGGCCCATGTTGCGGTACTTCGAGACGATCGCGCCTTCGACCGCGGCGTCGATATCGGCATCGTCGAACACCACGAAGGGCGCGTTGCCGCCGAGCTCGAGGCCGAGCCGCTTCACGCCGACAGAGGCCTGCTGGTAGAGGATCTTGCCGACCGCGGTCGAGCCGGTGAAGCCGACGAAGCGCACCGCCGGATGCTCGCACAGCACCTTGCCGATCGGCGGCGCGTCACCGGTGATGATGTTGAGCACGCCCTTGGGAATGCCGGCTTTCTCGGCGAGCACGGCCAGCGCCAGCGCCGAGAGCGGCGTCTCGTTGGCGGGCTTCAACACCACGGTGCAGCCCGCGGCCAGCGCCGGCGAGACTTTTCGGGTGATCATGGAGTTCGGGAAATTCCACGGCGTGATCGCGCCGCAGACACCGATTGGCTGCTTGATCGCGAGCAGGCGCGCATCGGGCCGCTGCGTCGGGATGGTCTCGCCATAGACGCGCCGGGCTTCCTCCGCGAAGAACTCGATATAGGCGGCGCCGATGTCGACCTCGCCGAGCGCCTCGGAGAGCGGCTTGCCCTGCTCGGAGGTGAGGATCAGCGCGAGGTCCTCGCGGTTGGCGGTGATCAGCTCGAACCATTTGCGCAAAATGTTGGAGCGCTGTTTCGCGGTGTGCTTGGCCCAGGCCGGAAACGCACGCTGGGCGGCTTCGACCGCCTTGGTGGTGTCGTCGGCCCCAAGCTGCGGGACCTTGGCCAGCTCGATACCGGTCGCGGGATTGTTGACGGCGAACACCGGCGTGCCGACCCAGGCGCCGTCGATATAGCAGGCCTCCTTCAGCAGCGAGGGGTCCTTCAGCCGGTCGCGTAGGGTGGCGGTGGCTTGCGTGGTGCGGGCGGCGGCGGTCGGGGTCATGGCGTTACTCCCTGGGGCGATCGGATCGGCCCGGAATATAGGGACACACGGTGCGCAATGCACCGTCCCGCAACGCACAGCTGATGGGAGTTAAGGTGACACCAGCGAACTTATTGTTTGAGCATGATCTTTCCGGAAAACCGCTGCACACTTTTCCGGATTATGCTCTAGGCCGCGCCGCTCAAATAGGTTTCGCGCCGGCCGATCATGCGCTCGGCGGCCGCCTTGGCGTCGGCCTTCGAGGAGGTTGCGCAGGTTCGGTATTCGAGATCAGGCGCATCGGAGGTGTCGCGGCGGCCGAACCAGTTTTTCGAGCCGACCGGCAGCAGCGCCAGCGACTGCGCCAGATTGTCGACCGCGCCGAAGGAATAGAGCGCGCCGGTGCCGGCGATGCGGACCTCGTAAATACCGGGCGAGATCGGCGCCTCAAGGTTGTCGCCCCGTCCGGGACGGGGATAGCGCTTCCATTCGCTCCAGGTCGAAATCATTTGAGGTCCCCTCGCGGTCGTGACCGACCGCCAACATTTGCACCAAGTGTTAACTTCGGCCGCGGCTCGGCCCAAGGCCGAACGCCGCAACGCACAAAATGTTTCAAGTATTTCAAACACTCGAAACATAACGCCGAGACCATCCGAGGTCACGGCGAAATGCAGCCATCCACCGCAGATTGTGACGGACTATTGCAGGTCAGCCGCGTTGTCGTCCTGCGTGGGACGCAGGCCGTCAAGTCACGACATCGCGACCGATGCGGGCATCTGGACGCGCTTGCCGCGCGGAGCGTGCAGGAGGACAATCGATCGCTTCCAACAATAATCAAACCGGAGGAAACGCGTATGCAAAGCAAAGCCCAGATCGACGATGTTCTGCGCAAGACAAGCGACGCCAAGGAGATTCCCGGCGTGGTCGCCATCGCCGCCAGCGGTAGTGACGTGATTTACCAGGGCGCATTCGGCAAGCGCGACCTGTCGAAGCCCGATGCGATGACGGCCGACAGCGTGTTCTGGATCGCCTCGATGACGAAGGCGGTGACATCGGCGGGCGCAATGCAGCTGGTCGAGCAAGGCAAATTGTCGCTGGACGCAGAGATCAGCGAGGTGCTCCCCGGCCTCGCCAAGCCGCAGGTGCTCGAAGGCTTCGACGCCAAGGGCGAACCAAAACTGCGGCCGGCGAAGAGCGCGATCACGCTGCGCCAGTTGATGACCCACACCGCCGGCTTCGCCTACGACATGTGGAACGGTAATCTCGGCATTTATCTCGAGAAGACCGGAACGCCGGGCATCATCACCTGCCAGAACGCCGCGCTGAAGACGCCAGTCATGACCGATCCCGGTACGCGCTGGGAATACGGCACCAATATCGATTTCGTCGGCAAGGCCGTGGAAGCCGTCAGCGGCAAGCGGCTCGATGCTTATCTGCGCGACAATCTGTTTGCGCCGCTCGGCATGAGCGACACCGGCTTCAAGATCACCGACGACATGCGCAAGCGCCTCGTCGGCATGCATGCCCGCGGCGAGGACGGCCAGCTTGCCGCGATCCCGTTCGAGCTCGAACAGAATCCGGAATTCCACATGGGTGGCGGCGGTCTCTATTCGACCGCAGGCGACTACATCAAGTTCACCCAGATGATCCTCAACAAGGGCCGCGGCAACGGCAACCAGGTGCTCAAGGCCGAGACGACCGCCATGATGGGGCAGAACCAGATGGGCGATCTCAACATGACCAAGCTCGCGACCGCGGCGCCGATGTATACCAACGACGTCGATCTCTATCCGGAGCAGGTGAAGAAATGGGGCCTCAGCTTCATGATCAACACCGCGAAGACGGCGGAAGGCCGCAGCGCCGGCAGCCTCGCCTGGGCCGGCCTTGCCAACACCTATTACTGGATTGATCCCGCGCGCGACGTCACCGGCGTGATCCTGATGCAGCTGTTGCCGTTCGCCGACGCGAAATGCCTGCAGGCCTTCGCGGGATTCGAACGCGGCATCTATGCCGGGCTCGACGCGGGCAGCGACAAGAAGGCGGCCTAGCCACTTAGTATGAGGCGCGCGGCGTCGCGCACCGTCCCGGCAAGAGATAACCTCGTGCCCCAGGGTCAGCGGCCTCAGGGCACGAGGCACCAATCTTGAGGAGACGAACTTGGCGGACGGTCTTGCAGGCAAAGCCGACAGTTACGTTTGCGGCGTCTCGGACACGCCGCTGCTCGGCGATACCATCGGCCGCAGTCTCGATCATGCGGTGCGGCGCTGGGGCAAGCGCGAGGCGCTGGTCTCGCCCAGCCACGGCGTGCGATGGACCTGGACGGAATTCGCCGAGCGGGTCGACGCGCTCGCCGCCGGCTTTCTCGCGCTCGGCCTCGAACGCGGCGAGCGAATCGGCATCTGGTCGCTGAACCGGCCGGAATGGACGCTGACCCAATTCGCCGCCGCCAAGGCCGGCCTGATCCTGGTGACGATCAATCCCGCTTATCGACTCAGCGAGCTGGAATTCGCGCTGAAGAAAGTCGGCTGCGCCGCCATCGTCACGGCGACGGCGTTCAAGACCAGCCAATACATGGAGATGCTCAACACGCTGCTCCCGGAACTGGCGAGCGCCAGGCCCGGACAGTTGCAGGCGGCGCGGCTGCCGGCCTTGCGGATGGTGATCCAGATCGGTAGCCCCGCAGCATCCGGCACGATCCCTTTCGAGGACGTTGCGGGCATGGGCCGAGCGGAGCATCGCGAGCAGCTTGCCGCACTCGGCGCTGCGCTTCAGTTCGACGATCCCGTCAACATCCAGTTCACCAGCGGCACCACCGGCTCGCCCAAAGGCGTAACGCTGACGCACCACAACATCCTCAATAACGGCTATTTCACCGGACGCGCGATGCGCCTGACGGAAGCGGACCGCATCTGCATTCCCGTGCCGCTCTATCATTGCTTCGGCATGGTGATGGGCAATCTCGCCTCCGTCACGCTCGGCACGACCATGGTCTATCCCGGCGAAGGTTTCGATCCGCTCGCGACGTTGCGCGCGGTCGAACAGGAGAAATGCACGGCGCTGTATGGCGTGCCGACCATGTTTATCGCTGAGCTCGACCACCCCGAATTCGCGACGTTCAATCTGAAATCGCTGCGCACCGGCATCATGGCGGGCGCGCCGTGCCCGATCGAGGTGATGAAGCGCGTCAACACCGAGATGAACATGGGCGAGGTCACCATCGCCTATGGCATGACCGAAACCAGCCCGGTCAGCTTCCAGAGCGCGACGGACGATCCGCTCGAGCGGCGCGTCTCCACCGTCGGGCGGATTCATCCGCATGTCGAGGTGAAGGTCGTCGATCTCGAAGGCAAGATCGTCAAGCGCGGCGAACGCGGCGAGCTCTGCACCCGCGGCTACAGCGTCATGCTCGGCTATTGGGAGGAGAAGGAAAAGACCGGCGACGTGCTCGACGCCAATGGCTGGATGCACACCGGCGACCTCGCCACCATCGACGACGCGGGCTATTGCAACATCGTCGGCCGCATCAAGGATCTCGTGATCCGCGGCGGCGAGAACCTTTATCCGCGCGAGATCGAGGAATTCCTGTACCGCCACCCCAAGATCCAGGACGTGCAGATCTTCAGCGTCGCCGACACCCGCTATGGCGAGGAGCTCTGCGCCTGGATCCGCGTCAGGCCGGGCGAGACGCTGACCGCGGACGAGGTCCGCGCCTTCTGCGACGGCCAGATCGCCCACAACAAGATCCCGCGCTATGTCGAGTTCGTCGACGAATTCCCGATGACCGTGACTGGCAAGATCCAGAAATTCGTGATGCGCGAAGCCGTGGAGCAGCGACTGGGATTGAAGGCGGCGAGGACGGCGTAAGGGGGCTTTGCGCTGCCTCTCCAATCTCGCTGTCATTCCCCGCCTTGTGCGCAATTGCGCACTGGAGCGGGGAATCCAGTACGCCGCGGCTTCTCGGCTAAACCACTGGCGTCTCTGGAATACTGGATCGCCCGCCTTCGCGGGCGATGACAGTTGTGAATGAGGCGCGCACCTGCCTCCACATCGTCATTGCGAGCGTAGCGAAGCAATCCAGTCCGCCTCCGCGGAGATACTCTGGATTGCTTCGTCGCTACGCTCCTCGCAATGACGAGGAGAGAGCGGAGTTAAACCGTTAGCCCGCGCTGCTGGGCGAGTTGCTTCAGCGACACCTGTGGACGGGCGCCGATGTGCTGGATGACTTCGGCGGCCGCGAGCGCGCCGAGCTCGCCGCACTGCTTGTGCGACAGATTGCGCGAGAGGCCGTAGAGGAAGCCGGCGGCGAAGAGATCGCCGGCGCCGGTGGTGTCCACCAGTTGCGTGATCGGCGAAGCCGGAGCTGCGACGGCGTCGGTCGGTGTCACCACCACGCAGCCCTTCTCGCTGCGGGTGACGACGCCGAGCTTGACGTCGGTGCGGAGCTGCTTGAGCGCGGTGTCGAAATCCGAGGTCATGTAGAGTGAGTGCAGCTCGGACTCGTTGGCGAACACGATGTCGACGGTGCCGTTGCGCATCAGCCCCAGGAATTCGTCGCGATAACGGTCGACGCAGAAGGAATCCGACAGCGTCAGCGCCACCTTGCGCTTGGCCTCATGGGCGATCCCGGCGGCCTTGACGAAGGCGTCCTTGGCGTTCTTGGGGTCCCAGAGATAGCCCTCGAGATAGACGATGCCGGCAGCGGCGATCTCGGCCGGATCGATGTCGGCGGGCGAGAGGTCCTGCGCAGCGCCGAGATAGGTGTTCATGGTGCGCTCGCCGTCACCCGTGACCAGGATGTAGGAGCAGCCGGTGGCGGGGCCGTCCTTGGCGGCGGGCGTGTTGAAGGCGACGCCGGCTGAGCGGATGTCGTGGACGTAGAGCTTGCCGATCTGGTCGTCCTTGACCTTGCCGACATAGGCGGCGCGGGCACCCAGGCTGCCGATGCCGACGATGGTGTTGGCGGCAGATCCCCCCGAAACTTCCGTCGCCGGGCCCATGTCCTCGTAGATGGCGGCAGCCCGTGCCTCGTCGATCAGGGACATGCTGCCCTTGGTCATGCCGTGCTTGGCCAAAAAGGCCTCGTCGGTCCTGACCAGCACGTCGAACAGCGCGTTGCCGATGCCGAGAACGTCATATTTCACGTCAGCCATTCACCTTGATCCTGTTTGCCGGATTGCGAACCCTACGGAAATCCGCTTCCTGTCGGCCTGAAATCTGGCTCGCGGCCTATCACGACCGGCCCTTAGCGGGCAAGCAACGGTATTATAACGACCCCGATGATCCGCTCCTTCCTGACCGTCTCGACGGGAACATTGGCCTCGCGGCTGCTGGGCTTTGCCCGCGACTCCCTGATCGCAGCACTGCTGGGCACCGGAGCCGTGGCGGATGCGTTTCTGGCCGCGTTCCAGCTCGTCAATGTGGTGCGGCGCCTGCTCAGCGAAGGGGCACTCAATGCGGCGCTGATCCCGGCCTGGCTGCGCATCCGGGAGCGCGGTGGCGAAAAGGCCGCCTCCGCTTTCGCGGGGCGCGTGCTCGGCACGGTCAGCGCGGCCCTGATCGCGATCTCGATCGGCATTGCCGTCGCAATGCCGTTGATCATCACGATCATCGCACCCGGCTTCCTCGGCAGCGGCACGCTCGACCTCGCCGTCCAGAATGCGCGGCTGATGCTGCCTTATCTCGCCTTCGCAGGCCCGGTCACGGTGCTGATGGGACTGCTGAACGCGCAAGGAAGATTCGCACTCACGGCGTTCTCGCCGCTGCTGTTCAACATCGCGCTGATCGCCGCGATCGGGCTGCTGCTCGTCTGGCACGCGGATGCCGGCTTCGCCGCGTGGATGCTGGCGGCGACGGTCGGCATCGCGGGCCTGCTGCAATTGCTGATGCTGGCGTCGCAGCGAAGCGCCGGTCTGGCGACGCCGTTGCGTGCCAACTTCGACAAGGAGATGCGCGGCTTCTTCGCCAAGGCGATCCCCGGCATGATCGCAAGCTCGGGGCCGCAATGGCTGATGATCGCCGGTGCGATCATCGCCTCCGCGACGCCCTCCGCCGTGTCGTGGCTGTATTTTGCCAACCGCCTGATCGAGCTGCCGCTCGGCATCGTCGGCGTCGCCATGGGCACGGTGCTGGTGCCGGAGCTGACGCGCGCCGTCACGAGCGGCGACCGCGACGCCGTGGCGCATGCGGAATCGCGCGCGCTGGAGCTTGCGACCGGACTGGCGCTGCCCGCCACGCTCGGCCTCGCCGTGCTGGCCGAGCCGATCGTGCGGCTGTTGTTCGAGCACGGCGCTTTCAGCGCGGATGACAGCACGGCCACCGCACGCGCGCTGATGTGGCTGGCGCTGGGCCTGCCGGCGCATGTGCTGATCAAGGCGCTGTCGCCGGCCTTCTATGCCCGCAGCGACACCATGACGCCGCTGCTCGCCACGGCCAAAGGCTTTGTGGTCGCGATTGCGCTGGCTGTCCTGCTCGGCCATTTCTTCGGCGCGAGCGGGATCGCCGCGAGCATCGCGGCCGGCGCCTGGAGCAGTGCGGTCTCGCTGCTCCGGAAAGGCACCGGCGAGTTCGGCTTCTCGGTCGATGCCGCCGCGCGAAAGCGGCTGCCGCGGATCGTGCTCGCCGCGGCCGCCATGGGCGCCCTGCTCTGGCTGACCACCGATCTCATCCCTGCCGAGGCGCACGGCCTGATCCGCTTCATCGTGCTGGGCCTGCAGATCGGGGCCGGGATCGCTGTCTACGGCCTGCTGCTGCAAATCCTCGGCGCCGCCTCCTGGCGCGAGGCGGTTAATGCGCTGAAACGGCCCGCCTAGCTGGCCTCGGCCCGCGCGGACAAGCGAATTACCCTTGACGGGGCAGCGCCGCTGTTGGAAACGACGGCCGCTACCCCTTAGGAAAGCTTGCCATGCCATTCGTTGAACGGGTCTTTTCGGGCGTCCAGCCGACGGGCAATCTGCACCTCGGCAATTATCTCGGCGCGATCGTCAACTTCGTGAAGATGCAGGAAACCCACAACTGCATCTATTGCGTCGTCGACATGCACGCGATCACGCAAGGCGTCGACGTCTGGGGCGGCCCAGTCGAGCTCGCGCGCAACACCCGCGAGGTGACCGCGGCGTTCATCGCCAGCGGCATCGATCCGAAGAAGCACATCGTGTTCAACCAGAGCCAGGTCTCGGGCCACGCCGAGCTCGCCTGGATCTTCAACTGCGTCGCGCGCATGGGCTGGCTGGGCCGCATGACCCAGTTCAAGGAGAAAGCCGGCAAGGACCGCGAGAACGCCTCGGTCGGGCTGTTCGACTATCCCGTGCTGATGGCCGCCGACATCCTGCTCTACCGCGCCACCCACGTTCCGGTCGGCGAGGACCAGAAGCAGCATCTCGAGCTCTCGCGCGACATCGCGCAGAAGTTCAACAATGATTTCGCCGATTCCATTCGCGCGCAGGGGGCCAATGACGGCCTGTTCTTCCCGCTGCCGGAACCCCTGATCACGGGACCGGCGACGCGCGTGATGAGCTTGCGCGACGGCACCAAGAAGATGTCGAAGTCGGATGCGTCCGACAATTCGCGCATCAATCTGACCGACGATGCCGACACCATCGCGCAGAAGGTGCGCAAGGCGAAGACCGATCCGGAGCCGCTCCCATCCGAGGAGAAGGGTCTGGAAGCGCGCCCCGAGGCCGACAATCTCGTCGGCATCTTCGCCGCGCTCTCCGGCCGCTCCAAGGCTGACGTGCTGCGCGAATTCGGCGGCGGCCAGTTCTCCAGCTTCAAGAATTCGCTGGTCGAGCTGTGCGTCACCAAGCTCGCGCCGATCGCCGGCGAGATGAAGCGCCTCGTCGCCGACCCCGGCCATATCG
Source organism: Bradyrhizobium sp. 18BD (assembly GCF_054185225.1). Classification (NCBI taxonomy): domain Bacteria; kingdom Pseudomonadati; phylum Pseudomonadota; class Alphaproteobacteria; order Hyphomicrobiales; family Nitrobacteraceae; genus Bradyrhizobium; species Bradyrhizobium sp. 18BD. The sequence continues at coordinate 121,030 of NZ_JAVAYL010000023.1, read as the reverse complement.
ACGCGATCCTGAACGACGGTTCCGACCGGGCCCGCGCCATCGCCGAAGAGACCATGAACCTGTCGAAGGACATCGTCGGCTTCGTCCGCCGGCGCTGATCATCGCACGCGCGAAACGCGGCCTGCGCCACGGCGCCGGGCCGCTTCTCCCCTCCCCAAGCGTGAGGGAGTGTGGCAGCATGTCTCTCGTGCACATTCCGGGACATGCATGACCAGCAAGCGACTTTGCTTCGAGCCGGGTCACAAGCCCAAATGCCTCGTCATCGTCGACGATACCGCCGAATGGGATCGCGCGGTCTATTACGCCAGCCGCTGGGCGATCCGCGCCGGCGGCGGCGTGGTGCTGCTGCGCATCATCGAGTCCGAGCAGCAGAGCCAGGAATGGCTTGGCGTCGCCGACATCATGCGCGCCGAAGCGCAGGAAGCAGCCGAAGCCGCGCTCGACCGCGCCGCCGGTAGGGCCAACGGCATCGCCGCGATCACGCCGGAACGGGTGATCCGTGAAGGTGACGCGATGGAACAGCTGCTCGCGGTCATCGACGAGGATCCTGACATCGCCATGCTGGTGCTCGCCGCCAATCCCGGCGCGGAAGGGCCCGGCCCACTGGTCAACCTGCTTGCGCATGAGCTGGGCACGTTCCCGGTCCCGGTGACGATCATTTCGGGGGCGCTGAGCGACCAAAGCGTGGATTCGCTGTCGTAGCCCGTTTCTTACCCTCCAGAGGGGGGCAAGCGAGACCTAACCCGCTGAAATAACAGCGAAACGACCGCCCTTCCCCTTGACCGTGCGTTCCCCGTCGCCATCTGCTAGTGGATAGGGCACACGCGCCGGCCTTGAACCGGCGACGTCTGGAGAAAACCATGTTCATTCAAACCGAAGCCACCCCCAATCCCGCCACGCTGAAGTTCATTCCCGGCCGCGTCGTCGTCGACGGCGGCCCGATGGAATTTGCGAGCCGCGAATCGGCCGCGCGTTCGCCGCTCGCCGAAAAGCTGTTCGACGTGCCCGGCGTCACCGGTGTGTTCTATGGATCGGATTTCATCACCGTGACCAAGGCGAGCGGTGAATGGCAGCAGCTCAAGCCTGCGATCCTCGGCGCCATCATGGAGCACTACATGTCCGGCGTGCCGCTGCTCGCCGACGGCGCCGCCAGCAGCGATGTCGATCTCGACGACGAGGACGAGTTCTTCGACGAGTCCGATGCCGAGACGGTCGACATGATCAAGGATTTGATCGAGACGCGCGTGCGGCCGGCCGTTGCCAATGACGGCGGCGACATCACCTTCCGCGGCTTCAAGGACGGGATCGTCTATCTCAACATGAAGGGCGCCTGCTCCGGCTGCCCGTCATCGACCGCGACGCTGCAGCACGGCATTCAGAACCTGCTGAAGCACTTTGTGCCCGACGTGGTTGAAGTGCGGCCGATGTAAGCACGGCATCACAGGTGCCGTAGGGTGGGCAAAGCGAAAGCGTGCCCACCTTCTTCTCTTTGCTTCTCTTGGCGACAAGCGGGTGGGCACGGCGCAAGAGCGCCTTTGCCCACCGTACGACGCGCGGCGATATCGGGGGCTACAAAGCGTGAATGACGAATGGCGGATAGGCGTCTGGTTCGCTAAACTGTTCCCTGTTAGCCACTCGCCATTCGCTTTTTCATGCTGATCCTGGCCATCGATACCGCACTGGAAGCGTGCGCGGCTGCGGTGCTCGACACCGAGGCCGACGAACTCCTTGCGCAGGAGCAGCTTCTCATGAAGCGCGGCCATGCCGAGGCCTTGATGCCAATGATCGCGCGCGTGATGCAGTCGGCCGATCTTGCCTTTACCTCGCTCGACCGCATCGCGGTCACGGTCGGCCCCGGCAGCTTCACCGGCTTGCGCGTCGGCATTTCGGCGGCCCGCGGCCTTGCGCTCGCGGCCAAGCGGCCAGCCGTCGGACTGACGACCTTGTCGGCCTATGCGGCCGCCATTGTCGGCCAGAGTGGACCCGCGCCCATCATCTCGGCGATCGATGCTCGGCACGATCACATCTATTTCCAGATCGTCGCCGGCGACGGCAGCCAGTTGGTGCCACCGAGCGTCGCTGCCATCGACGACGCCATCGCGGCCTCGCAATTCGGCGCGCCGCACCTGGTCGGCAATGCCGCAAAAATCCTCGCCGATCGCTGGCCGAAGGATGGGCCGCAACCCATTGCGGTCGACACGCAGCCCGCGCCCGATATCGGTTGGATCGCCTGGCTTGGGGCCGCGGCCGATCCCGAGACGACGCCGGCGCGGCCGTTCTATCTGAAGGCGCCCGACGCAAAGCCGGCCGCACTGCCGCCGTTCGCAGCACAAGCCGCAAGCTGATGATGAAATGGTTTTCGGAATGGTGGCGCGGCGACACGGCCGCCGTCGAGCCCGCCTCCGCGCGCGACGCCCTGCGGCTGGCACAGTTGCACGGCGCCTCCTTCGCGCATGGCTGGGGCGAAGGCGAATTCGAGAGCATGATGAGCGAGAGCAACACGCTCGTGCAGCGGTTGCGCCTCGGCCGCAAGACCATCGGATTCGCAGTGTCGCGGATCGGCGCGGACGAAGCGGAAATCCTCTCGATCGCGGTGGACCAGGCCCATCGCGGCCGCGGCCTCTCCCGCACGCTGCTGATGACCCATCTCGGCCATCTCGCGGGGCGCGGCGTCCGCACAATATTTCTTGAAGTTGAGGAAAATAACCAGCCGGCGCGGCGGCTCTACGACTGGGCCGGATTCATGGTGGTCGGGCGCCGCGAACGCTACTATAAGCAGCCGAACGGGGAACAATTGAACGCCCTTCTGATGCGACGTGACTTGTCGTAATATTGATGGCAGAAAGCGCCCCCGTCAGGCAGACAACACATGACTGGACTTAAAGCTTCCACCGCATCCAAGGCGTCCGGCATCGAGGCGCGCTGTGCCGCCACCGGCATGCGCATGACCGAGCAGCGCCGCGTCATCGCCCGCGTGCTGGCGGAAGCGGTCGATCATCCCGATGTCGAGGAATTGTACCGGCGCTGCGTCGCCGTCGACGACAAGATCTCGATCTCGACCGTGTATCGCACCGTGAAACTGTTCGAGGATGCCGGCATCATCGAACGCCATGATTTCCGGGAGGGCCGCGCGCGCTACGAGACGATGCGCGACAGCCATCACGACCATCTCATCAATCTGCGCGACGGCAAGGTGATCGAGTTCACTTCCGAAGAGATCGAGAAGCTGCAGGCGGAAATCGCCCGCAAGCTCGGCTACAAGCTGGTCGATCACCGGCTCGAGCTCTATTGCGTCCCGCTCGACGACGACAAACCGACGTCTTAAGTTAGTTTAGTGCCCATCGATCTCATCATCTTCGATTGCGACGGCGTGCTCGTGGACAGCGAGGTCATCTCCTGCCGCGCGCATGCAGACGTGCTGACCAGGCACGGCTATCCGATCACCTCGGCGCAGGTGTCCGAGCGCTTCCTCGGCCGTTCGACAAAGCAGGCCAATCTCGAAATCGAAACCGAGCTCGGCCGCGAGCTGCCCGAGGCCTATCACGGCGATCTGCAGGACGAGCTGTTTCGCGCATTCGAAGCCGACCTCGAGGCGATCCGCGGCATCCACGACGTGCTCGACGTCGTGACGCAACGGGTCTGCGTTGCCTCGAGCGGCTCGCATCCGCGCATGCGGGTGAGCCTCGGCAGCACCGGGCTCTATGAACGCCTCGCGCCGAACATCTTCTCGTCCTCGCAAGTGACGAACGGCAAACCCGCACCGGACCTGTTCCTGTTCGCGGCCAGGGAAATGGGCGTGCCGCCCGAGCGCTGCGTCGTGATCGAGGACAGCTTGGCGGGAATCGCCGGCGCGCGGGCGGCCGGGATGAAAGTGTTCGGCTTTTACGGGGGCAGCCATTGCGGGGCCGGCCATGCCGAGACCCTGCGCAAGGCCGGCGCCGACCTGACCTTTGGCGACATGCATCAGCTGCCGGACCTGGTCCGGCGGGTCGCAGAGGACGCCCTCGCGGGCTGAAACCGGCGTCAAACCTCGCGATTCCGCAACTCTCGGCTGTGTCGCACCCCGGAATGACCCTTTTGGGCCTCAATCGCTGGATTTTCGGCCCTCCAGCCTATATCTGAGGGTCGTCCTCCACCTCAATTCCGGGTTCCATGACGCCGCCGCGCAAGCTGCACATCAAATCATATGGCTGCCAGATGAATGTCTACGATGCCCAGCGCATGGTGGACACGCTGGCTCCGGAAGGATTCGTGGAGACTGATAGCGCCGAGGACGCCGACCTCGTCATCCTCAACACCTGCCATATCCGCGAGAAGGCCTCCGAGAAGGTCTATTCCGAGCTCGGGCGCCTGCGCGTCGCCAAGGACGAGGCCGCGCGCGAGGGCCGCGCCATGCAGATCGCGGTCGCGGGCTGCGTGGCACAGGCCGAAGGCGGAGAGATCACGCGCCGCGCGCCGGTCGTTGATGTCGTGGTCGGGCCGCAGAGCTATCATCACCTTCCGGAGCTTCTGAAGCGCGCGCGCGACGAAGGCCGCGCGATCGAGACCGAATTTCCCGCGGCCGACAAGTTCGGCTTCCTGGCCCAGCCGAAACCCGATGCGATCCGCGCGCGGGGCATTTCCGCCTTCGTCACGGTGCAGGAAGGCTGCGACAAGTTCTGCACCTTCTGCGTCGTGCCCTATACGCGCGGCGCCGAAGTCTCGCGCCCGGTCGCGAAGATCGTCGATGACGTGAAGCGGCTCGCCGACAACGGCGTGCGCGAGCTCACGCTGATCGGGCAGAACGTCAACGGCTATCACGGCGAGGGACCGGACGGAAAAACCTGGCCGCTCGGCCGGCTGCTCGAGCATCTGGCGACGATTCCCGGCATCGCGCGGCTGCGCTATTCGACCAGCCATCCCCGCGACGTCGATGACAGTTTGATTGCAGCCCATCGCGATCTCGCTGCCCTGATGCCGTTCGTGCATCTGCCGGTGCAGTCGGGTTCGGACCGGATTCTGGCCGCCATGAACCGGAAACATACCGCCGATGATTATCGGGGTGTCATCGACCGTTTCCGCTCCGCGCGCCAAGACATTGCTTTTTCATCAGATTTTATCGTCGGCTTCCCCGGCGAGAGCGAGCAAGATTTTCTCGCCACCCTCGCGCTTGTCACGCAAATCGGTTACGCTGCGGCGTATTCGTTCAAATACTCCGCCCGGCCGGGAACGCCGGCCGCGGATATGCAGGAGACGGTGTCCCCCGCCGAGATGGACCAGCGATTGGAGCGGCTCCAGGAATTGATCGACAGCCAGCAATCGGCCTTCAACAAGGCTGCGATTGGCTCAACGGTCGATGTGCTGTTCGAACGTCCGGCGCGCAAGGACGGCCAGATCGTCGGCCGCACCGCCTTCCTCCAGCCTGCGCATGTGATGGCCTCGCCCGACATCATCGGACAGATCCTGCCTGTCAGGATCGACAGCCTCGAGCGCTACAGCTTCCTCGGCGAGCTCGTGACGCCGCGCAATGCGCGCGAGCCCGCTTTATCGCAAGCCATCGGAGCCTGAACCCTTGCCAAAAAGTGCATCGGATTCGTCTTCTATCGCTCCCAGCCGCAAATTTGATCGCGACATGCAAGTTCCGCCCGAGACCCAGGTCGTCATCGACTTCGACGACAATCGTGCCGCTTCCGCCCTGGTCGGCCCCTATGGCCAGCACCTCGCGCAGATCGAGCGCCGGCTCGGCGTCGTCGTCGATTCCAAGGGCAACCACATCACCATCGGCGGCACGCGCGACGGCTGCGACGCCGCACGCCGCGTCCTCGAGATGCTCTACGCGCAGGCCGTGAAGGGGCAGGATCTCGACCAGGGCGAGGTCGAAGGCGCCATCCGCGCCGTGATCGCGCAGGGCTCGCTGTTCGAGTTCGACGCCAAGTCGGCCAAATCCAACTTCGACAGCATCAATTTGCGCAAGCGCCCGGTGCGTGCGCGCACGGCTGCGCAGGATTCCTACATCCGCGCGCTGAAGCGCCACGAGCTGGTGTTCGGCATCGGCCCCGCCGGCACCGGCAAGACCTGGCTCGCGGTCGCGCATGCCGCGCAACTGTTCGAGCGCAAGGAGGTCGACAAGATCATCCTGTCGCGTCCGGCGGTCGAAGCCGGCGAACGGCTCGGCTTTTTGCCCGGCGATCTTCGCGAGAAGGTCGATCCGTATCTGCGCCCGATCTACGACGCGCTCTATGACCTGATGGACGCGCGCATCGTCGAGCGCGCGCTGCAGACCGGCGAGATCGAGATCGCGCCGCTCGCCTTCATGCGCGGCCGCACGTTGACCAATGCCGCCATCATCCTGGACGAGGCGCAGAACACGACCTCGATGCAGATGAAGATGTTCCTGACACGTCTCGGCGAGAACAGCCGCATGATCGTGACGGGCGATCCCTCGCAGATCGATTTGCCGAACGGCCAGACCTCGGGTCTTGCCGAGGCAACACGCCTGCTCGATGGCGTCGAAGGCATTTCGCAAGTTCATTTCAAAGCCGAGGACGTGATCCGCCACGAGCTCGTGGCGCGGATCGTCGCCGCCTATGAAGGGTCGCCGCAGCGGCCGGCCACCGGTAAATCCTGACGAGACAACAGGCGGACCATAGGGGCGCAGACGCGGCGCCCTATCGTTCCCAACACACACAATGTCACATCCGAACCTTCCCATGACCGAGGTCCTCGTCGTTGCCGAATGCTGGCAGCGCGAACCCGATTCCGAAGCCGTGATCCAGCGCGCAGTCGCCGCCGCCGCCGAGAGTGTCGACGAAGACGTCGCCGACGCCGAAGTGGCCGTGATGCTGACCGATGATGCCGGCATCCGCACCCTCAACAGCAACTGGCGCGGCATCGACAAGCCGACCAACGTGCTGTCGTTTCCCGCGCTCCAGCCGGAGGGCGAATGGAAGGAAGGCGATGCGCCGCGCATGCTCGGTGACATCGCGATCGCCTACGAGACCATGCGGCGCGAGGCGGACGAGGAACACAAGCCGTTCGATCATCATTTGAGCCATCTCGCGGTGCATGGTTTCCTGCATTTGATCGGCTACGATCACGAGAACGACGACGACGCGGAAGAGATGGAAGCGCTGGAAACGCAGATCCTGGCCCATCTCGGCATTCCCGATCCCTATGCCGACCGCGCGGGGACGCACTGAGATGCCGGATTCAGAGCCTATTCACGACAATCCGCGCAACACGGCCAATCTGCCGGCCGTGGTGACGCCCGGCGAGGTGCTGCGTCCGACCGCTGAAGGCTGGCTGCTGCGCGCGATCCGCACGCTGTTCGGCTGGAAGGCCGGCTCGGTGCGCGACGATCTCCAGGTCGTGCTCGACGCGTCGACGCCCGACGACACCGGCTTCTCCGCGGTCGAGCGCACCATGCTGCGCAACATCCTCGGCCTGCACGAGCGCCGCATCGCCGACGTCATGGTGCATCGCGCCGACATCATCGCGGTGAAGCGCGACATCCCGCTCGGCGAGTTGATGGACCGCTTCGAGAGCGCCGGTCATTCGCGGCTCGTGGTCTACAACGAGACGCTCGACGATCCCGTCGGCATCGTCCACATCCGCGATCTGCTTGCCTTCATGACCGCGCGGGCGCGCGTGTCGGAGGCCACCAAGACCAAGCGCAAGAAGCCGCTGCCGGCCGGGCTCGATCTGAAGGCCGTGGACCTCGCGCTGCCGCTGCAGGATGCGCGCATCATCCGCAAGCTGCTCTATGTGCCGCCGTCGATGCGGGCGATCGACCTGCTCGCGCAGATGCAGGCGACGCGCATTCATCTGGCGCTGGTCGTCGACGAATATGGCGGCAGCGACGGCCTTGTTTCGCTCGAGGACATCGTCGAGCAGATCGTCGGCGAGATCGACGACGAGCATGACAGCGACGAGCCGCCGTCGATCGTGCGGCTGCCCGACAACGCCTTCATTGCCGATGCCCGTGCCAGCCTCGACGACGTCCGTACCGTGATCGGCGGGGATTTCGTCACCGGCGAAGCCGGCGAGGAAGTGGAGACGCTCGGCGGTTATCTCGTCAGCTTCGTCGGTCGCCTGCCGGTGCGCGGCGAGGTGATCTCGGGCCCCGGCCATTACGAGGTCGAGGTGCTCGATGCCGATCCGCGCCGCGTCAAGCGGCTGCGCATCTCGACGCGGAAGGAGCGGCCTGCGCCGCGCACCCAGCGCGAGAGCCGCCGCCGCGAGGCTGCGCCGGAGAGCGGTCAGCCGCCGTCGAGTGACACGCCGACCCCGCCGCCGAGCGACGGAACCGGCCCGCAGTGAGTTTGTTCCAGCGATTTAAGCAGATTGCGCTTGCCATCATCCTTACCTGGGACTGGAAGCGCGCGCTCCTCGCCATGGCGTGCGGCGCGCTGTCGGTGCTCGCGCTGGCGCCGTTCAACATCTTTCCGGTGCTGTTCATCACCCTGCCCGTGATGGTCTGGCTGATCGACGGCGCCGGCGCCGGACGCTATGGCGGCGTCCCCGCCGCGGCGCTGACCGGCTACTGCTTCGGGCTCGGCTATTTCGTCCCCGGCCTCTACTGGATCGGCTACGCCTTCTTCGTCGACGCCGATATCTTCGCCTGGCTGACACCGTTCGCCGTGCTGGGCCTGCCGGCCTATCTCTCCATCTTCACGGCAATGGGCTTTGCGCTGGCCCGCCTGCTCTGGACCAAGAACGCCACCCGCATCCTCGCGCTCGCCGCGAGCCTCACCATCGCCGAATGGCTGCGCGGTCACGCGCTGACCGGCTTTCCCTGGAACGCGTTCGGCTATGCGCTGTCCGAGCCGCTGCCGCTGGCGCAGACGGCGTCGCTGATCGGCCTATGGGGCATGACGTTCCTCAGCATTGCGATCTTCGCGAGCCCCGCCACGCTCATCGACCGCACGCCCGATCGCCGCCCGGCATGGCGCGCGCCGGCCGCCGCGGTCGCGCTCCTGATCGTCATGGCCATCTTCGGCGCGATCCGCCTGTCGCTGCATCCGACCACGATGGTCGCGGGCACCAAGCTGCGCCTGATGCAGCCGGACCTGCAGCAGGACGCCAAGTTCAACTACTCCGCGAAGACGGAGGTGATGAAGAAATACCTCGCGCTGTCGGATCGCGCCTCCGGGCCGCAATCGACCGGCGTGAGCGATGCCACCATCCTGATCTGGCCGGAATCCGCGTTTCCGTTCTTCCTCACCCGCGAAGCCGACGCGATGGCGCAGATCGCCGAGCTGCTGCCGAAGGGCACGGTGCTGATCACGGGCTCGGTCCGCGCGCCCGATCTGCCGCGGGGAACGCCGATCACGCGCGCCTATAATTCGATCTACGTGATCGATCACGACGGCAGCGTGCTCGCTGTGTACGACAAGCTGCATTTGGTCCCGTTCGGCGAATTTCTTCCGTACCAGGACCTGATGGAGAAGCTCGGCTTCGAGCAGCTGACGCGCGTGCGCGGCGGCTTCATTGCCGGAACCGTGCGGCACGCACTGACCGTGCCGGGCGCGCCAAGCGCACTGCCGCTGATCTGCTATGAGGCCATCTTTCCCGGTGAGGTTGCCGGACGCAACGAGCGTCCGGGCTGGATCGTGAACCTTACCAATGACGGCTGGTTCGGTATTTCGACAGGCCCCTACCAGCATCTCGAGCAGGCGCGGATGCGCGCGATCGAGCTCGGATTGCCGCTGGTCCGCTCCGCCAATACCGGCGTCTCCGCAGTGATCGATCCGGTGGGACGCACCGTCGCCAGCCTCGGTCTCGGGGTCGAAGGCATTTTGGACGCAAGCCTGCCCGCTGCGATCCCGCCGACTGTCTATGCGCGGGTTGGCGACGTGCCTGCAGCCATGCTCGTCGCGCTGGCCGTGTTTCTCGCGGTCCGCCGACGTGTTGCCAAACGGCATCCCTGATCACGCGGTCGCTGGCGGATTTCGGTCGCGGTGGCGGAATCCTTTGACAACCGTAGTCCCACGGTTGACAGATTGCACGCGGGTTCCTCATTCTGCACCCGCTGCGAAAGACGGTGGGCGTTGCTAAATTTCTCCGCAATGTTTCCCAATAAGAGGGTTTGATTTTTACGATGCTGGCACCTGAGGCATTCTTTCGATTGCGCTGAAGGTGGTGTTTGGAGGCTGAGGAAATGTCGAAAGCGCCCAACCCTGTTGACAAATATGTCGGCAGCCGCGTGCGCATGCGCCGCATCATGTTGGGCATGAGCCAGGAGAAGCTCGGTGAAGCTTTGGGCCTGACTTTCCAGCAGATCCAGAAATACGAGAAGGGCACCAATAGGGTCGGCGCAAGCCGCATCCAGCAGATCGCCGAGATCCTGCAGGTGCCGGTCTCGTTCCTGTTCGAGGGCGGCCCGAGCGGCGTCGCCGGGCCCGATGGCTTCGCCGAAGGCGCTTCGCCTTCTTATGTCTCGGACTTCCTCGCGACCTCCGAAGGTCTCGCTTTGACCAAGGCGTTCACGCGAATCACCGATTCGAAGATGCGCCGCTCGATCGTCGATCTCGTCGAGCAGATCGCAGCGCGCGAAGGTCCCGACAAACGCTGACGCCACCTCTCAATCCGATTTGAGACTGCGTCAAATCTGGCCTATGTCGTCATTTGCGGCTGCGTCTTGATGCGCGCCGAGTGAGATGATGCGGTTCAAAGGCATAGATGCGTCCATGGCGAACTCAAACTGGTTCGATACTCAAACTATTCTCGACGGCATCCGGCGCTGGGTGGAGATCGAGACGCCGACAGAGGCCCCTGAACAAGTCAACAAGCTGGTGTCGCTGGTCGCGGATCAGTATCGCGGCCTGCCCGTCACGCTTGAACGCATCGACGGCGTCGACGGCCGTGGCGATCATCTGCTCGTCCGCTCGACCTGGGGCCAGGAGCAGCCGGGCATCCTGGTGCTGAGCCACCTCGATACCGTTCATCCCCTCGGCTTCATCGAGCGGCTGCCGTTCAAGGTCGAAGGCGACAGCGCGTTCGGTCCCGGCATCTACGACATGAAGGGCGGCGCCTACATCGCCCATCATGCATTTCACGCGCTCTGCGCCGACGGCAATCGCTCCCCGCTCGGCATCACCCACATGTTCACCTCCGACGAGGAGATCGGCAGCCCCACTTCGCGTGCGTTGATCGAGAAGGAAGGGCGCAAGGCCAAATACGTGCTGGTGACGGAGCCGGCGCGCGACGGCGGCAAGATCGTCACCGGACGCAAAGGTGTCGGACGCTTCCAGGTGTTCATCAAGGGCGTGCCCGCGCATGCGGGCTCGCGGCCCGAAGACGGTCGCAGCGCCGTTCGCGAGCTTGCCAACGTCATCCAGGCGCTGGAGGGGATGAACGATCTGGCGCGCGGCGTCACCGTCAATGTCGGCGTGGTGCGCGGCGGCACGCGTCCCAACGTGACGCCGGAAGAAGCCTATGCCGAAATCGATCTGCGCGTGCCGAGCTTCAAGGATGCGGACGAATTCGTCGGCAAGATTCTCGGACTGAAATCGAAGACGGACGGCGTCACCGTCACGGTCACTGGCGAGCTCAACCGTCCGCCTTACGAGAAGGGCAATGCCGGCGCCTCGCTGTACGAGCACGCCAAAGCGCTCGCCTCGGAGATCGGATTCGAGCTGATCGACACCTATACCGGCGGCGGCTCCGACGGCAATTTCACTGCCCCTTATACCGGCACACTCGACGGCCTCGGCGTCGACGGCAAGGGCGCGCACACCCATTATGAGCAGCTCTATGTCTCGTCGCTCGCACCGCGCGCGCGGCTGCTCTATCGCCTGTACCAAACGCTGCGATGAGCGAGCGCAAATCAGATCCCGAACGCGATGACAGCGAGCGCGCCTTCTTCGGGCGCCGCAAGGGCCATAAGCTCAGGCAGCACCAGGGCGAGCTGATCAATCATCTGCTGCCGCATCTTGCGCTCGACATCGAGGGCGAGAAACCGACGAACGCCAACGAGATCTTCGATCCCGTAGCGGAAGATGTACGACTCGAGATCGGCTTTGGCGGCGGCGAGCATCTTGCGGCGGAAGCGCAGAACTTCGCCAGGACCGGCTTCATCGGCTGCGAGCCCTATGTCAACGGCATGGCAAAGATCCTCGCGCAGATCGAGGCCGCCAATATCGCCAACATCCGCCTGTTCGCGGGCGATGCCGCCGAGTTGCTGGCCTGGCTGCCGCCGGCCTCGCTGTCGCGGATCGACCTGATCCATCCCGATCCCTGGCCGAAGCGGCGGCACTGGAAGCGGCGCTTCGTCCAGGACAGGACGATCGCCGCGATGGCGCGCGTGCTCAAGCCGGCCGGCGAATTCCGCTTCGTCTGCGACATCGACGATTATTGCGCCTGGACGCTGTCGCATCTCGCGCGCTCGCCGGATTTCAAATGGCTCGCCGAGCGCGCCGATGATTTCCGCCAGCCATGGGACGGCTACACCATGACGCGCTACGGCCGGAAGGCCACGCGCGAAGGGCGCAAGACGACGTATCTGAGATTTCAAAGGGGCAGCTAATCGTCATTGCGAGGAGCGCAGCGACGAAGCAATCCAGAGTACTCCTGCAGAGGCAGTCTGGATTGCTTCGCGGAGCCTGTCATCGGGCCGCGCTACGCGCGGACCCGTTGGCTCGCAATGACGGAGCGCGAGTCTAGATCGTCTGGCGATTGCGCCAGAACTTCACGACACGCTCGGCCGTCGATGGCATCAGGCGCGTGAAGTTCATGCGGGCGGACTCGATGTCGGCATCGGCGGGCATGCGATGCGGCCCGTACCAGAGCAGGATCAGCGAGCGCACCGTGGGCCAGCCGAGATTCAGCATCCGCCCCACGATCAGAATCGGATCGTAACGGTCGCCCGAGACCAGGCGGTCGAGGATCGAGAGCCTGATGCCGGCCATCGCCGAGAGCGAGGCGATCGACTCCTCGTATTTGTGCGCCTTGGCAAAGCCGAGCAGCGCGCTTTCGCCGAGATGACCTTCGCGATGCAAGGTGAGCACCGTGCGCTGCGCCGCGGAGAAATCGCGCCGCGGTCCCGGCGGCAGCGTGGCTTCCTCGATCGACGCCATCGCGCGCTTGATCTCGACCTGCCGCACCGGATTTACGACGAGGGACAGGCGACGGCGGATGACGTCGAGCGTGCCGTTGAGGAGCTCTTTCAGATGATCGCCGGAGAGATCGGTGCGCTGGCCGATCTTCAGCGTGAGCACGCCGTCCTGCGCCGCGCGCTTGACCAGCTCGGAATAGCTGCCGGGTGAGAACACCGCGCCGGCATTGCCGGCGGCGCGACGCACCACGTCGCGATCGCCGCGCTCGACCAGCACATCGGTGATGACGGCCGACAAAGCGGGACGCTCCGTCATCGCCAGCAGATGGCCCTGCCCTTTCAGCCGCGCGATCTCGACGAGGGCGGCGTCATCGAGCACGGGCGAGCGGCGCAGCACCGGGCCCGCCACCATGATCTCGTTTTCGCGCGCGAGCTGGTTCACGAGATGCCGCGGCGCGTTGTTCAGGCGTGAGAAGCGTTCGGCGAGATCGACCCGCGAGGTCAGCTCGGCATGCGGGACGAGATCGATCAGGAGATCGTCGAAGAGATCGATCAGTTCGGGACGGAGTCTGGCGGGATCCTGGAAGAACAATTCGGCGATGGCGCGCGCGATCTCGCCGCGACGCCGGGGATCGCCGCGTTTGACGATATCGTCCAATCCTGGGATGAGCGACGTGGCAACGGTCATGAAAACGCAAACTCGTACAGGGCACGCCGCGGGTGCGCCCTTGGTCCAAGCCGCCCCACAATCAGCGAATTTAGGCCTCGGAGGTGAAGGAAGCGTTGCGCGGGGGGCCGCGAATCGGGCGCAAAAAGCCTGATCCGGCCTGCGATGGGTCTTGTCCGGGAGGGCGGAAAGGGCTATATCAGCGCCAATTCATCTTCTCATACGATCCGCGTAGTGAGAGTGGGCCCGAAAGGACCCGCTCTTTTTTATTACCTGAACGCGGCTTGGTGGAAGATGCGGCCCGACAAGCCGTCGGGAAAGTTCCGAAGCGGGCTTTGACGTTTTAACCAAGCCTTAACCATCGAGACCATCGAGCGCCTTGACCCCTGATATGACCGAACCGAACACTGGTTCCACCGATGCCGAGTTGCTGGCCGAGCCGAGGCTCGTGGTCGAGCCGGGCGCGGCGGCGCGAGTGTCTGCGGTCGCGGCCCCGGTGCTCGAGGGCATGGGCTACCGCCTGGTGCGAATCCGCATCTCCGGCGAGGCCGGCTGCACCGTGCAGATCATGGCCGAGCGGCCGGACGGCTCGATGCAGCTCGAGGATTGCGAGGCGATCTCGCGCGCGCTGTCGCCCGTGCTCGATGTCGCCGACCCCATCGACCGCGCCTATCGGCTGGAGATCTCCTCGCCGGGGATCGACCGTCCGCTGGTGCGCCGTTCCGATTTCGAGCGCTATTCCGGCCACCTGGTGAAGGTCGAGATGGCCGTCGCCCATGAAGGGCGCAAGCGGTTCCGCGGCACGCTCGGCGCTGTCGAAGGCGACCGCGTGCATCTGCATCGCGACGACGTCAAGGCCGGCGACGATGCCGACGTTCTCCTGACCATGGAGGATATCGGCGAGGCCCGTTTGGTGCTGACCGACGAGCTGATCGCCGAATCCATGCGCCGCGGCAAGGCCGAGGAGCGCCAGATGCGCCGCGATCTCGGCATCGCGCCGCCGCAGGCCCCGCACGCGAAAATCAGCGAAAAGACCACCAAGAACACCAAGCCGCAGAAAAAGAAGCCGGCCCCGACCAATACCAAGAAACATCGCCTTGCCGCCGAACGCGCGCGGCGCGGCGAGATCGAGCCTGACCAAGGAGACTAGCCATGGCAGTCAGCGCCAATCGACTTGAATTGCTTCAGATCGCCGATGCCGTTGCACGCGAGAAATCGATCGACCGCGGCATCGTCATCGCCGCGATGGAGGACGCCATCGCCAAGGCCGCTCGGGCCCGTTACGGCAGCGAGACTGACGTTCACGCCGAGATCGACCCCAAGAAGGGCGAACTGCGGCTGTCGCGCCACATGCTGGTCGTCGAGAAGGTCGAGAACCACTCCAACCAGATTTCGCTGGTCGATGCGCAGCGCGCCAATCCCGGTGCCCAGGTCGGTGACACCATCGCCGACACCCTGCCGCCGCTGGAATATGGCCGCATCGCCGCGCAGTCGGCCAAGCAGGTCATCGTTCAGAAGGTGCGCGAGGCCGAGCGTGACCGGCAGTATCAGGAATTCAAGGACCGCATCGGCGACATCGTCAACGGCGTCGTCAAGCGCGTCGAATATGGCAGCGTGATCGTCGATCTCGGCCGTGGTGAAGCCATCATCCGCCGTGACGAGATGCTGCCGCGCGAAGTGTTCCGCAACGGCGACCGCGTCCGCGCCTACATCTTCGACGTCCGCCGCGAGACCCGCGGCCCGCAGATCTTCCTCTCCCGCACCCATCCGCAGTTCATGGCAAAACTGTTCGCGCAGGAAGTGCCGGAAATCTATGACGGCATCGTCGAGATCAAGGCGGTGGCCCGCGATCCGGGCTCGCGCGCGAAAATCGGCGTGATTTCCCGCGATTCCTCGGTCGATCCGGTCGGCGCCTGCGTCGGTATGCGCGGCTCGCGCGTGCAGGCCGTGGTGAACGAGCTGCAGGGCGAGAAGATCGACATCATTCCGTGGTCGCCCGACATCGCGACCTTCGTGGTCAACGCGCTGGCGCCGGCGGAAGTCTCCAAGGTCGTCATCGACGAAGACCGCGAGCGCATCGAGGTCGTGGTGCCCGACACCAACAACCAGCTCTCGTTGGCGATCGGCCGCCGCGGCCAGAACGTGCGTCTGGCCTCGCAGCTCACCGGCTGGGACATCGACATCCTGACCGAGCAGGAGGAATCGGAGCGCCGCCAGGCCGACTTCGAGAATTCCACCCGCGTCTTCATGGAGTCGCTCAACGTCGACGAAGTGGTCGGCCAGCTGCTGGCGTCCGAAGGCTTCACCTCGGTCGAGGAACTCGCCATGGTGGACCTCAAGGAACTCGCCGGCATCGAAGGCTTCGACGAGGAGACCGCGCAGGAGCTGCAGAACCGTGCCCGCGAATATCTCGAGCAGCAGGAAGCCGAGATCGAGGCCCGCCGCAAGGAGCTGGGTGTCGAGGACGCCGTCAAGGACGTGCCCGGCGTCACCTCGAAGATGCTGGTGAAGTTCGGCGAGAACGACATCAAGACGGTCGACGACCTTGCCGGCTGCGCCACCGACGATCTGGTCGGCTGGACCGAGCGCAAGGAAGGCGGCGAGCAGACCAAGCATCCCGGCGCGCTCGACGGTATCGACATCTCCCGTGACGATGCAGAGGCGATGATCATGCAGGCCCGCGTCAAGGCCGGCTGGATCACCGAGGCCGATCTTGCCAAGCCTGCCGAAGAGGCTGAGGCGACTGAAGATCAGCCGGCTTAAGGACGAAGGAGAATGTCGCCCGGATGCTCGCAGATACTGTTCCCGAACTTGACCATGGACCGCGGACCGAAAGGTCCGCGACCATGCGCATGTGCGCGGTCAGTCGCGAGGTCCGGCCGATCGACGAGCTGATCCGCTTCGTCATTTCGCCCCAGGGCGACATAGTTCCCGATCTCAAACGCAAGCTGCCCGGACGCGGCATGTGGGTGACCGCCTCGCGCGAGGTGGTTGCGGAAGCCGTGCGGCGTCACCAATTTAGCAAAGCCTTCAAGCGCGAGCTGCGCATTCCCCAGACGCTTCCTGCCGACATCGAGGCGCTCCTGGTCCGGAGCGTGACGGAAGCCCTTGGGATTGCCGCCAAGGCGGGCCAGATCGTGGCCGGCTTCGGCAAGGTCGAGAGCGCCCTTCGGGAGGGCACGGTCGAGGTCCTGATCCACGCCAGCGACGGGGCCGCGGACGGAATCCGCAAATTGGACATGCTGGCGCGTCAAAATGCCGGAAATGGCGGCGCCAGGCCGCAGATTCCCGTCGTCACCGCACTTAAATCGTTAGAATTGGATTTGGCACTGACCCGGTCAAATGTGATACATGCTGCCCTGCTCGCGGGCCCGGCGAGCAAGTCATTCCTGTCACGTAGCCAGATGCTGGTCCGATACCGGATGGCGGACGTTGACAAGACTGCCGAAAAGCCCGGCCAGGATTTCTGAGAGACACGACGACCCGATAGGACGGTGCGGCAACGCACAACACTGATAAATCAGGATTAGGACTGCTGAATGGTTGATACCAAGACCCCTGACGACAAGAAGCTGAGCGTTCCGAGCAAGACGCTATCGCTCAAGCCGCGCGTCGAAACGGGCACTGTGCGCCAGAGCTTCAGCCATGGCCGCAGCAAGCAGGTCGTGGTCGAGAAGCGCGGCAAGCGCCGTATCGACGGCAGCCCTGAGCCGCAGGCACCCACGGTGGTTGCAAAGCCAGCTGCACCTGCGCCCACGCCGTCGCGCCCGTCGGCCCCGCCGCGCAACGCCGGATCCGGCGTGGTGCTGCGCACGCTGACCGAGGACGAACGTTCCGCCCGCGCCAGCGCGCTGGCCGATGCCAAGGTGCGCGAAGTCGAAGAGCGCCGCCAGGCCGAGGAAGAGGCGCAGCGCCGCGCTGTTCGCGAGGCCGCCGAGCGCGCCGAGCGCGAAGCCGCCGAATCCCGCCGCAAGGCCGAGGAAGAGCGTCACCGTCACGAGGACGAAGCCAAGCGGAAGGCCGAGACCGAAGCCAAGAAGCGTTTCGGCGAAGGCGAGCAGCCGGCAGCGGCGCGCCCTGCAGCCGCAGCGGCGGCTCCGGCCGCTCCCGCGCCGCGTCCCGGTGCGCCCGCAGCGCGTCCGGGTGCCCCCACGACCACGGCACGCCCGGGAACAACGACCGCACGCCCCGGTACGACCACGCAGCGGCCGGCCGGCGGTGGCCCGCTGGGTCGCGCTCCGGCAGTCGCAGCCGGACCGGACGAGGAGGATGGTCCGCGCCAGATCCGTCGCGGTCCCGGCGGCGCCGCGCGTCCTGTGGTGCCCCCCAAGACCACCCACAAGCCCGGCCCGCAGAAAGAGCGCGGCCGCCTGACCGTCGTCACGGCGCTGAATGCCGACGAAGTGCGTGAGCGCTCGATCGCCTCGTTCCGTCGCCGCACCCAGCGCCTGAAGGGTCATGCCTCGAACGAGCCGAAGGAAAAGCTCATCCGCGAGGTGGTCATTCCGGAAGCGATCACGATCCAGGAACTCGCCAACCGCATGTCCGAACGCGCGGTCGACGTCATCCGCATGCTGATGAAGCAGGGCGCGATGCACAAGATCACCGACGTGATCGACGCCGACACCGCGCAGCTGATCGCCGAAGAGCTCGGCCACACCGTCAAGCGCGTGGCGGCTTCCGACGTCGAGGAAGGCCTGTTCGACGTCGTCGACGATTCCACCGACACCGAGACGCGTTCGCCCGTGGTGACGGTGATGGGTCACGTCGACCACGGCAAGACCTCGCTGCTCGATGCGCTCCGTCATGCCAACGTGGTCTCCGGCGAAGCCGGCGGCATCACCCAGCATATCGGCGCCTATCAGGTGACCTCGCCCGAAACCGGCAAGAAGATCACCTTCATCGACACGCCCGGCCACGCCGCGTTCACCGCGATGCGCGCCCGCGGCGCCAAGGTCACCGACATCGTCGTGCTGGTGGTCGCGGCCGATGACGGCGTGATGCCGCAGACGGTCGAAGCCATCAATCACGCCAAGGCGGCAGGCGTGCCGATCATCGTTGCCATCAACAAGATCGACAAGCCCGATGCCAAGCCCGAGCGCGTGCGCACCGAGCTGCTCCAGCACGAGGTGCAGGTGGAATCCTTCGGCGGCGAAGTCGTCGACGTCGAGGTGTCCGCCAAGAACAAGACCAATCTCGACAGGCTGCTCGAGATGATCGCGCTGCAGGCCGAAATCCTCGACCTGAAGACCAACTCGGAACGTCCAGCCGAAGGCACCGTGATCGAAGCCAAGCTCGATCGCGGCCGTGGTCCGGTTGCCACCGTGCTGGTCCAGCGCGGCACGCTCCGTGTCGGCGACATCATCGTCGCCGGCGCCGAGATGGGCCGCGTCCGCGCGCTGATCTCGGATCAGGGCGAGACCGTGCAGGAGGCAGGTCCCTCGGTTCCGGTCGAGGTGCTCGGCTTCAACGGTCCGCCGGAAGCCGGCGATCGTCTCGCCGTGGTCGAGAACGAAGCCCGCGCCCGCCAGATCACCAGCTACCGCGCGCACCAGAAGCGCGAGAACGCGGCGGCCTCGATCTCCGGCATGCGCGGCTCGCTCGAGCAGATGATGTCGCAATTGAAGACGGCGGGCCGCAAGGAATTCCCGCTGATCGTCAAGGCCGACGTGCAGGGCTCGCTGGAAGCGATCCTCGGCTCGCTGGAAAAGCTCGGCACCGACGAAGTCGCCGCCCGCATCCTGCATGCCGGCGTCGGCGGTATCTCGGAGTCCGACGTGACGCTCGCGGAAGGCTTCAACGCCGCGATCATCGGCTTCTCGGTTCGTGCCAACAAGGAGGCCGCTGCGGCCGCCAAGCGCAACGGCATCGAGATCCGCTACTACAACATCATCTACGACCTCGTGGACGACGTGAAGAAGGCGATGAGCGGTCTGCTCGCGCCGACCTTGCGCGAAACCATGCTGGGCAATGCCGAGATCCTGGAGATCTTCAACATCTCCAAGGTCGGCAAGGTTGCCGGCTGCCGCGTCACCGACGGCACCGTGGAACGCGGTGCCAATGTGCGCCTGATCCGCGACAACGTCGTCGTGCACGAAGGCAAGCTGTCGACGCTGAAGCGCTTCAAGGACGAAGTGAAGGAAGTCCAGTCCGGTCAGGAATGCGGCATGGCCTTCGAGAACTATCACGACATGCGTGCCGGTGACGTGATCGAGTGTTACCGCGTGGAGACGATCCAGCGCTCCCTGTAAGTCCAAATCTTACCGAAGCGCCCGGATCTTTTTGAGCTGAAATTGCGAAAGTGCGATGGCCGGATTATTCCGGCCATCGCGCCGCATTCGTTTCAACAGGACAAATGACAATGCTCGTGTCCCAAACGCGGGCACGACGAGGTGATTTTCGACCATGCCACGGCATCATCAGAAGAAGAGTTCCGCGCCCGGCGGCTCGCAACGCCAGTTGCGCGTCGGCGAGCAGGTTCGCCACGCGATGGCCGAGATTCTGGCGCAAGGCAATGTGCATGATGCCGACCTTGAAGGTCACATCATCACCGTGCCGGAGGTGCGGATGTCGCCTGATTTGAAGCTCGCAACAGTTTACGTGATGCCGCTCGGTGGCCGCGACACCGAGATCGTCATTGCTGCGCTCGAGCGCAACAAGAAATTCCTGCGCGGCGAGGTCGCGCGGCGCGTTAACCTGAAATTTGCACCTGACATTCGCTTCCGCGTCGACGAACGATTCGACGAAGCGGAACGGATCGAGAAGCTTTTGCGAACACCTGCGGTGCAGAAGGACCTTGAACAGGATCCGGATTCGGATCGGGAAGAAGAGCAATGACGATGGACCCCGTACACGGCACGATCGGCGGCAACGATGTCGATCAGCGCGACGTGACGAAGAATAATTTTGCGGATCTCGGCGGCAATTCCCAGCCGCATCAGGGGCCGCGCCACGTCAACAACGATCCGCGCGCCAAGCAGCAGAAGGGCAACCAGCCGCGCCGCGACCGGCGCGACGTCCATGGCTGGGTCGTGCTCGACAAGCCGATCGGCATGACCTCGACGCAGGCCGTCGCCGTGCTCAAGCGCCTGTTCAACGCCAAGCGCGCGGGCCACGCCGGCACCCTCGATCCACTCGCGTCCGGCGGCCTGCCGATTGCGCTCGGCGAAGCGACCAAGACGGTGCCGTTCGTGATGGACGGCCGCAAGCGCTACCAGTTCACCGTGTGCTGGGGGGAGGAGCGCGACACCGACGACATCGAGGGCCGGGTCACCGCCACCTCCGACCAGCGCCCGACCCGGGAGGCCATCCTGGCCCTGCTGCCCCGCTTCACCGGGGTGATCGAGCAGATCCCGCCGCGCTATTCCGCGATCAAGGTCCAGGGTGAGCGCGCCTATGACCTCGCCCGCGACGGCGAGGTCGTGGAGCTGGCCGCCCGTCCGGTCGAGATTCACCATTTAACCCTTGTAGATCAACCAGATAACGACCGGGCCGTGTTCGAGGCCGAGTGCGGCAAGGGCACCTATGTCCGGGCGCTGGCCCGCGATATGGGCCGGATTCTCGGCACTTTCGGCCATATTTGCGCGCTCCGGCGCACCCTGGTCGGCCCATTTGGCGAAAACGACATGATTCCGCTGGATCAGTTGGAGGCTTTATGCGATAGAGCCGCGTCCGGCGAGGGTAGCCTCGCGGACGCGCTTATGCCCGTTGAGACCGCGCTGGACGACATCCCGGCACTGGCCGTCACTCGGGCTGATGCGGCAAGGCTCCATCGGGGCCAAGCCGTTTTGTTGCGCGGACGGGATGCGCCCACAAGTAGCGGCACAGTCTATGTCACGGTGGCAGGCCGTCTTTTGGCGCTTGCTGAAGTTGGCAATGGCGAAATCATCCCCAAGCGTGTGTTCAACCTGACCGGCTTGACTGCCTCAACCGGTCGCAACGAGAGATATTGACGATGTCGATTGCCGCAGAACGCAAAGCGGAAGTCATCAAGACGAATGCCAACAAGGTTGGCGACACCGGCTCGCCCGAGGTTCAGGTCGCGATCCTTTCGGAACGCATCAACAACCTGACCAACCATTTCAAGACCCACGTGAAGGACAACCATTCGCGTCGTGGCCTCTTGAAGCTGGTTTCGACCCGCCGCTCGCTCCTCGACTACCTGAAGAAGCGGGACGAGGCGCGTTACAAGGCGCTGCTCGAGAAGCACAACATTCGTCGTTAAGAGTTCCTGCGCGCGCCACTGGCGCGCGTTTTCGCGCATGGTTTCGAACGAAAGCGCTTATTTAAAGGTTTTTGATCGAGGCTGCGTGCACGTCGGATGCGGGCCGTTGACGGCGAGCATCCGGGCATGATGAGCGAAGACCGAGGTTCGGTGTTCGCGTTCGTGCCGACTGACAGTCCAGCAGCAATCCGGCGGCTGGGCACAACGGGCAAGGCGCCCGTATGACCCGAAAGGATGGACGCCATCCGAAATCCAAAAACCATGGCAGGATCGCAGGACGCTGATCATTCGCTCCGATCAGCGCCCCGCAATCTTGCGCATGGTTTTTGTTTTTCGAGCCGTCCTTCTTTCGAGAACCCATGAAAGAAGACATCTATGTTCAATAAGCATTCGGTCGAGATCGACTGGGGTGGACGTACTCTCAAGCTGGAAACCGGCAAGATCGCACGCCAGGCCGACGGCGCCGTGGTCGCCACCTATGGCGAGACCGTGGTGCTCGCCACCGTCGTCGCGGCGAAGGCGCCGCGCGAAGGCGTCGACTTCCTGCCGCTGACCGTCGACTACCAGGAGAAGACCTACGCCGCGGGCCGCATTCCCGGCGGCTATTTCAAGCGCGAGGGTCGTCCGACCGAGAAGGAGACGCTGGTCTCCCGCCTGATCGACCGCCCGATCCGTCCGCTGTTCGTCGACGGCTGGCGCAACGAGACCCAGGTGATCGCCACCGTGCTGTCGCACGACATGGAGAACGATCCCGATATCGTCGCGCTGGTGGCATCGTCGGCTGCGCTGACCCTGTCGGGCGCTCCGTTCAAGGGCCCGATCGGTGCCGCGCGCGTCGGCTTCGCCAATGACGAGTTCATCCTCAACCCGACGCTCGACGAGATGGTCGAGACCCAGCTCGATCTCGTGGTCGCCGGCACCGCCGACGCCGTGCTGATGGTGGAATCGGAAGCCAAGGAACTGAACGAAGACATCATGCTCGGCGCCGTGATGTTCGGTCACCGCCACTTCCAGCCGGTGATCAACGCGATCATCGAGCTCGCTGAGAAGGCCGCCAAGGAGCCGCGCGAAGTCACCGTCATCGACAATTCGGCGCTCGAGAAGGAAATGCTCGGCCTCGTCGAGCAGGAGCTGCGCGCCGCCTACGCCATTCCGGTCAAGCAGGATCGCTACGCCGCGGTCGGCAAGGTCAAGGAAAAGGTGATCGCCCATTACTTCCCCGAAGGGCAGGAGCCGAAATACGACAAGCTGCGCGTCGCCGGCGTGTTCAAGGAGCTCGAGGCCAAGATCGTTCGCTGGAACATCCTGGACACCGGCAAGCGCATCGACGGCCGCGACTCCAAGACGGTCCGCAACATCGTCGCCGAAGTCGGCGTGCTGCCCCGCGCCCACGGCTCGGCGCTGTTCACCCGCGGCGAGACCCAGGCGATGGTCGTGACCACGCTCGGCACCGGCGAGGACGAGCAGTACATCGACGCGCTGTCGGGAACGTACAAAGAGACGTTCCTGCTGCACTACAACTTCCCTCCCTACTCGGTCGGTGAGACCGGCCGTCTCGGCGGCACCAAGCGCCGCGAGATCGGCCACGGCAAGCTCGCCTGGCGCGCGATCCACCCGGTGCTGCCGCCGCACCACGAGTTCCCCTACACCACGCGCGTGGTGTCGGAGATCACCGAGTCGAACGGCTCGTCCTCGATGGCCTCGGTCTGCGGCGCCTCGCTCGCGCTGATGGATGCCGGCGTGCCGTTGAAGCGGCCGACCGCGGGCATCGCGATGGGCCTGATCCTCGAAGACAAGCGCTACGCGGTTCTCTCGGACATCCTCGGTGACGAAGACCATCTCGGCGACATGGACTTCAAGGTCGCGGGTACCGAGCAGGGCATCACCTCGCTCCAGATGGACATCAAGATCGAGGGCATCACCGAGGAGATCATGAAGGTCGCCCTCGGCCAGGCCAAGGATGGGCGTATCCACATCCTCGGCGAGATGTCCAAGGCGCTCACCGCTGCGCGCGCCGAGCTCGGCGAATACGCGCCGCGCATCGAGACCTTCAAGATCGCCACCGACAAGATCCGCGAAGTGATCGGCACCGGCGGCAAGGTGATCCGCGAGATCGTCGAGAAGACCGGCGCCAAGGTCAACATCGAGGACGACGGCACCGTGAAGGTCGCCTCCAGCGACGGCGAGGCGATGAAGGCTGCGATCAAGTGGATCAAGTCGATCGCGTCGGATCCGGAAGTCGGCCAGATCTACGACGGCACCGTCGTCAAGGTGATGGAGTTCGGCGCCTTCGTGAACTTCTTCGGCTCCAAGGACGGTCTCGTCCACATCAGCCAGCTCGCTTCGGCGCGCGTGCAGAAGACCACCGACGTCGTCAAGGAAGGCGACAAGGTCAAGGTCAAGCTGCTCGGCTTCGACGATCGCGGCAAGACCCGCCTGTCGATGAAGGTCGTCGACCAGACCACCGGCGAAGACCTCGAAGGCAAGGACAAGGGCGGCGAGGGCGAGAAGGCCCCGCGCGAAGCGGCCGGCGAGTAATCGCTCCGCAACCATTGCCAGAAACACGAAGGGCGGCCGAAAGGCCGCCCTTTTTGTTTGTGCCGTTTCGTTGATCAGTCCGTAGCCCGCATGAAGCGAAGCGGAATGCGGGACCGGCGTCCCGGATTACGCTACGCTCCATCCGGGCTACAGGAGGCACCTCTCCCGCAAGCAGGAGAGGTGCAACATACTCTCAAGCCGTGAGGTCGAACCGGTCGAGGTTCATCACCTTGGTCCAGGCCTTGGCGAAGTCCTTCACGAACTTCTCCTTGGAGTCCGAGGTCGCATAGACCTCGGCGAAGGCGCGGAGCTGCGAGTGCGCGCCGAAGATGAGATCGGCACGGGTGCCGGTCCACTTCACCGCATTGGTCTTGCGGTCGCGTGCCTCGTAGGTGCCGTCGGCCACCGGCGTCCACTGCGCGCTCATGTCGAGCAGGTTGACGAAGAAGTCGTTGGAGAGCGTTCCCACCTTCGCGGTGAGCACGCCGTGCTTCGACCCGTTCGCATTGGCACCGAGCACGCGCAGGCCGCCGACCAGCACGGTCAGCTCAGGTCCCGTGAGCTTCAGAAGCTGCGCGCGATCGATGAGCGCCTCCTCCTGCTGCAGGAACTGCTGCTTCTTGCTGATGTAGTTGCGGAAGCCATCGGCCCGCGGCTCCAGCGGCGCGAAGGAGGCGGCGTCGGTCTGCTCCTGCGAGGCGTCCATGCGGCCCGGCGTGAAGCCGACCTTCACGTCGACGCCGGCATCCTTCGCGGCCTTCTCGACCGCGGCAGTGCCGCCGAGCACGATCAGGTCCGCGAGCGAGACCTTCTTCGCACCGGTGTTGAACTCCTTCTGGATCGCTTCGAGCTTGCCGAGCACCTTCGAGAGCTGGGCCGGCTGGTTCACCTCCCAATCCTTCTGCGGGGCAAGACGGATGCGCGCACCGTTGGCGCCGCCGCGCTTGTCCGAGCCGCGGAACGTCGAGGCCGACGCCCAGGCGGTCGAGACCAGCTCGGAGACCGAAAGACCCGAGGCCAGGATCTTCGTCTTCAGCGCAGCGATGTCCTGGTCGCTGGCCAGCTCGTGGTTCACGGCCGGGATCGGATCCTGCCAGATCAACGTCTCCTTCGGCACCAACGGGCCGAGATAGCGCTGGATCGGGCCCATGTCGCGATGGGTGAGCTTGAACCAGGCGCGGGCAAAGGCGTCCGCGAACTGATCCGGGTTCTCCAGGAAGCGACGCGAGATCTTCTCATAGGCCGGGTCGAGGCGCAGCGAGAGGTCGGTCGTCAGCATGGTCGGCCGATGCTTCTTGGACTTGTCGAAGGCATCAGGAATGATCGCGTCGGCGCCCTTGGCCGTCCACTGGTTCGCACCGCCCGGGCTCTTCGTCAGCTCCCATTCGTACTTGAACAGGTTCTCGAAGAAGTTGTTGCTCCACTTGGTCGGCGTCGTCGTCCAGGTCACCTCGAGACCGCTGGTGATGGAATCACCGGCGAGGCCCGATGCGTGCTTGCTCTTCCAGCCGAGGCCCTGATCTTCCAGCGCGCCCGCTTCCGGCTCCGGTCCGACCAGCGACGGATCGCCCGCGCCGTGGGTCTTGCCGAAGGTGTGGCCGCCGGCGATCAGCGCGACGGTTTCCTCGTCGTTCATTGCCATGCGGAAGAAGGTCTCGCGGATGTCCTTGGCCGCCGCGATCGGATCGGGCTTGCCGTTCGGGCCTTCCGGGTTGACGTAGATGAGGCCCATCTGCACCGCGCCGAGCGGCTCGGCGAGCTGGCGCTCACCGCTGTAGCGCTCGTCACCGAGCCAGGTGCCTTCCGGACCCCAATAGAGCTCTTCCGGCTCCCAGACGTCGGCGCGGCCGCCGGCGAAACCGAAGGTCTTGAAGCCCATCGACTCCAAGGCGACGTTGCCGGCGAGCACCATCAAATCGGCCCAGGAGATCTTGCGGCCGTATTTCTGCTTGATCGGCCAGAGCAGGCGGCGTGCCTTGTCGAGATTGGCGTTGTCGGGCCAGCTGTTGAGCGGCGCGAAACGCTGCTGACCGGCGCCGGCGCCACCGCGGCCGTCCGTGATGCGATAGGTGCCCGCGCTGTGCCAGGCCATGCGGATCATGAGGCCGCCGTAGTGACCGAAATCGGCGGGCCACCACTCCTGCGAATCCGTCATCAGAGCGGTGAGATCCTTGACGACCGCGTTCAGGTCGAGCGTCTTGAATTCCTTGGCGTAGTCGAATTCCTTGCCCATCGGATCGGACAGGTCGGAATTCTTGTGCAGCATCTCGATGCTGAGCTGGGTGGGCCACCAGTCGCGGTTCACGCGCGTGGGTTTTCCGCCCGAAAACGGGCACTTCGAAGTGTCGTCCATGATTACCTCCTCTGGTGGCGTCCGACGGCGCCTTTGACCAGGTAGAGCCACTCTAAGCGCCGCGTCCTATCAGGTGAAGTTGACTTTAATGATCGCTGCGATAGGATTTTCTTATGATCAATCTGACGCTGCGCCAGCTCCGGTACTTCGATGCGCTGGCGCGCCATGGTCATTTTGGCCGCGCGGCTGAATCCTGTTCGATCTCGCAACCGGCGCTGTCGATGCAGATCAAGGAACTGGAGGGGACGCTCGGTGGCCTGCTGCTGGAACGCAGCGCGCGGCAGGTGACGCTGACCCGGTTCGGCGAGGAACTCGCCCAGCGCGTCCGCGACATCCTGCGCTCCGTCGACGAGCTCGGCGATTTCGCCCGGGCCTCGCAGGATCGCTTCGCCGGCCGCCTGCGCATCGGCATGATCCCGACGATCGCGCCATACCTGCTGCCCAAGATCACCAAGAATCTCACCCGCATGCACCCGGAGCTCGACATCCGCGTGCGCGAGACGATGACGCCACGGCTGATCCAGGAGCTGGTCGAGGGCCGGCTCGACACCGCCATCGTCGCGCTGCCGGTGTCGGAGCCCTCGCTCACCGAGGTCGCCCTGTTCGAGGAAAAATTCCTGCTGGTGCGGCCCGGCGCCGACGAGGGAACGCCGGCCCCGTCGCGGGAGATGATGCGGGAGATGCGGCTGCTGCTGCTCGAGGAGGGCCACTGCTTCCGCGATCAGGCGCTGTCGTTCTGCAACATGCAGTCGGCGCCGCCGCGCGAGATGCTGGATGCGAACTCGCTGTCGACGCTGGTGCAGATGGTCAGCGCCGGCATCGGCGTCACCTTGATCCCCGAGATGGCGGTGGCGGTGGAGACGCGATCGGCCTCGGTTTCGTTGACGCGCTTCCGCGACCCCGAGCCCTCGCGCACCATCGGCATGGTCTGGCGCAAGACCAGCCCGCTGGCACGGCAGCTGCTGCAGATTTCCGAGGTGGTGTGCCTGTCGGCCGGCAAGGTGCGCGCACGGCAGTCCGTGCGCAGCCAGCGGGCCTGACGATTCGATGCCGCAACCCATCATCCGCCTCTCCCGCCCGGACGAGTATGACGAGATCGCCCGCATCTGGATGGAGAGCTGGGTGTCGACCGGGCTTGCCGAGGCGAGCAACTTCCTGCTGGCGAATTTGCGCGCGCGTATTAGGCGCGAGATCGAGGACGGCTGGACTCTCTACGTTGCCGATGACAACGGCACCATCGCCGCCATGCTGGCGCTGCATCTGCCGAAGCGCTATCTCGACATGCTCTTCGTCGCGCCCGCCTATCAGGGGCAGTCGCTCGGCCGGCAATTGCTCGCCTTCACGCGCACGCAATTACCCGACGAGATCGAACTGCGCTGTGTGCGCGAGAACGAGAAGGCCTGGCGCTGGTACGAGCGCGAGGGTTTTGTGTTCGAGACCGAGGTGGTGAATCCGGCGACCGGCTTCATGATGAAATGCTACCGGTGGAAGCGGCAGCCGCCCTTCGGATAGACGGCGACTTTCGGGCGCAGCTTGTGGTTGTCACCATCCCCACCTAGTGTGGACCTTCGATGATCTCCTGCTTCTGATCCCCTGGAATCCATGTTTCGATCTGCTGCCTCAGTGCTCGTCCTGCTGTCTTTCCTGGCTCCAGCAGCGGCGCAAGCTCCGCCTGCAACCACGACTCCAGCGGCTCAGTCCCCACCACAGGCAAAACCGGCTGCCAAGAAACCAACGACGAAGCCGAAGACCGCAGCCAAGCCCGCGGAGCCCGCAAGCACCGGCCCATGCGGCATTGGCGTGATCGCGGCGACGCAGGACCTTTTCGTCGTCCAGAAGATCGGCCTCACTGTGTTCGGGAACGATTACGCGGAAGTGCCGGTGTCATGGGGTCTCGACGACCTCACTTTTGCGCGGGTCCGTGCGGCCGCCGGGACGACACCGGTGCGACGGATCCCCTACAGCAAGAGCGCCTTCGATTCCTATTATCACCCGACGGGCGGCCTGTTTCGCAACCAGCGCGAAGAGCTGTCGAACCTGGTCCGGGAGATCGCAGGCAATGCCGGTTGCGAACGCTATGTCGTTGTCATGCGCAGCGAAGGACAGCTGGACGGGACCAATCAGTCTCTCAACGGCGTCGGCATCTTCAGCCGGGGCGTCGGCATGATCTCTTACGCCTATGTCTTCGTCTATGTCGGCGTGATCGTGGTCGACGGCCAGACGTTCGAGATCAGGAAGGGGCCCGCCGTGACATTCGAGGGTGTCATGAAGCATCTGGCCGACAACTTCGTCGACAATGAATTCCTGCGGAAAGTGGACAAGTCCACCTTCCCGGAGACGGCGGCGGACGCTGCCAACAACACCGTCTTGCGCGATACCACCCGTGACTTTCTGACGAAACGGCTGGACAAGATTCTGCCGCCGTATTTTGCGCAATGAGACGCGTTGGCGTGCGACAATGAATATTCTCGCCGTTATCGCAATGGTCTCATATGTGCTGCTATCCCCGAGCGGCGGACATGTGCAGCCTGCGCCAAGACCGGAGGCGGTCAGACCGGCCGCGAAGAAGCCGGCTGTCGCTCCACGTGCGCCCGCAGAAGCGGGCCCTTGTCAGATCGGCGTGATTCCGATCGCAGGCGACCTGTTCACGGTCGAGAAATTCGGTCCCCTAAAGTTTCTCGACAAGTACACGCGCACTTCGGTCGCGGCGTGGGCGCTCGACGACCTTGTCGTCTCCCGCGTTCGTGCCTCTGCACCCGGCATTTCCGTACGCAGGATTCCCTACACGCTGGAGGAACTCAGGTCCGGGGGCCGACAGAAGCAGAATCCATGGTTCTATCGGGCCGAAGCCGACGTGAAGGGCTTTGTTCAATTTTCTAGCGCCAAAGATCCGCTGTGATCGCTACATCGTCGTCCACCGGCACGGCGGAACGCACCGGGAATACGGTATCGGCATCTCACAATACCCCTATGGCGGGGCCGTGCATCTCTTCGCCATGATGCTCATTCGGATCTATGACGGCCGGACTTTCGAGCTGATCAAGGAGGCGCCGGCCTTGATGACCGAGGATACCTATATCGAGCGCATGACGCACAATTTTCTCGGCGGCCCCTCGATGCAGTTGGATGCTGCGATGTTTCCCGAAAAGCCGGCGGAAGTGGTCAAAAATACGGTGCTGCGCGACGGCGTGCGAACGATGCTCATCAAGAGCCTCGACAAGACGCTTCCGGCTCTGTTGCAACGTGCGACATCGCCTTCGTCGCGTTGACCAAGATATCGCTCGCAGAACGGCCCTTCGCTCTAGGCGTGGTGCGTTGCGAACGCACCGCAAACGCGCCATGAATTGCGCGCTGTTGGCAGTCCGCCGGTGAAAGGTTCCCGCCATGATCAAGCTCTATTGGTCGCCCCGCTCGCGCTCGTTCTCGACGCTCTGGCTGATGGAGGAGAGCGGCCTGCCCTATGAGCGCGTGCTGACCGACATCTCGACCGGCGCGCAGAAGGCGCCGGACTTCTTGAAGGTCAATCCGATGGGCAAGGTGCCGGCACTCAGCGACGGCGATGCTGCGCTCGGCGAAGCCGCCGCGATCTGCGCCTATGTCGCCGACCGCTATCCCGAGACGAAGCTGGCGCCTGCCGTAACCGATCCGCGACGCGCGCGCTATCTGCAATGGCTGTTCTTCTCGCCGAGCTGTATCGAGCCCGCGATCATCCAGATCTTCACCAAGATCGAGGTGCCGAGCTCGACCGCGGCCTGGGGCAGTGCGACGCAGGTGTTCGACGTGCTGGAAGCCGCGCTCGAGAAGGGTCCGTGGATCCTCGGCGAGGAATTTTCGGCCGCCGACATCACCGTCGGCTCGGGCCTGAACTTTGCGGTGCGCCTGTTCAAGATGGTGCCGTCGCGCCCGGCCTTCGATGCCTATATCACGCGCTGCATGGCGCGGCCGGCATTCCAGCGCGCCGAGAAGATTGCGGCGGGGTGAGGCCGCTCTCGTCGGGTGGACAAAGGCGCAACGCGCCGTGCCCACCACTCGGTCGCGATTATTGAGAGATGGTGGGCACGCTCCGCTTTGCCCACCCTACGGCGCCGTCGCCTATTCCGCCTTCAGGTCGTCAGGCCTCGGCATCAGGACGATGTTGTAGCCGGAATCGACATAGTGAATCTCCCCGGTCACGCCGCCGGAGAGATCCGACAGCAGATACAGCGCCGAGCCGCCGAGCTCGTCGAGCGTGACGCCGCGGCGGAGCGGCGAATGTTTTTGCATGTAGGCGAACATCGCGCGCGCCTCGCCGATGCCGGATCCGGCGAGTGTACGGATGGGACCGGCGGAGATCGCGTTGACGCGGATGCCGCGCGGTCCGAAATCGGAGGCGAGATAGCGCACAGAGGCTTCCAGCGCCGCCTTGGCCACGCCCATCACGTTGTAGTTCGGCATCGCGCGCTCGGAGGCGCCGAAGGTCAGCGTGATCATGCTGCCGCCTTCGGTCATCAGCTCGGCGGCACGCTTGGCGACCTCCGTGAAGGAGAAGCAGGAAATCACCATGGTGCGCGAAAAATTCTCGCGGCTGGTGTCGGCGTAACGGCCCTTCAGCTCGTTCTTGTCGGCAAAGCCGATCGCGTGGATGACGAAGTCGAGCTTGCCCCATTTTTCGCGCAGGACGTCGAACGTGGCGTCGACGCTGGCAATGTCCTCGACGTCGCAAGGCAGCACCAGATCGACACCGAGCGATTCCGCCAGCGGCTTGACGCGCTTGCCGAGGGCGTCGCCCTGGAAGGTGAAGGCAAGCTCGGCACCTTGGGCATGCAGTGTCCTCGCCATGCCCCAGGCGATCGAATGATCATTGGCGATGCCCATAATCAGACCGCGCTTGCCTTTCATCAAATCCTGCATCCTACCGATCGCTTTCCGTTTTCGTCATGCCCGGGCATAGCCGTTCGAAGAACGGCGTCGCTTCGCTCGCCTACGTCCCGGGCATCCACGCCCTTCGAAACCAGAGGCCAAGACGTGGATGGCCGGGACAAGCCCGGCCATGACGAGAAATCACCTATGCGTCCGCAAAGACGTCACGCATCCAGCCGGCTGAACACCAGCGTGGCGTTGGTGCCGCCGAAGCCGAACGAGTTCGACAGCACGGTGCCGATTTTGACGTTGTCGATGCGCTTGCGCACGATCGGCATGTCGGCGAAGACAGGATCGAGCTCCTGGATGTGCGCGCTTTCGCAGATGAAGCCGTTGTTCATCATCAGCAGCGAGTAGATCGCCTCCTGCACGCCGGTCGCACCGAGCGAATGGCCGGTCAGCGCCTTGGTCGCCGAGATCGGCGGGCACTTCTCGCCGCGTCCGAACACGCGACGGAGCGCGTCGATCTCCGGCGGGTCGCCGGCCGGCGTCGAGGTCGCGTGCGGATTGATGTAGTCGACCTTGGTCTTCACCGTCGACAACGCCATGCGCATGCAGCGCTCGGCGCCTTCACCCGACGGCGCGACCATGTCGTAGCCGTCCGACGTCGCGCCGTAGCCGACGATCTCGCCGTAGATGCGCGCGCCGCGCGCCTTGGCATGCTCGAGCTCTTCCAGCACCAGCACACCGGCGCCGCCGGCAATGACGAAGCCGTCGCGGTTGACGTCGTAGGGACGCGAGGCGGTGGCGGGCGTGTCGTTGTACTTCGAGGACATCGCGCCCATCGCGTCGAACAGCACCGACAGCGACCAGTCCAGCTCCTCGCAGCCGCCGGCGAAGACGACGTCCTGCTTGCCGATCTGGATCGTCTCATAGGCGTTGCCGACGCAGTGGTTCGAGGTCGCGCAGGCCGAGGAGATCGAATAGTTCACGCCCTTGATCTTGAACCAGGTCGCGAGCGTCGCGGAGGCCGTGGAGGACATCGCCTTCGGCACCGCAAACGGTCCGACGCGCTTCGGTCCCTTGGTGCGGGTAATGTCGGCGGATTCGACGATGGTGCGCGCCGAGGGGCCGCCGGAGCCCATGATGATGCCGGTGCGGATGTTGGAAACTTCCTCAGGGCTCAGGCCGGAATCCTGGATCGCCTGCTCCATCGCGACGTGATTCCACGCGGCGCCCTGGCCGAGGAAACGCATCGCGCGGCGGTCGACGACCGTCGAGGGATCGAGCGTCGGCGCACCTTGCACCTGCGAACGGAAGCCGAGCTCGGCATATTTCTCAGCCCGCGAAATGCCCGACTTCGCCTCGTGAAGGCTCGCAAGCACCTCCTGGGTGTTGTTTCCGATGGACGAGACGATGCCCATCCCGGTGACCACAACCCGCCTCATGACAGCCTCGCCTAAATCGTTGTCATTCTTGGTGATGCGCCTTAGCCCAGGCTCGTGCCCTGCTTGAACAGGCCGACCTTCAGATCCTTCGCGCGATAAATAATCTGGTCATCGACCGAAAGCCACCCATCGGCGATGCCGAGCACGAGCTTTGAACGCATCACGCGTTTGATATCGACGTTGTACACAACCTTGCGGGCCTCGGGCAGCACCTGGCCGCTGAACTTTAATTCGTTCAAGCCGAGCGCGCGGCCGCGACCTTCGCCCCCGGTCCAGCCCAGATAAAAGCCGACCATTTGCCACAGCGCGTCGAGGCCGAGGCAGCCGGGCATCACCGGATCGTTCTTGAAGTGGCAGCCGAAGAACCAGAGGTCCGGCTTCACGTCGAGCTCGGCGCGCACCACGCCCTTGCCGAACTCGCCGCCATTGTCGCTGATTTCCGTGATGCGGTCGAACATGAGCATCGGCGGCAGCGGCAGCTGGGCATTGCCCGGACCGAACATCTCGCCGCGGGCACATGCCAGCAGATCTTCGTATTCGTAACCGTTGCGCCTGTTCAGCATGCACGTGCCTCTGTTCAAATGCCGATTGAGCGGCGTTCTTTGGCGAAAATGGGCCCCGTCCCGGTCGGAGAGCAGCGCCAATTGCCATTGTCAGGCGCAACTCCCGCAAGCCCCGGATGGACTGCAGACGAGCCTCCATGCCCGGCTGCGCCAAAATCGGCTAAGCGGAACCGCGGGCTCTCTAACACAGGCTATTTCGGTGGCAAAGCGCTCTCATGAAGGTAAAATGACGGGCTTCTCGCCCCGGTTCCAGAGCTGATTAGAACCTCTCTAGTTGCGAGAAACTTGCATCTGCATCTTTCTGTTCTTATATTGATGGGAGATATTGTTCACGCGTGCCCGAAATCTGGAAATGAGCGAGAATACCGCGCCCCATCACGACGACGACGTCCATACCGCGGCCCTTCTGTCCGGCCGCCAGCCGGCCCTGACGGGCTGCCCCTGGCACGACGTCAACGAAATGCTCCAGTCCGCCGGGCTCCGTCCGACGCGTCAGCGGATGGCGCTGGGCTGGCTCCTGTTCGGCAAGGGTGCGCGCCACCTCACGGCTGAAATGCTCTATGAGGAAGCCACGCTCGCCAAGGTTCCGGTGTCTCTGGCGACCGTCTACAACACGCTGAACCAGCTCACCGATGCCGGCCTGCTGCGTCAGGTCAGCGTCGACGGCACCAAGACCTATTTCGACACCAATGTCACCACCCACCACCACTACTACCTCGAGAACAGCCACGAGCTGGTCGACATCGAGGACCCGCATCTGGCGCTGTCCAAGATGCCGGAGGTGCCGGAGGGTTACGAGATCGCTCGCATCGACATGGTCGTGCGCCTGCGCAAGAAGCGCTGAGATCGATCCAAGCTGCTGAATTTGCCGTCATGGCCGGGCATAGCCGTCCGAAGGACGGCGTCGCTTGCGCTCGCCTATGTCCCGGCCATTGTCGTTTCAGGCCGTCAATTGACCTGCTCGTCCGAGTAGACGCCCCAGAGGCGTTCCTGCTGGATCCAGCCGTCAAAGCCGTTGCCGGTGACGCGGCACCAGTTTGCCGTGCACTTCTTGACCGTCGTGACGACACCGGCCTGGAGCCTGGCCGCAACCGCGCTGTCGGGATCGGCACGGTCGTAGATCGGCGCGAGATCGTCCTTGTGCTTCATCGTGACGACCGCAGTGCGGCGGCCCGACAGCAGCGAGTGATAGACCCAGCCTTCGGCGCCCTCGGAATCGCGCACCCGGCGCCAGTTCTCGAACTCGGCGGTGATTTCGACCGGCAGGCCGGCGCGAGTGTAGACCCAGGCCACGTCATTGTCCTTGGTGGGACCGGCGCGGACGTTGACGTGATCCGACTTGAGGCTGACGTAGCGCGGCACGGGCAAGCCGCTCGCGCTCTGGGGGGTGGTGTCCTTGGCCGAGTGCCCGGGGCTGACCGAGGCGCTCAACCAGGTGCAAACGAGCGCCATCACCGAACAAAAACGCCCCAACGCCATCAACCCGTCTCCTGTCGAGGACCCCAACCGGGTCCTCACCCCAAATTGCAAAACCCTGCCATATCGGTCCCTGACCCGCCCCACGCGGGTGTTCCGCAAGCCTGGCCCGTGGTTCTTGTCTTGGCCCTGCCTTCTGCTAGAGAGGACGAGCACGAGAACAACCAGTTTGCCCCGATTTTCCGGGTGGAAATGTCGGGGAGCTTGAAGGAAACGCCGGGGACGACACGGCACGGGCAGTGTCGAACAACCGGGTTAATGAGGCCTGAACAGCCCGCCTTTGGCGACAGAGGCGGCCTGCGACGCTTCATGAGAGCAGGACATGTCGGTGAAGAAAAAGCCCCTCGTCGTCGTGACGCGCAAGCTGCCGGATTCGATCGAGACGCGGATGCGCGAGCTGTTCGACGCGCGGATCAATCTCGAGGACACACCGATGTCGGCCGATCAGCTCGCGGAAGCCGCGCGCACCGCCGACGTGCTGGTTCCGACGGTCACCGACCACATCACCGCCGACATCGTCAATCAGCCCGAGTGCAAGCTCCGCCTGATCGCCAATTTCGGCAACGGCGTCGACAATATCGACGTCGAGGCCGCGCATGCCCGCGGCATCACCGTCACCAACACGCCGAAGGTGCTGACCGAAGACACCGCCGACATGACCATGGCACTGATCCTGGCCGTGCCGCGCCGGATGATCGAAGGCGCCTCGATCCTGACCGAAGGAAAACCCTGGCCCGGCTGGTCGCCGACCTGGATGCTCGGCCACCGCATCGGCGGCAAGCGCCTCGGCATCATCGGCATGGGCCGCATCGGTCAGGCGGTGGCGCGCCGCGCCCGCGCCTTCGGCCTGCAGATCCACTATCACAACCGCCGTCCCGTCGCGCCGAAGATCGCCGAGGAGCTTGGCGCCACCTATTGGGAAAGCCTCGACCAGATGCTGGCGCGGATGGACATCATCTCGGTGAACTGTCCGCACACGCCGGCGACCTATCATTTGCTCTCGGCGCGGCGGCTGAAGCTGATCCGCAAGGACGCCTACATCGTCAACACCGCGCGGGGCGAGGTCACTGACGAAGACACGCTGATCAAGCTGATCGAAGGCGGCGAGATCGGCGGCGCCGGCCTCGACGTCTACGAGCACGAGCCCGCGGTCAACCCGAAGCTGGTGCGGCTCGCCAAGGCCGGCAAGGTGACGCTGCTGCCGCATATGGGCTCGGCCACGATCGAAGGCCGCGTCGAGATGGGCGAGAAGGTGATCATCAACATCCGCACCTTCCTCGACGCCCACAAGCCGCCGGATCGCGTGCTGCCGAGCATGCTCTGAGGCTTACTTGCCGCGCGTTTCGCGCTTCCGCCAGTCTGCGACGAAATCGATGAAGGCGCGCAGCGCCGGCGGCGTCTGGCGCCGGCTCGGGTAATACAGGAACGGGCCCGGAAACGGCTCGCACCAATCTTCCATCAGGCTGACCAGCGCGCCGGATTTCACGGCGTCGCCGACATAGCCATCGAGCGTCGCCCAGATACCGGCGCCGTCGAGCGCAGCGCGCATGGCAAGGTTCATGTTGGTCGAGATCAGCTTTGCCGGCGGATCGACCTTCACGACCTGGCCCGCCTTCTCGAACTCGAGATCATGCATGACGCCGCTCGAGTAGCGGGGGCGGATGCAATCATGCTCGAGCAGATCCTTCGGATGGCGTGGCCTGCCGCGGCGCGCGATGTAATCGGGCGAAGCAACGACGACGTAACGCTGCGGGCCGCTCAGCGGGATCGCCACCATGTCCTGTGCGAGATGCTCGCCATAGCGCACCCCGGCATCATAGCCCCCACTCACGATGTCGACGAAGCCGCTCTCGGAGACAATGTCGAGATCGACCTGCGGATGGACGCTAAGAAACGGGCCGACCATCGGCGCCAGCACGAGATCGACCGCCGGCGGCGGCGCGTTGATGCGCAACCGGCCCGAGGCGACCTCGCGCAGGCCCCGCACCTGGTCCAGCGCGTCGCCGACATCGCGCAGCGCCGGGGCGAGCCGTGAGAGCAGCAGCTCACCCGCCTCGGTCAGCGCGACGCTGCGGGTGGTCCGGTTCATCAGGCGGACGCCGAGGCGCTCCTCCAGGTCGCGCAGGCGCTGGCTAAGGCTCGACACGGACACGCGAATTTCAATCGCCGCACGGCGAAAATTGCGGGTGCGGGCAACCGCCACGAAAACATCGAGATCGCGCAGGTCGGGCTCGGCCATTGTTCACCAATGTGAACAAGCTATTCTGGATTGTCCAGCTTATCGGGGTAATGGAGCAGGCGCATATCTGGCCTCGTCACGCGGCGCCATCAGCCGCCCATTACGAGGAAAGCCATCGTGGAACAGCGCAAACTCGGTTCAACCGGCCCCACCGTCTCCGCCCTCGGCCTCGGCTGCATGGGCATGTCCGAGGTCTACGGCCCCGCCGACCGCGGCGAGGCCATCGCCACGGTGCATGCGGCGCTCGATGCCGGCATCACGCTGCTCGACACCGGCGACTTCTACGCCATGGGCCACAACGAGTTGCTGGTGCGCGAAGCGCTGCAGAATGTCCCGCGCGAAAAGGTGCAGATCAGCGTCAAGTATGGCGCGCTGCGCGGTCCCGCCGGCGAATTCGCCGGCATGGACACCAGGCCCGCAGCGACCAAGAACTTCCTGGCTTTTTCGCTGCAGCGGCTCGGCACCGACTATGTCGACGTCTATCGCCCGGCGCGGCTCGATCCCAGCATTCCCATCGAGGAGACGATCGGCGGCATCGCCGAGTTGGTGAGGGCCGGCTACGTCAAGCATATCGGCCTGTCTGAGGTCGGCTCCGACACCATCCGTCGCGCGCACGCGGTGCATCCGATTGCCGATCTCCAGATCGAATATTCGCTGATCGAACGCGGCATCGAGCGCGACATCCTGAAGACCTGCCGCGAGCTCGGTATCGCCATCACCGCTTATGGCGTGCTGGCGCGCGGCCTGATCAGCGGCCATTGGTCGAAGGACTCAGGCAAGGCCGGCCGCGACTACCGGCTGATGACACCGCGCTTCCAGGGATCGAATCTCGACGCCAATCTCGCGCTGGTGGAGCAGCTGCGCGCGATCGCTACCGAGATCGGCGCAACGCCGGCGCAAGTCGCAATCGCCTGGGTCGCCGCGCAGGGCCAAGAGTACGGCCAAGCGATCGTGCCGCTGGTTGGAGCGCGCACCCGCACTCGTCTCACCGAAGCGCTCGGCGCGACCAAGGTGACGCTGACGCAGGTTCATCTCGCAGCGCTGGCCAAGGCGTTTCCGCCCAACGTTGCCGCCGGCACGCGCTACGCGGCCGAGCAGATGGCACATCTCGACAGCGAGAAGCCGGCGACGCGGTAACGACGGCAATCACTTGCGATGGGCGCTGAGATCGGCGGTCACAGGCCCGTCGCCATTGAGCGGATTGGCGGGATCGCGCGCGTAACGCAGCGTCTCGAAGCGCATCGCGCGCGCATCGATCATCAGGAGACGGCCGACGAGGCCGTCGCCGAACCCGACGATCTCGCGGATCGCTTCCAGCGCCATCATCGAGCCGAGCACGCCGGCGAGCGCGCCCATGACGCCGGCCTCGGCGCAGGCTGGCACCGTACCGGGCGGCGGCGCCTCCGGAAACAGGCAGCGGTAGGTCGGATTGAACTCGCCCTTCTCGTTGGTCTCGTGCGCTCGGATGGTGGTGAGCGAGCCGTCGAAGGTGCCGAGCGCCGCGGTGATCAGCGGCCGCTTCGCGAAGAAGCAGGCGTCGGAGACCAGATAGCGCGTCGAGAAATTGTCGGAGCCGTCGAGCACGAGATCGTAGTCGCCGATCAGGCTCAGCGCATTGTCGGCATTGAGCCAAGTGGCGTGCCCGACGAATCGCACATGCGGATTGAGCGCCGCGATCCGCTCCGCCGCGCTCTCGACTTTGTGCCGGCCGATGTCAGGCGTGGTGTGGATGACTTGGCGCTGCAGGTTCGACAGTGACACCACGTCGTCATCGACCACGCCGAGCGTGCCGATACCGGCGGCGGCGAGATACATCAGCGCGGGCGCGCCGAGCCCGCCGGCACCGATCACCAGCACGGAGCCCTTTTTCAGCGCAGCCTGGCCGGGACCACCGACATCGCGCAGCACGATGTGGCGGGCATAGCGTTCGAGTTCGTCCGGGCTCAGCACCTTCTCTTACTCCTGAACCACCCCAACATTGTTCGCGACCAACGAGATGTGCTTCAATGGCAGCACGTTCAATGGGCTGGCTGGATTTGTCATGAGATCGATGCTTGCGGCAACACTGATGTTGGCGTCCGCCACGGGCGCGAACGCCCAGATGACGAATTCGCAGGTCCCGGGCACCAAGCCGAAGACGGTCCAGACCGTGCCGATCCAGCCGCCTGCCCTGCAAACGGCGTCGGAAACGGCCAATGCGATGGCGCTGGCCGAGCGGCTGTCGCTCCAGTCCGACCTCGCCTGGGTCGGCGAATATAACGGCGCCATCACCGGCGACGTCAGCGAGCGCATGGTCAACGCCATCAAGGAATACCAGAAGAACAAGGGCGGCAAGCCGACCGGCGTGCTCAATCCGCAGGAGCGCGCCGCGCTCGCCGAGATCGCGCGGCGCAAGCAGGACGGCGTCGGCTGGAGGATCGTGACCGAAATGACCAGCGGCGCGCGGCTCGGCATTCCCTCAAAGCTGGTGCCGCAGCAGGTGACCGACGCCAACGGCTCGAAATGGACCTCGCCGACCGGAACCGTGCAGATATTGCTCAGCCGCCGCAAGGAGACGAACCCGACCACAGCAAAGCTCGCGGACGCCGAGAAGAAGGAGCCGGCGGGGCGCAAGGTCGACTACACCGTGGTGAAGCCCGATTTCTTCGTGCTGTCGGGATTGCAGGGCCTGAAGAAGTTTTACGTGCGCGGCACCTTTAGGGGCGACGAGGTCCGCATCATGACGATCCTCTACGACCAGGCGACCGAGAACACGGTCGAGCCGGTCGTGATCGCGATGTCGAGCGCGTTCAATGCGTTTCCAACGGGGCCGCAAGCCGGACCGCCGCCGCGCAAGACCGTCGAATACGGCACCGGCGTTGTCGTCAGCGACGATGGCGCGATCGTCACCGACCGACTCGTCACCGATAGCTGCCTCGCGATCACCATCGCAGGCCATGGCAGCGCCGACCGCCTCGCCGAAGACAAGGAGCACGATCTCGCACTGCTGCACATCTACGGCGCGCGCGGATTGAAGCCACTCAGCCTCGCCGGCGGAGCCGCGAAAGCGAGTGTCGATGTCATCGGTATCGCCGATCCGCAAAGCCAGGGCGGCGCGGCGGGCGTATCGAGCGCCAAAGGCGCGCTTGCGCCGGTCACATCAAGCGATTCCGCGCTGTCCCCTCCACCCGCCGTCGGCTTCTCCGGCAGCCCGGCCATCGATAGCGATGGCAAGTTCGCCGGCATCGCACTGTTGAAACCGACGGTGGTCGCAGGGCCCGCGACGTCGGTGCCGGCATCACAAGCGGTGATGGTTTCCGCGGGAACAGTCCGCGATTTCCTGAAGGCGAACGCCGTCACCGCGAATGGTACGTCGACCGACGCGAAGTCCGCCGTCGTGCGCGTGATCTGCGTGCGGAAATAACTCTCGTGTCCCGGACGCGCAGCAACGCACGAGCGTTGCTGCGCAGAGCCGGGACCCATGCACCCTCAGGCTCCGTGCTAGCGGCCTTCTGCGCCCCGGCTCAGCAGCGCACCATTGCGTGATGCGCTGCGTCCGGGGCACGAGACCTAGCTCAGCCTAAATCGAATCCCGCTCTTCGCAAGACCACCCGAGATCCCGACCGGCGTACCATCCGCGCGCCAGCAGGCGGCGCCAGTCATGGTGCCGTCGTCGTTGAACGCGATGCCGTTCATGCCGCCGGCGACCGTCGCAACCGGCTGCACCTTGTGGCCGAGCGCCGCGAGCTTCAGACGCACACTCTCCGGCACTTTCTGCTCGACCTCGAGCGCATTGCCTTCGGTC
Organism: Bradyrhizobium sp. 18BD; assembly: GCF_054185225.1. Taxonomy (NCBI): domain Bacteria; kingdom Pseudomonadati; phylum Pseudomonadota; class Alphaproteobacteria; order Hyphomicrobiales; family Nitrobacteraceae; genus Bradyrhizobium; species Bradyrhizobium sp. 18BD. The sequence continues at coordinate 79,866 of NZ_JAVAYL010000023.1, read as the reverse complement.
CAGACCCGCGGCGCCTCGACGGCCTCCTGCAGGCTCATGCCGTGGTCGATCAGATTGACCAGCGCCTGCATCGCGCTCGGGAAGATGCGCTTGCCTCCGGGCAGGCCGAGTGCGTAGCGCAGCTTGCCGTCACGCAGCGCCATCATCGGCGACATCGAGGTCGTCACACGCTTGCCCGGCGCGAGCGAGAGCGCGTGGCCGGGACGCGGATCGAACAGGTTCATGTAATTGTTGGCGATCGCGCCCAGGCCCGGGATCATGATCTTGGCGCCGAACAGATTGTTGATGGTCTGCGTGGTCGCGACCACGTTGCCGAAGCTGTCTGCCGCGGTCATGTGCGTGGTATGCGCGCTTTCGAGCTGCGTCACGCCGGCACCAAAAGCCTGCGCACGCGCCGGATCGATGGCGCGGCGGCGTTCCTCGGCATAGGCCTTCGAGGTCAGCTTCTCCACGGGCACGCCGACATAATCAGGATCGCCGCTGGCCGCGGCGCGGTCAGCGAAGGCGATTTTCAGGACTTCGGCGAGGTAGTGGATGGTCTCTGACGTACCGAAGCCGAGGCCGCCGATGTCGTAGCCCTCCAGAATGTTCAGCATCTGCGCGATGTGCACGCCGGACGCCGCAGGCGGCGGCGGGCCGAAAATGGTCCAGCCGCGATAGTCGGCGCGGATCGGCTGGCGCTCGACGGTCTTATAGCTCGTCAGATCATTACGGCGGATGAAGCCGCCGGTCTTCTCCAGGTAGTCGGCGAGGATGTCGCCGAGTGGCCCCTCGTAGAGCGCCTGTTCGCCATGATCGGCGATATAGCGCAGCGTCTCGGCATATTCGGCCTGCACCACGCGCTCGCCGACCTTCAGCGGCTCGCCGTTTGGTAAGAAGATCGCCGCGATCGGCTTGTCCTTGCGCATCTCGGCGGCGCTCTCGCTGATGCATTCGTGCAGGTAAGGCGTCGCCGCATAGCCGCGGGCGGCGTGCTTGATCGCGGGCTGCATGACGTCGGCCAGCGGCATGGTGCCGAACCGGCGCAGCGTCTCGCACCAGGCTTTCAGCGAACCCGGTGTAGCCACCGCTTTCGGACCATTGAGGTTCTCGTTGCCGACGGTGTCGAACACGTCATGGGCCGAGCCCGGCTTCGAGGTGTAGGTGGTGTCACGCACTGCCGCGGGTACGGTGCTTTGGCCGTCGATGAAGCGGTGGCTGCCGTCGGCGAGGCGGATATGCGCCATGCCACCGCCGATGATGCCGACCATCATCGGCTCGACCACCGTCAGCGTGAACAGGGTTGCGATCGCGGCGTCGATGGCGTTGCCGCCGGCGGCCAGCATCTCGGCGCCGGCGCTGGAGGCCAGCGGATGGTTGCTCACCACCATGCCGCGGCTCGAGACCGCCGGCATCTTCTGGCATTCAAAGGTGGTCGCCGTCCGGTCGCGCCAGTTGCCGCTCATGCCGCTTGCCCCTCTCATTCACGGCGGCGAGCACATCATGCGCGCGACGACCGGTCCAGTGTTGGTACGGATTGGCTGGCATTCCCGATTCTGCCATCATCGTTGCTGTTGATTCGGACATCCGCGGTCCCCTTTGGACCGGGCAGGGCACGTCCTGAGCGAGAAGAGCTCAGCATCGAGAAGCGATGCACGTTCGCGTGTGGCGTTACCCCAAAGACCCAGGCATTCCAAAGGAATCGACTTCCCATGCATACGATCGTACTGGCCACCCAAAAGGGTGGCAGTGGCAAGAGCACGCTCGCCATCGGCCTCGCGCTGGCTGCCAAGCAGGCCGGCTTCGCCGTCCGCCTGATCGAAACCGACCCGCAGGGCACCCTGTCCAACTGGCAGCGCCGCCGCAACAATGACGACCTCGTCGTCGAGCCGATCTATCAGGCCGCCAACATCGAGCCGCGCCTGAAGATGCTGGCCGACAGCGGCCTCCAGCTCGCGATCGTCGACACCGCGGCCGGCCTCAGCGCCGCCACCACCGCTGCGATCCGCCATTCCGACCTCTGCCTGATCCCGGCCCGCCCGAGCGTCGCCGACATCGAGGCGACCGTCTCGACGCTGAGCGTCGCGCGCGCCTGGAAGCGGCCCTACAGCTTCGTGCTGAACCAGACGCCGATCCGCGGCCAGCGCATCGACAATGCCGCGGTCGCCCTCGCCGAGGAAGCCGCGCTCGATCTCACTGAGGTGCTGGCACGCCCGCTGATCGTGATGCGCAACGATCACCAGGATTCGCTCGCCGCGGGCCTCGCCGTCAGCGAGTTCGCGCCGAACGGCAAATCGGCTGACGAGATCCGCGGTCTCTGGCGCTGGATCGAGACCCGCCTCGAACTCGAAGCCACCACCAATGTGCTGATCGACCAGGTCATCTCGGCTGCCGACGGCATGCTGCACATCGCCGCCGAACAGGCGGCCGACGAGACCACGATCCTGGCGTCCTGAGCGGGGCAATCGCTCCGGACGGCAGCCGGCCCTTCACCATCCGGAAGGGCCCCAGCGACGAAGCAATCCGGCCACCAGCCCGGCCGGATTGCTTCGCTGCGCTCGCAATGACGGAGTGACTCCGGCGGCAGCGCGGCTGTCACGTCGAGATTTCGCTTTCGCAGCCCGGATGGAGCGCAGCGCAATCCGGAACACCTGCATCCGTTGCGCGAAGGCCCCGGATTTCGCTGCGCTCCATCCGGGCTACGGCGCTACGTCACTTCTGACATTTCGGGCACCAGAACGTCGAGCGTCCGTTCTGGGTGAAGCGCTTGACCGTGCCGCCGCAGCCGGGCGTGTTGCAGGTCTCGCCCTCGCGGTCATAGACCTTGAACGAGTGCTGGAAATAGCCGAGCTCGCCCGAGGTCTGGCGATGATCGCGCAGTGACGATCCGCCGGCCTTGATGGCATCGTTCAGCACGGTGTGGATCGCGCTGACCAATCGTTTCGCATGATCGGTCGGCTCGCCGCCGCCAACGCCCTTGCGACCCTTGGTCGCGAGCGTCGCGGCGATCCGGCGCGGCGACAGGTGCGAGCGATGCAGCGCCTCGCAAACATAGATGTTGCCGAGGCCTGCGACCACGCGCTGGTCGAGCAGCGCCGCTTTGAGGCTCGTGGTCTTGCCTTCGCAGGACCTTGCCAGCATCGCGGCGTCGAACTCGTTACCGAGCGGCTCGGGGCCGAGGTCGCGCAGCAGCGGTTCGTCTTCGAGCGCGTTGCGTGCGATCACTTTCATGTAACCGAAGCGGCGCGGATCGTTGAAGACGATGTCGGCGCCCGAGGACATTCGAAACAGCACGTGGTCGTGCGTGGAATCCTTGCCTTTCGGATAGTGAAACTCAGCGGGCGCAGCCTCGTTGTCCGGCTTGATGACGCGGAACGAGCCCGACATGCCCAGATGCATCAGCAGCACGTCGCCGGAGGCGAGATCGGCCATGAGATATTTTGCACGGCGGCCGAGCCCGGTGACGACCTGCCCCTGGAGCCGGGCCACGAAGTCCGGCTGGAACGGAAAGCGCAGGTCCGGCCGGCGGGCCTCCGCGACCACGATTTTCGCCCCCTCCATGACGGGTTGAAGGCCGCGGCGGACGGTCTCGACTTCGGGCAATTCAGGCATGGTCAGGCATTCACCTTATGAAGGCGGTGTGATAGCGCCATTGCGGCGGGCAGGATATGGTCCGCCTCGTGGAGTAGAGTAATGGATCGGCCGGGCGAAACCACGCATTTTGGCTTCAGGGACGTCCCCCTGGGCGACAAGCAGACGCTGGTGAACGATGTGTTTCACAGCGTGGCGTCGCGCTATGATTTGATGAACGATTTGATGTCCGGTGGCCTGCACCGGGTCTGGAAGGACATCATGATCACCGCGCTCGACCCGCCCCGAAGCGACCGGCCGTTCGCGTTGCTGGACGTTGCCGGCGGCACCGGCGACATTTCGTTCCGCGCCGCCAAGGCGGCAGGCGCGGGCTTCCATGCCACCGTCTGCGACATCAATTCCGACATGCTGGCCGTGGGCCGCGAGCGCGCCGCCAAGCGCCATCTCGATACCCAGGTCGATTTCGTCGAGGGCAATGCCGAAGCGCTGGCCTTCGCCGACCGCAGCTTCGATGCATATACGATCGCGTTCGGCATTCGCAACGTGCCGCAGATCGACAAGGCGCTGCGCGAGGCCTATCGCGTGCTCAGGCCCGGCAGCCGTTTCCTGTGCCTGGAATTCTCGACCGTCGAGATGCCCGGCCTCGACAAGATCTACGACCTGTTCTCGTTCAAGGTGATCCCGCCGCTCGGCCGCATGGTCACGGGCGATGCCGAGTCCTACCGGTATCTCGTCGAATCGATCCGCAAGTTTCCGAAACCCAATGCCTTCGCCGACATGATCCGCGACGCCGGCTTTTCCCGCGTCAGCTGGCAGACCTTGTCGGGCGGCATCGTCGCACTGCATTCGGGCTGGCGTTTGTGATTTCTGCCTTCACCCACATTGCGCGCCTGATCCGCGCCGCGTTCGTCTTTGCGCGCGAGGGCGTGTTCGGCTCGGTCGATCCGAGCCTGGTGCCGCCGCCCGGCCAGCTCGCGCTGAAGCTTGCCCGCCTCATCGAACGGCGCGGCCCTAAATACGGCCCGCGGCTGTCGCGTGCGCTGACCCGGATGGGCCCGGCCTATCTCAAGCTCGGACAGTTCCTCGCCACGCGCCCCGACGTGGTCGGCGTCGTCATGGCGCGCGACCTCGAAAGCCTGCAGGATCGCCTGCCGCCGTTCTCGCAGGCCGAAGCGGAAGCCGCGATCGCGACCTCGCTGGAACGGCCCCTGAAAGACGTGTTCGTCAGCTTCAGCGCACCGGTCGCCGCCGCCTCGATCGCGCAGGTCCATCGCGGCGAGGTGCTGCGCGACGGCATCCGGAAGCCGGTCGCGATCAAGGTGCTCAGGCCTAACGTCTCCGCGCGCTTCCGCCGGGATCTCTCCGATTTCTTCTTCGTCGCGCACAAGGCCGAAGCCTATTCGGCCGAGGCGCGCCGCCTGCGGCTCGTCGAAGTCATCAACACCATGTCGCGCTCGGTCGCGATGGAGATGGACCTGCGGCTGGAAGCGGCCGCGCTGTCGGAGATGGCGGAGAACACGCAGGACGATCCTGATTTCCGCGTGCCGACCGTGGACTGGGACCGCACCACGCACAACGTGCTGACAATGGAGTGGATCGACGGCATCGCGCTGAACGACCACAAGCGCCTGGCAGAGGCGCGGGTCGATCTGCCCGATCTCGGCCGCAAGGTGATCCAGAGCTTTTTGCGCCACGCGCTGCGCGACGGCTTCTTCCACGCCGACATGCATCCGGGCAATCTGTTCCTCGACGACGCCGGCCGCCTCGTCGCGGTCGATTTCGGCATCATGGGCCGGCTCGGCATGAAGGAGCGGCGCTTCCTCGCCGAGATCCTGCTCGGCTTCATCACCCGCGACTATCGCCGGGTCGCCGAGGTGCATTTCGAGGCGGGCTACGTGCCCGCGCATCACTCGGTCGAGAATTTCGCGCAGGCCATCCGCGCCATCGGCGAGCCGATCCACAACCGCACCGCCGAGGAGATCTCGATGGCGCGGCTGCTGACGCTGCTGCTCGAGGTCACCGGCCTGTTCGACATGACGACGCGGCCCGAATTGATCCTGCTGCAGAAGACCATGGTCGTGGTCGAGGGCGTGGCGCGCGGCTTCGATCCCAAGCTCGACATCTGGAAGGTCGCCGATCCCGTGGTGCGCGAATGGATCGAGCGCAATCTCGGCCCGATCGGCCGGGTGCAGGGCGCGCTCGCCGGTGGCGGCGAGATCGCCCGCGTGCTGATGCGCCTGCCCGACATCGTGCAGCGCTCGGTCACGGTGCTCGAGCAGCTCGAGGCCATGACGCGGAACGGCATCCAGCTGTCGCCGGAGAGCATCGCCGCGATGGGGCGCAGCGAGGGCCGCAAGAACCGCTGGCGCACCGTGGCGCTCTGGATCATCGCCGCCACCTTCATCGGAATCCTTATCGCCGTCCGGAATCTATGATTGCACTGCAATCACACGGGTGATAGCATCGCTATCATTCCGTGCTGGAGGGGCGTCATGGCAAGCCTGACCATCCGCAAGCTCGACGACGCCGTCAAAGACTATCTGCGGCTGCGCTCGGCCAAAAACCACAGGTCGGTCGAGGAAGAGGTCCGGGTCATCCTGCGGGACCTGATCGAGGGCCGCGAGGAGCCGCTGACGCCGTTTTCGGCGCCACCAAGCCCATCCACTGCCCCCACACATCACCGCACCGGCGCTGTCCCCGAGGCCAGCGTCACCCTGATCATCGGCGGCGGGATCGCGGCCTACAAGTCGCTCGACCTGATCCGCAGGCTGAAGGAGCGGCGCATCGAGGTCCGCTGCGTGCTGACCAAGGCGGCGCAGCAATTCGTCACGCCGCTGGCGGTGAGCGCGCTGTCGCATGAGCGCGTCCACACCGATCTGTTCGACCCCCAGAGCGAGTTCGACGCCGGTCACATCCGTCTCGCCCGCGAGTGCGATCTGATCGTGGTGGCGCCCGCGACCGCCGACCTGATGGCGAAGATGGCCAACGGCCACGCTGATGATCTCGCCAGCGCCATTCTGCTCGCGACCAATCGCAGGATCCTGCTGGCACCGGCGATGAACCCGCTGATGTGGAACAACGCCGCGACCCGCCGCAACGTCACGCAGCTCCAGCGCGACGGCGTGGTGCTGGTCGGACCCAATTCCGGCGAGATGGCGGAGGCGGGTGAAGCCGGCGTCGGCCGCATGTCGGAGGCGATCGAGATCGCCACCGCCGCCGAACGGCTGCTGCGGCCGCCGGTGCCGCGCCCGCTCGCCGGCAAGCGCGTGCTGATCACCGCGGGTCCCACGCATGAGCCGATCGATCCGGTGCGCTATATCGCCAACCGCTCCTCCGGCAAGCAGGGCTTTGCCATCGCTGCCGCAGCACAAGCTGCCGGCGCCGAGGTGATCCTGGTGAGCGGCCCGGTCGATCTCCACGATCCCGCCGGCGTCACCGTCCAGCACGTCGAATCGGCGCGGCAGATGCTGGAGCAGGTGCAGGCCGCGCTTCCCGCTGACATCGCGATCTTTGCCGCCGCGGTGGCCGACTGGCGTGTCGCCAATGAAGGCGAGCAGAAGCTGAAGAAGACCTCGGCCGGTATGCCGCCGCTTCAGCTGGTCGAAAACCCCGACATCCTCGCGACGATCTCGAAGCTGACCGTCAAGCGCCCGCCGCTGGTGATCGGCTTTGCCGCCGAGACCGAGCATCTCATCGACAACGCCAAGTCGAAGCTCGCCCGCAAGGGCTGCGACTGGATTGTCGCCAACGACGTCTCGCCCGCCACCGGCGTGATGGGTGGCGACCGCAACACAGTGCACCTCATCAGCAAGAATGCTGAGAACAACGGCGAGATCACAGTTGATTCCTGGCCGGTGATGACCAAGGAACAGGTCGCCATCGAACTGGTCGCGCATGTCGCAAAAAGCGTGACCGGCAAATCCCTGGAGTCCGCATCTTGAGCACGAAGGTCACCGTCGAACTGCAGCGCCTCGCCCATGCCGAAGGCCTGCCGCTGCCGGCCTATCAGACCGCGGAAGCCGCCGGTCTCGATTTGATGGCGGCGGTGGCGGACAGCGAGCCGATGACGCTCGCACCCGGTCAATATGCGCTGGTGCCGACCGGCCTTGCGATCGCATTGCCGCCAGCCTTTGAAGCGCAGGTGCGGCCGCGCTCGGGGCTTGCGGCCAAGCACGGCGTCACCGTGCTGAACTCGCCGGGCACGATCGACGCCGACTACCGCGGCGAGATCAAGGTGATCCTGATCAACCACGGCGCAGCGCCCTTCGTGATCAAGCGCGGCGAGCGCATCGCGCAGATGGTGATCGCGCCCGTGGTGCAGGCCGCGCTGGTTCCCGTAGCAACATTGTCCGCGACCGATCGCGGCGCCGGCGGCTTCGGCTCAACCGGGCGCTAACACACGGCAATCCCAGCCGAATCATCCCTGAGAACGACGTGGACGGGAACCCGGCGCCCGGCATTTTTGTGGGGCCGCCTTTGCGTTCACGGTCTGGACTCTTACCGCTGGAGTCACGGTGAGGGTATTGTCGTTTGATTCGCGCACGACGGGGGTCGGAGCGCGTACATTCGTGCGGTCTTGGGGCAACTATGTCAGGCGTGATCGTGTCGATGCGTCGGACGCTGCTGTCGTGCACATCGCTCGTGCGCAACGGCCTTTTCGGGAGCGCCCTCGCGGCGCTGCTGCCGGCTGCGCCGGCTGAGGCGGCCGACCTCGTCGACACACTCTCGATAATGCTGGACTTCAACCGGCAGGAACTCGCGGTGCTCGCCACCGCGCTGGCTTTGCTCGGCTTCTCGGTCGTGGCCGCGATCCTGCTGATGCGCACCCGCGTGCGTACGGCGAACAGCGAGGCGCGGCTGCGCGCGCGAATCGGGGAACTCCAGCTCCAGGCCGACCGCTTCGGTGCGCTGCTGTTCGCCGAGCCGCAGATCCTGATCTCCTGGCCGGCCGGCGACAATCGCGCGCAGATCTCCGGCGATATCTCGATGGTCCTGCCGCGCGACTCCTCGCCGCAGCGCGTATTGGCGTTCGGAACCTGGCTGCCGCCGGAACCGGCGCTGCAGATGGACCACGCCGTCGATGCATTGCGCGACCGCGGCGACGGCTTCCAGCTCACGCTGACCACCGCCCACGGTCATACGCTGGAGGCGATCGGCCGCGCCATCGGCGGCCAAGCCATTGTCAGGATTCGCGAACTCTCTGGTTTGCGCCGCGACCTGGCCGAGACCAATCTGCGCTACAAGGCGCTCTCCGACGAGACCGAGATGCTGCGCGGCTTTGCCGCCGCCGCCCCCTGGCCGATCTGGGCCAAGGCCGCGAACGGTGCGCTCACTTTCGCCAATCCGGCCTATGTGCGCGCGACCGAGGCGAGCAGCGCCGCCGACGCCCAGGAGCGCAAGCTCGAGCTGCTCGACAGCGCCGACCGCACCGCGATGGAGCGGGGCCTGAAGGACGCCGCCAATTTCACCTCGCGGCTGCCGATCGTGATCGGCGGCGAACGGCGCATGTATGACGTGCGCGCGGTCAATGTCGGCAGCAGCAGTGTCGGCGTCGCGATCGACGCCAGCGAGGCGGACGCACTGAGCTCGGCGCTGGTGCGGATGGCGGAGGCGCATCGCCGCACCCTCGACCAGCTCTCCTCCGGTGTCGCCGTGTTCGACAGCCATCGGCGGCTTGCCTTCTACAACGATTCCTACCGCCGGCTGTGGGACCTCGACCGCACCTTCCTCGATGCGCTTCCCGACGATTCCAGCGTGCTCGACCAGCTCCGCGCCGCGCGCAAGCTGCCGGAGCAGCCGGATTTCCGCGCCTGGAAAGCCAAGCTGCACGAGGCCTATCGCGCGGTCGAGCCCGCGAAAGATACCTGGTACCTGCCCGACGGCCGCGCGCTCTCCGTCGTCACCACGCCGAACCCGGAAGGCGGCGTCACCTATCTGTTCGACGACGTCACCGAGAGCCTCGAGCTTGCCCGGCGCTTCGACGGCATGATCCGGGTCCAGCGCGAGACGCTGGACAGCCTCGCCGAGGGCGTCGCGGTGTTCGGCAGCAACGGCAAGGCGCAGCTCTTCAACCCGGCTTTCGTCCGGATGTGGAAGCTGTCGAGCGATGCCATGCGCGACGAGCCGCATATCCAGACCGTCGAAGGCTGGTGCCACCAGCTGTTCGACGATCCGCAAGTCTGGCGGCAGATCCGCGAGGCCATCACCTCGATCGAGAACCGCGCCGACGTGCCGCTGAAGCTGGAGCGCAAGGACGGCAGCGTGCTCGACGGCATGATGCGGCCGCTGCCTGACGGCGCCACCATGCTGACATTCCAGGACATCACCGACACCGAGAATGTTGAGCGCGCGCTGCGCGAGCGCAACGAGGCGCTGGAGGCCGCCGACCAGATGAAGGTGGATTTCGTCCACCACGTCTCCTACGAGCTGCGCTCGCCGCTGACCACCATCATCGGCTTCGCACATTTCCTCAGCGATCCCTCGACCGGGCCGCTGACGCCGAAGCAGGCCGAATATCTCGACTACGTCACCAAATCGACCAACGCGCTGCTGGCGCTGACCAACAACATTCTCGATCTCGCCACCATCGACGCCGGCGCGATGAAGCTGGAACTCGGCCCGGTCGACGTCAGCAAAACCATCGAGCTCGCCGCCGAGGGTATCCAGGACCGCCTCGCCACCGACCGCATCCGCCTCAAGGTCGAGATCGCACCCGATGTCGGCAGCTTCGTCGGCGACGAGAAGCGCGTGGTGCAGGTGCTCTATAACCTCCTCGCCAATGCCGTCGGGTTTTCTCCACAGGATTCCACCGTCGGCATCAGCGCGCGGCGCACCGAGCGCAGCGTGGTCTTCACTGTGACAGATTCCGGGCCTGGAATACCTGCCGACATGAAGGACAAGGTGTTCAACTGGTTCGAAAGCCGCTCGCAGGGGTCGCGTCACCGCGGCGCCGGGCTCGGCCTGTCGTTGGTGCGCTCCTTCGTCGAGCTGCATGGCGGCAAGGTGCGGGTGGATTCGATCGTCGGCCGCGGCACGGTCGTAATCTGCGATTTCCCGACCGACCAGGCGGCGCATCGCGACGCCGCCGAATGACAGACCCCGCCAAACTCTCCGTCGCGCTTCACAACGAGACGGCGACTGCGCAATTGATGGCCGATCTCGCTTTGCTGGTCGGTCCTGGTGACGTCATCACCCTCACCGGCGATCTCGGCGCCGGCAAGACTGCGGCTGCGCGCGCGATGATCCGCTACCTCGCCGGCGACGACGAGCTGGAGGTGCCGAGCCCGACCTTCACGCTGGTGCAGGGTTACGAGCTGCCGGCCTTCCCGGTGATGCATGCCGACCTCTACCGCGTCGAGGACGAGAACGAGCTAGAGGAGATCGGGCTGTCGCCGCTGCCCGATGCCACGCTGGTGCTGATCGAATGGCCGGAGCGCGCACCGTCCGCAATGCCCGAGGACCGCATCGACATCGCGCTGACGCATCGTCCCGCACTGGGCTCGAATGCGCGCGCCGCCGACATCACCGGTCACGGCAAGGCTGCCGCCGCGATTGCGCGGCTGAAGGCGCTGCGCGAATTCCTGGACGCATTCGGCTACATGGATGCAACGCGCAAGCGCATGCCCGGCGATGCCTCGACACGCTCCTATGCGCGGCTGCTGCGCGACGACGGCGTCGTCATCCTCATGAATTCGCCGCAGCGTCCTGACGGTGCGGCCCTCTACAACGGAAAGTCCTACAGCGCCGCGGTGCATCTCGCCGAGAACATCAAACCCTTCGTCGCCATTGACGAAGCGCTGCGTGTGCAAGGCCTCTCTGCGCCAAAAATCCATCATTCCGATCTTGACCACGGTTTTCTGATCAGCGAGGACTTCGGCAGCGAAGGCGTGATCGAGGGCGATCCGCCGCGCCCGATTGTCGAGCGCTATGAGGCCGCGACCGACGCGCTGGCCGTGCTGCACGGCAAGATACTGCCGGAGACGCTGCCGCTGGCGGACCGGACCTACGCCATTCCGGTGTTCGACATCGAGGCGATGCTGATCGAGATCGGGCTGATGCCGGAATGGTATCTGCCCGACCGCGATGCGCCGCTGAGCGACGAGAAGCGCGCGGAATTCTTCGCGATGTGGCGCGACCTGCTGAAGAAGCCGCTGGCCGCGCCGAAGACCTGGATGATCCGCGACTATCATTCGCCCAACCTGATCTGGCTAGCCGATCGAGCCGGCATCGAACGCGTCGGCGTGATCGACTTCCAGGACACGGTGCTTGGCCCGCAATCCTACGACGTCGTCTCGCTGCTGCAGGACGCCCGCATCGACGTGCCCGAGAACATCGAACTCTTGCTGCTGTCGCGCTACATCAAGTCGCGGCGCGCGAGCGATTCGAGCTTCGACGCGGCAGGCTTCGCCGAGCTCTACGCCATCATGTCGGCGCAGCGGAACACGCGCCTGCTCGGCACCTTCGCCCGCCTCAACCGCCGCGACGGCAAGCCGCATTATCTGCGTCACCAGCCGCGGATCTGGACCTATTTGCAGCGCTCCCTGGCGCATCCGGCGCTTGGCGCCTTGCGCGACTGGTATCTCGCCAACGTGCCGCCGCCCAAAACCTGATCCGGAACCGGTTTACCGGCTGTTAGCCATCCCATCGGTATCATGGCCCGCAGGCAGCCGGACAAAGACGGGCTGGAGCAAGGGCAGATGGCGGTCAAGACGGACCAGCGTGGCAACAGCCGGGTTGTTTTCGAGCGCGGGATACCGGCCCAGATGATGGGAATCGACGGCACCTGGCGGCGCGAATGCACCATGGAGGACGTCTCCGAGAGTGGCGCCAAGCTGACGATCGACGGCTCCGTTGAAGGCCTGCATCTGAAGGAATTTTTTCTCCTGCTGTCGTCGACCGGACTTGCGTACCGGCGCTGCGAACTGGCCTGGGTCAATGGCGACCAGATCGGCGTCAATTTCCTCAAGATTGGCGACAAGAAGAAAAAGGCGCGTTCCACAGCCGTTGGGGCGTGAGTGCAACACTCGTCGCACAACCGTCACGGCGGGTGATTAAGGCGGTCTGGATGCGGTGCGGCTGGCCTCGTCCCGTGGTAGGATTGCTGCAAACACGAAATCGATTGGTCCGAGACAGCATAGAGTCTGAGAAAGCGAAGGATGTCCGTCAAGCCAACCAAAGCCATGGTGCTCGCCGCAGGGTTCGGCCTGCGCATGCGTCCGCTGACGGATAAGATGCCGAAGCCGATGGTGCCGGTGGCCGGCCAGCCGCTGCTCGACCACGTGCTCGACAAGCTCGCCCAGGCCGGCGTCACCGAGGCAGTGGTCAACGTGCACTATCTGCCGGACCAGATCATCAATCACACCGCAACGCGCCAGCATCCGCACGTCACCATCTCGGACGAGCGCGACCAGGTGCTCGGCACTGGCGGCGGCGTGGTCAAGGCGCTGCCGCTGCTCGGTGACGCGCCGTTCTTCCACGTCAATTCCGATACGCTGTGGATCGACGGCGTGCGCTCGAACCTGACGCGGCTTGCCGAAAACTTCGACCCCGCGCGCATGGACATCCTGTTGCTGATGGCGCCGACCGCCACCAGCATCGGCTATAGCGGCCGCGGCGATTACGGCATGCTGCCCGACGGCGCCCTGCGCAAGCGCAAGGAAAAAGAGATCGTTCCGTTCGTCTATGCCGGCGCCGCGATCCTCTCGCCGACGATCTTCGAAGGCGCGCCGCAGGGCGAGTTCTCGCTGACCAAAATGTTCGACCGCGCCAACGAGCAGGAGCGCCTGTTCGGCCTCCGCCTCGACGGCGTCTGGATGCATGTCGGCACGCCCGATGCGGTGCACGCCGCGGAAGAGGCGTTTCTGGAGAGCGTGGCGTAGGGGCCCCCAAACACGGTGCCGTAGGGTGGGCAAAGGCGCCCTTGCGCCGTGCCCACCATCTCTCTCGATCGCAAAAATGCGTGGGCACGCCTCGCTTTGCCCACCCTACGAGACTGTCCCCCGTCTGAAGCCGTAGCCCGGATGGAGCGCAGCGTAATCCGGGGCCGCTATCGCTTGTGGCATGAATCCCGGATTGCGCTGCGCTCCATCCGGGCTACGAGGCCACGAACAGCGGGGACGACTCCCTCCAGGCCCATGACCATTTGAATCCGCCTCCCTATATTGCCTTGATCCCCGAATCAGGCAGCCCATGCGCGTCTTCAGCGTTCCCCTCTCAGTCCCGTTCCTGCGCACGATCGTCTCGGCCCTGCTGGACGGCCGGCTGGTGGAGGGATTCGAGGCGCGCAAGGAACCGGCGCGGCTGGCGGACGCCACGCTGTACCTGCCGACCCGCCGCGCCATGCGCGTCGTCCGCGAGATCTTTCTCGACGAGATGAAGACGGACGCCGTCGTGCTGCCGCGCATCGTCGCGCTCGGCGATATCGACGAGGACGAGCTCGCTTTCGCCGACGAGGGCGAGCAGTTTTCCGGCGCAACGCCGCTCGACATTCCGCCGCGGCTCGGCGAGCTCGAACGACGGTTGACGCTGGCGCAGCTCGTCGCGGCCTGGGCCAAGGGCCCGGTGCTGTCGCCGCTGGTGGTCGGCGGCCCCGCCTCCACACTGGCGCTTGCCGGCGATCTCGCGCGCCTGATCGACGACATGGTGACGCGCGGCGTCGACTGGAGCGCGCTCGACGGCCTTGTGCCTGATAACCTCGATCGCTACTGGCAGCATTCGCTCGAATTTTTGCGCATCGCCCGTATCGCCTGGCCCGGCCATCTCGCCGAGATCAACCGGATCGAGCCCGCGGCGCGCCGCGACCTGCTGATTGCCGCGGAAGCAAAGCGACTGACCGCGCATCCCCATGGCCCCGTGATCGCAGCCGGCTCGACCGGCTCGATGCCGGCGACCGCAAAATTCCTGCATGCGGTCGCCGCGCTGCCGCATGGCGCCGTGGTGCTGCCGGGTCTCGACACCGATCTCGACGACGGCGCCTGGCGCACCATCGGCGGCGTGCGCGATTCGCTCGGCAAATTCGTGGAGCATCCGGCCTCGAACCATCCGCAATATGCCATGCACGCGCTGCTGGAACGCTTCGGCATCAAGCGCAGCGACGTCGAGATCCTGCAGCCGCCGGCCGATGGCGGACGCGATCTGCTCGCATCCGAATCGATGCGGCCGTCGTCTCAGACCGAAGTCTGGCACGACCGGTTGAAGCAGCCGGATGTCGCCGCGAAGATCACCGGCGGCATGCAAAACCTCGCGATCGTCGAGGCGCCCAATCCGGAGATGGAGGCGCTCGCCATCGCCATTGCGATGCGCGAAGCCCGGCATCTCGACAAATCGGCGGCATTGGTGACACCGGATCGCGCATTGGCGCGGCGGGTGATGGCTGCGCTCACCCGGTGGGATCTCGCCTTCGACGATTCCGGCGGCGACGTGCTGATCGAGACCTCGGCCGGTGTCTTCGCCCGGCTCACGGCGGAGGCAGCGACCAAGGGTCTGGAGCCGCCGACACTGCTGGCGATGCTGAAGCATCCGTTGTGCCGGCTCGGCCGCGCACCCGGTGCATGGAAAACGGCGATCGAGGGCCTTGAGCTAGCAGTGCTGCGCGGCACGCGCCCACCGGCGGGCACCGGCGGTCTGTTGCGCGAATTCAACCGCTTTCGCGACGAGCTGACAAAGCTATGGCGCAGCGAGGTCTCGGCGCTCCACAAGACCGAGCCGCGCGCCCGCCTCAAGGCCGAGGATCTCGATCGCATCCAGGTGCTGATCGACACCTTGCAGCGCGCGTTGGCACCGATCGAGAGCCTCGCGTCATCAAAGCCGTTCGACTTTGCCGAACTCGCACACCGCCATCGCGAGATCATGATCGAGCTGTCGCGCGACGAGCAGGGCGTCTCGCTGGCTTTCGAGGAACGCGAGGGCCTCGCACTCGCCGGCGCCTTCGACGATCTCCTGCGTGGCGGCACCACCAGCGGGTTGATGGTGACGCTGCCTGACTATGCCGAATTGTTCCAGACCGCGTTCAGCGACCGCGCCGTGCGGCGGCGCGACAAGCCCGGCGCGCGCCTGCAAATCTACGGCCCGCTGGAATCGCGCCTGATGCAGGCCGACCGCATCATCGTCGGCGGCCTGATCGAAGGCGTCTGGCCGCCGGCCCCGCGCATCGACCCCTGGCTCAGCCGGCCGATGCGGCACGAGCTTGGCCTCGATCTGCCGGAACGCCGTATCGGCCTCTCCGCCCACGATTTTGCACAACTGCTCGGCGGCGACGAAGTGATCCTCACCCATTCCGCCAAGGCTGGTGGCGCACCCGCCGTCGCCTCGCGCTTCCTGCATCGGCTGGAGGCGGTTGCGGGCGATGATCTCTGGAAAGCGGCGATTCGCGCCGGCGAAAAATACGTGCAGTTCGCAGGCGCGCTCGACCAGCCCGCCGAGGTCACACCGATCAAGCAACCCGAGCCGCGCCCACCGCGCGCGACGCGGCCGACAAGCATGTCGGTCACCGCGATCGAGGACTGGCTGCGCGATCCCTACACGATCTACGCAAAGTTCATCTTGCGGCTCGCTGCGCTCGATCCCGTCGACATGCCGCTGTCGGCCGCCGACCGCGGCTCGGCGATCCATGATGCGCTCGGTGAGTTCACCGAGACCTACGCTGCCCATCTCCCCCCCGATCCCGCCCGCGTGCTGCGCGCGATCGGTGAAAAACATTTTGCGCCGCTGATGGAGCGCCCGGAAGCGCGCGCGCTGTGGTGGCCGCGTTTCCAGCGCATCGCGCGCTGGTTCGGCGAATGGGAGACCGCGCGGCGCGATGCGATCGAAGGGATCACGGCGGAGACGCGCGGCGAGATCTCGATCAGGCTCGACAATGAGCGCAGCTTCTCTCTCTCCGCGCGTGCCGACCGCATCGAGCGGCGGCAGGGCGGAGGTTACGCCATTCTCGACTACAAGACGGGCCAGCCGCCGACCGGCAAGCAGGTTCGCATGGGCCTGTCGCCGCAGCTCACACTGGAGGCCGCTATCCTGCGCGAGGGCGGTTTCCCTGACATCGACGCCGGCGCGTCCGTCAGCCAGCTCATCTATGTCCGCCTGAGCGGCAACAATCCCGCCGGCGAGGAGCGCATCCTCGAGCTCAAATACAAGCCGGGCGACGAGCCGCAGCCGCCTGATACGGCGGCCGCCGAAGCGCGCGCCAAGCTGGAGGCATTGATCCGCGCTTTCGAGGACGAGAACCAGCCCTACACCTCCCTGAACCTGCCGATGTGGACCAACCGCTACGGCGCCTATGACGATCTCGCCCGGATCAAGGAATGGTCCGCGGCCGGCGGCCTGGGGATCGAGGAATGGTGAAGCTGCCACGTCCGATCCCCGACGAGGTGCGTGCGCGGCAGGCGCGTGCGTCCGATCCGACCGCGTCGGCCTTCGTGTCGGCCAATGCCGGCTCGGGCAAGACGCATGTGCTGGTGCAGCGCGTGATCCGATTGCTGCTGTCGGGCGTGCCGCCGGAAAAGATCCTCTGCATCACCTTCACCAAGGCTGCCGCCGCCAACATGGCCGAGCGCGTGTTCACCACGCTTGGCCATTGGGTGACGCTCGACGATACCGGGCTCGACGCCGCGATCCGCGCGGTCGGAATCCCCCATCCTGATCGAAAATTGCGCCGCGAAGCGCGAAAGCTGTTCGCCTGCGCGCTGGAGACGCCGGGGGGCTTGAAGGTACAGACCATCCACGCGCTCTGCACCCGCCTGCTCCAGCAATTTCCGTTCGAAGCCAACGTGCCGGCGCGCTTTTCCGTCATCGACGAGCGCGACCAGAACGACATGATGGAGCGCGCCAATCTGAAGGTGCTGCTGGAGGCCGCGCGCGATCCGGAGACCGTCACCGGCCGCGCCCTGCTGACCGCGATGGCGAGCGCCGCCGACGTCACCTTCAAGGAGGTCGTGCGCGAAGCCTGCCTCAGCCGCGACCATTTCATGGCCTGGACCGACGAAGCCGGCAACCCAGGAGCGGCGGCCGACCAGATGGCGGCCGTGCTGGGCGTTGGCGCGAACGACCGCATCGAGGACGTCGAGGCGGAGATTCTCGACGGCCCGTACTTGCCACGCTCGCGCTGGGACGACATCGCCTTTGCGCTCGAAGACGGCAGCAAGTCCGACAACGACCAGGCGAGCCGGCTCCGCGAGGCAAAGGTCTTTTCCGGCGCGGCGCAGGTCGATGCCTATCTGTCCGTCTTCCTCACCGACGAAAAACTGCCGCGCAAGGCGGTGCTGACCAAGAAGTTCGGCGAGCACAATCCGTCCGTCGCCCGCCTATTCGAGAACGAGGCGCAGCGTATCGGCGGATTGGTCGAGAAGCGACGCGCGGTCACCATGCGCGACCGCACCGCGGCTCTCCTGCACATCGCGACGGCCGCCGCTGCAAACTACCGCCGCGAGAAGCAGGAACGCGGCCTGCTCGACTACGACGACCTCATCGACAAGACGCTGGCGATGCTCAACCGCGTCTCCTCGGGCTGGGTGCATTACAAGCTCGACCGCGGCGTCGATCACGTGCTGATCGACGAAGCCCAGGACACCAGCCCGCGGCAATGGGACATCGTCGCGCACATCATCTCGGAATTCACGGCCGGCGAAGGTGCGCGCGAGGGGCTGAACCGCACGGTCTTCGCCGTCGGCGACGAGAAGCAGTCGATCTTCTCGTTCCAGGGCGCAGCGCCCCATGAGTTCGACGCGCGCCGGCGCGAGCTGCACCGCAAGTTCACCGCCGCCGGGCTGAAATTCGATCCGGTCGCTTTCACCTATTCATTCCGCTCGGGCGCCGCGATCCTGCACTCGGTGGACCACGTCTTCCGCGATCCCCAGATCTACAAGAGCATCCATTCGGTCGAGATCGGCCATCCCCTGCACAATGCGCTCGCCGATGCGGGGCCGAGCGTGATCGAGCTCTGGGATCTCGCCGAGGCCGATGACCGCCAGGAGATCGAGGGCTGGCGCGCGCCGTTCGACGGCGTTGCCGCCACCAGTCCCGAAGTCAAACTGGCGCGCCGCATCCAGACCGAGATCAAGCGGCTGGTCGAGAGCGGGACGCTGACGGGGCACGAGGGCGAACGGCGGCCGCTGCGTTACGGCGACATGCTGATCCTGGTGCGCCGGCGCGGCAATGCGTTCGACGCCGTGATCCAGGCGCTGAAGCACGCCAACGTTCCCGTCGCCGGCGCCGACCGGCTCAAGCTCACCGAGCACATCGGCATCATCGATCTGATGAACCTTGCGGACGCGCTGCTGCTGCCGCAGGACGATCTCGCGCTCGCGGTGGCGCTGAAGAGCCCGCTGTTCGGGCTCGACGACGACGATCTGTTCCAGCTCGCCCATGGCCGCAAGGGATCGCTGCGCCGCGCGCTCGGCGAGCATGCGGCTGGAAGCGAGAAATTCACGACCGTGCTGCGACGCCTGGAAGCCTGCGAGATGCGCGCGCGCGAGGAGACGCCGTTCGCGTTCTACGCCTGGCTGCTCGGTGGCGACGGCGGCCGCGCGCGTATCCTGCGCCGCCTCGGCTTTGAAGCCAACGACGCGCTCGACGAAT
Organism: Bradyrhizobium sp. 18BD; assembly: GCF_054185225.1. NCBI lineage: Bacteria > Pseudomonadati > Pseudomonadota > Alphaproteobacteria > Hyphomicrobiales > Nitrobacteraceae > Bradyrhizobium > Bradyrhizobium sp. 18BD. The sequence goes on along the minus strand of NZ_JAVAYL010000023.1, from coordinate 60,729 downwards.
TCCTGGAACTGGCGCTGAACTACGAGCGCAAGGCGCCAGCCTCGCTGCAGGGCTTCATGGCCTGGCTGCGCTCGGCCGACACCGAGGTGAAGCGCGACATGGAGATCTCGCGCGACGAGGTGCGGGTGATGACCGTGCACGGCGCCAAGGGCCTGGAGGCTTCCGTCGTGTTCATGGTGGACACCACGTCGTCGCCCGCGGATTCGCAGCGGGTCCGGCTGATCCACGTGCCGCGCGGCAATGGCGGTGAGGTCGTGGTCTGGGCCGGGCGCAAGGCCGACGATCCCAAACCCGTCGCCGACGCGCGCAAGGCGATGCTGGAGGAGACCGAGGACGAATATCGCCGCCTGCTCTATGTCGCGATGACGCGCGCGGCCGACCGGCTGATCGTCGGCGGCTGCATGCCCGGCAACATGCGAACGGTCCGCAAGCTGAGCTGGTACGACCTCATCGACACCGGCCTCACCGGCTCGGGCCTGGACAAAGAGACGATCGAGACCCCGCTCGGCAAGGTGACGCGATTCGCGCGGCCCCAGGATGTCGCGGCGCTGGGCACGCCTGCGACGTCCGCGGACCAATCGGTCGCGTTGCCGGACTGGCTGCGGACGGCGGCGCCACGCGAAATGATCGAGGACGATCCGGTGCGCCCGTCCGGCCAGTCCGCCGAGGACGGCCGTCCGGTACGATCGGGCGAATCGGTGCAGTCGCGGACGCTGGCCTTGCAGCGCGGCACGCTGGTGCACCGGCTGCTGCAGTCCCTGCCCGACATCGCCGCTGAGCGCCGGCGCGAGGCCGCGCTCGGCTTCATGACCCGCAATGCCTCGGACTGGACCGAGGCCGATCGCATCGCGCTGGCCGACAAGGTGCTCGCTTTGATCGCCGAGCCGCGCTTTGCGGCCGTGTTTGCCGCCGGCAGCCGGGCGGAAGTCGCCATCGTCGGCAAGCTCGACCGGCCCGGGCGCACCCCGGCGCTGGTGTCGGGCCAGATCGACCGCCTGGTCGTGCGTCCGGATGAGGTCTTGATCGTCGATTTCAAGACCAACCAGGCCGCGCCCAAAAGCGCAGCGGAGGCGCCTGCCGCCTATGTCCGGCAGCTTGCGCTGTACCGGGCGGTGCTGTCGCGGCTTTATCCCCAAAAGCCCATCCGGGCCGTCCTGCTCTGGACCGAGGCCCTTGAATATATGGAGATTTCAGCCCCCGCGCTGGACGCGGCGCTGGCATCCCTTCATGTCGGCGTGAGCATCCTTGACCCGGCAAGGGGCCGTTCATAGGTTGAGGCCATGATCCCGAGCGCGATTCCACGTCGCGCCGATTCTCTTTCAACCGAGTGAGGTACTCCAATGGCCGTTGGCAAGGTTTCCGATACCGATTTCGAAGCCGAAGTGCTCAAGGCGAACGGCCCGGTCGTCGTCGATTTCTGGGCCGAATGGTGCGGCCCCTGCCGCATGATCGCACCCGCCCTCGACGAGATCGCCGGCGCGATGGGCGACAAGGTCAAGATCGTGAAGCTCAACGTCGACGAGAGCCCGAAGACCGCGTCGAAGTACGGCGTGATGTCGATCCCGACCCTGATGATCTTCAAGGGCGGCGAGATGGCCTCCCGCCAGGTCGGCGCTGCGCCGAAGGCGAAGCTCCAGCAGTGGATCACGTCGGCGGTCTGATCCGCGTTACCAGAGATTTGTGCAACGGCCGGCGTCACGCCGGCCGTTTTGTTTTGACTGTGCGTGGCCGGTAGCCCGGATGGAGCGCAGCGTAATCCGGGGCCGCTATCGCCTGGGGCAAGATCCCGGATTGCGCTGCGCTCCATCCGGGCTACGAAGTGACCGCTACTTGATCCACCCCGTCGCCAGCGCGTTCGCGAGCTCCGGCTGATTGTTGCGGCGGGCGAGCGCGGCCATCGTCGCGTGATCGTAGGCGATGTTGCGGAACGTCACCTGCCAGGCGTCGCCTGTCAGTTCGAGGATCGCATAGCGCGCGTGCGGCGTGCCGGCTTCGACCAGATGCGGGAATGGATGCACGTCGCGATAGCCGGGGCTGCCGACGCTGCCGGGATTGACGATCAGCCGGCCGTCGCGCAAGCGCACTGCACGCGCAAGATGGGTGTGGGCGCAGAGGATCAGCGACTGCGTGATTCCTTGCGCGAATTGCTCGATGCGATCCAGCGGCGACAGCGCGACCGTGCCGTCAGGATGCACGGTGTCGAGCCAGTAGACCTCGTCATTGTCAGGCGTCGCATGGCAGAGGAAAACCTGATCGCAAAACACCCGCGTCATCGGCTGGGCGCGCAGCCAGTCGAGCTGCGCGGCATCGAGCGCGTCGTAGGCGGGCCGGTCCCACGAGCCCATCTTCTCCGGCGGACGGTCGAGCAGATAGCGGTCGTGATTGCCGAGCACGTGCACGGCGTCGAGATTCATCAGGATCTCGGCGGTACGCCGCGCATCGAGCGGGCCGCTCAGCATGTCGCCGAGATTGACGATGTCGATGATCCCTAGCGAGCGGATGTCGGCGAGCACCGCCTCCAGCGCGAGATAGTTTCCGTGGACGTCGGCAATCGCGGCAAAACGCATTGGGATTCCTGTAGCCCGGATGGAGCGAAGCGTAATCCGGGGCCTTGATCGCTTGTGGCGAAATCCCGGATTGCGCTTCGCTCCATCCGGGCTACGCGATCATCTATGCAGGAGGCGTGCCGTTGAGGCCGAGCACGTGGCCGGCGAGATAGAGCGAGCCTGATATCAGGATGCGCGGCGGCACCTCGTAGGCGAGCCGCGACAAGGCGCGCAGCGCGGCTTCGATGCCGGGGGCGGTCTCGACGCGCATGCCGAGGCTACGTGCGGCATCGGCCAGGCGATCCACCGGCATCGCGTTCTCGGTGTCGGGGATCGGCACCACGATGATGTGGCGGGTCAGGCCGGCGAAATTGGCGAGGAACGCTTGGGCGTCCTTGTTGGCCATCATGCCGGCAATAACCACCAACGGTCGCGACACCCGCTCTTCGAGATCGCCGAGCGCAGCCGCCGCAACGCGGCCGCCTTCCGCATTGTGCCCGCCATCGAGCCAGATCTCCGAGCCCTGCGGGCCCCAGGCGAGCAGCTCGCCCGAGGTGAGACGCTGCATCCGCGCCGGCCATTCGGCACCGACGATGCCGGCCTCGAACGCGGCGTGATTGATCTTGAAGGTCTGGATCGCGCGCAGCGTCGCGATCGCGAGGCCGGCATTGTCGAACTGGTGGCGGCCGAACAGACGCGGCGCAGTCAGATCCATCAGGCCGTGCTCGTCGGAATAGACCAGGCGCCCGTGCTCGACATTGACGTGCCAGCTTTCATTCGCGGCAAACAACGGCGCGCGCATGCGTTTGGCCTGCGCCTCGATCACGGTCATCGCCTCGCCGGTTTGCTCGGCGCAGATCACGGGCACGCCACGCTTGATGATCGCGGCTTTCTCGCCGGCGATCGACGTCAGCGTCGGCCCGAGGAAATCGGTGTGGTCCATGCTGATGGGCGTGATCACACAGGCCGCCGGCGTATCGACGACATTGGTCGAATCGAGCCGGCCGCCGAGGCCGACTTCGAGCAATACGGCATCAGCCGGATTCTGCGCGAACAGATGGAAGGCCGCTGCAGACTTCAGCTCGAACACCGTCGCGGCTTCGCCGGCATTGACGCGCTCGACCTCTTCCAGCGCCGCGCGCAATTCATCGTCGCCAACGAGCACGCCGCCGCCGACGCGGCCGAGCCGGAAGCATTCGTTGATGCGGACGAGATAGGGCGAGGTGTAGGCGTGGACGCGCAGGCCCGCCGCCTCCAGCGTCGCCCGCAGATAGGCCACCGTCGAGCCCTTGCCGTTGGTGCCGGCGACGTGGATCACCGGCGGCAGCTTGCGTTCGGGGTGGCCGAGCCGCTCGAGCAGGCGGTGCATCCGCTCGAGCCCGAGATCGATGCGCTTCTGATGCAGGGCCGACAGCCGCCCGATCAGTTCATCGAGCGGCTTCTTTGCGCTGTCAGGGGATGCGTTCACGCGTGGGGCGCGGCCGGCGCCGTCTCGGCGGCCGAGACGATCTGCGCCGGGCTGAGGACCGGCTGCACCGATTTCGATGCACTCTCCTGCGCCGGCGCCTTGGTCAGCAGGCGGCACAGCCGCGCCAGGGTCGGGCGCAGCTCGTGGCGATGCACGACCATGTCGACCATGCCGTGCTCTTTCAGATATTCGGCGCGCTGGAAGCCTTCGGGGAGCTTCTCGCGGATGGTCTGCTCGATCACGCGGGCGCCGGCGAAACCAATGAGCGCGCCGGGCTCGGCGATCTGCACGTCGCCGAGCATCGCATAGGATGCGGTGACGCCGCCGGTGGTCGGGTTGGTCAGCACGACGATATAGGGCTGCTTGGCTTCACGCAGCATCTGCACTGCGACGGTGGTGCGCGGCATCTGCATCAGCGACAGGATGCCTTCCTGCATGCGCGCGCCGCCGCTGGCTGCGAACACGATGAACGGCGACTTCTTCTCGACGGCGAGCTCCAGCCCGCGCACGATGGCCTCGCCCGCGGCCATGCCGAGCGAGCCGCCCATGAAATCGAAATCCTGCACGGCGACGACGACGGCGGCGCCTTCGAGCTTGCCGTAGCCGACCTTGATCGCGTCGTTCAGATTGGTGCGTGCGCGCGCATCCTTGATGCGATCGACGTACTTCTTCTCGTCGCGGAACTTGAGCGGATCGGGCGTCACGTCAGGCAGCGCGACATCGAACCAGGTTTCGTTGTCGAAGATCGACTTCAACCGCGCCACTGCGCCCATGCGCATGTGATAGTTCGAGCCGGGAATGACGAACTGGTTGGCCTCGACGTCCTTGTAGAACACGAGCTGTCCGGAATCCGGGCACTTGATCCAGAGATTCTCCGGCGTCTCCCGCCGCAGCATGTTGCGGATCTTCGGCCGGACCACATTGGTAAGCCAGTTCATGGTTTGCTCCGATGTGCGAACCCGCATAGGGCCGCCTGAAAGGATATATGGCGGCCGGGCCCCTGCCCGGCAAGCCGCTGTGTCGTCCGCCTCAGAGCATGATCCGGAAAAGTGTGAAGCGGTTTTCCGACAAGATCATGCTCAAACTAAAGAGCTAAAGCGGAATTATGGCCTATTCGGCCGCTTGTTTCGCGCCCTTGACGCCCTGGGCCAAGGCGGCCGTGAGCTCAGCCACGGCGTTAACGGTTTTGGCGGTGGCCCGGCCCTCGGCATCGAGGCTGTTCTTGAGCGCATCGACCAGCGCGGTGCCGACCACCGAACCATCGGCCTTTTCGGCAATGGCGCGCGCCGCCTCCGGCGTACGGATGCCAAAACCAACGCAGATCGGCAGCTTGGTGTGCCGCTTGATGCGCGCGACGGCGTCACCGACGGCATTCGCGTCCGCTGCCGCGGCGCCGGTGATGCCGGCGATAGAGACGTAATAGACAAAGCCTGACGTGTTCGCGAGCACCGCAGGCAGGCGCTTGTCGTCGGTGGTCGGGGTCGCGAGGCGAATGAAGTTCAGTCCCGCCCTCAGCGCGGGAATGCAGAGCTCGTCGTCTTCCTCTGGCGGCAAATCGACGATGATGAGGCCGTCGACGCCTGATGTCTTGGCATCAGCCAAAAACTTGTCGACGCCGTAGATGTAGATCGGATTGTAATAGCCCATCAACACCAGCGGCGTGACGTTGTCGTCCTTGCGAAAGTCACGCACGAGATCGAGCGTCTTCTTCAAGGTCATACCAACCTTGAGCGCGCGCAGACCTGCCGCCTGAATCGAGGGACCGTCCGCCATCGGATCGGTGAAGGGAATGCCGAGTTCGATGACGTCGGCGCCTGATTTCGAGAGCGCCTTGACGATCTCGAGCGACGTCGCCGGATCGGGATCGCCGGCCATCACATAGGTGACGAAGGCCGCACGGCCCTGCTTCTTCAGCTCGGCGAAACGGGTGTCGATACGCGTGGTCACTTGCTCTTGCCCCTCAGGATGTCGCCGACCTGCGGGACGTCCTTGTCGCCGCGGCCGGAGAGATTGACGACCATCAGGTGATCCCTAGGCCGCTTCGGCGCGAGCTCCATCACCTTGGCGATGGCGTGCGCGGGCTCGAGCGCGGGAATGATGCCTTCGAGACGCGACAGCAGCTGGAACGCAGCGAGCGCCTCGTCATCGGTCGCGGAGAGATAGTTCACCCGGCCGATCTCGTGCAGCCAGGAATGCTCGGGGCCGATGCCGGGATAGTCGAGGCCGGCCGAGATCGAATGCGCGTCCTGGATCTGGCCGTCGGCATCCATCAGGAGATAAGTGCGGTTGCCGTGCAGCACGCCGGGACGGCCGCCCGCGATCGACGCCGCATGCAGCTGCGTCAGCCCATGGCCGGCAGCCTCGACGCCAAAGATTTCGACGCTGGGATCATCGAGGAAGGGATGAAACAGGCCCATCGCGTTCGAGCCGCCGCCGATGCAGGCGACCAGCGAATCCGGCAAGCGGCCTTCGACCTCCTGCATCTGAGTCTTGGTCTCGTTGCCGATGATCGACTGGAAGTCGCGCACCAGTGTCGGATAGGGATGCGGACCCGCCACCGTGCCGATGCAGTAGAAGGTGTTGTGCACGTTGGTGACCCAGTCGCGCAGCGCCTCGTTCATCGCGTCCTTCAGCGTGCGCGTGCCCGACTGCACCGGGACCACCGTTGCGCCCAGCATCTCCATGCGGATCACGTTGGGCTGCTGTCGCTCGACGTCGACGGCGCCCATATAGACCACGCATTCGAGGCCAAAGCGCGCGCACAGCGTCGCGGTGGCGACACCGTGCTGGCCGGCGCCGGTCTCGGCGATGATGCGCTTCTTGCCCATGCGCCGCGCCAGCATGATCTGGCCGAGCACGTTGTTCACCTTGTGCGAGCCGGTGTGGTTGAGCTCTTCGCGCTTCAGATAAATCTTGGCGCCGCCGAGATGCTCGGTGAGACGCTCGGCGAAATACAGCGGCGAGGGCCGGCCGACATAGTCCTTGAGATAGCCGTTCATCTCGGCCTGGAAGGCCGGATCGGCCTTGGCCGCGGTGTAGGCCTTCTCCAGATCGAGGATCAGCGGCATCAGGGTTTCGGCGACGAAGCGTCCGCCGAAGATGCCGAAATGGCCGCGCTCGTCGGGGCCGCTGCGGTAGGAGTTTGGTTTGGCGATGTTCATCGAACGCTCAACTCTTGAGTGGCGCGCGCGGCGCGAATGAAGGCCTTGATCAGCTCCGGATCTTTCACGCCGGGGGCGCTTTCGATTCCGGAGGAGACGTCGACGCCACCGGCACCGGTGACGCGGAGGGCTTCGGCGACGTTGTCGGCGTGAAGCCCGCCCGAGACCATGTAGGGCAATTTCAGATCGAGATTTTCCAGCAGGTGCCAGTCGAACGGCTCCCCCAAGCCGCCGGGACGGGTCGCATCCTTGGGCGCGCGCGCATCGAACAGGATGCGGTCGGCGACCGCGGCATAGCCGGGCAACACGGCGAGATCGGCTGTTGTTGCGACCGGCACGGCCTTCATCACCGGGCGGCCGAACTTCTGCTTGATGTCCCGCAGCCGCGCCACGCTCTCCTTGCCGTGGAGCTGGAAGATGTCCGGCGACAGCGCGTCCATGATGTTGTCGAGCGTAGCGTCGTCGGCATCGACCGTGAGCGCCACCTTGAGCGCGCGCCGCTTCACCTGACCGCCGAGGTCACGGCCCGTTTCCAGCGAGACATGCCGTGGCGACGGCGGGAAGAACACGAACCCCACCATGTCGGCGCCCGCGTCGAGCGCCGTTTCGAGCGTCTCGCGCGTGGACAGGCCGCAGATCTTGACGAGCAGGGACATGGTCTCAAAGCGGGTGGCGGCCGCAAGCGGCGGCCGGGAAACGGGTTTTTCCGGTCGGGGCCGCTTCTACAACGTCGCGCGCTGCTTGTCTCGCCCGACGGGCCCGTAAAGGCCGACCCCGGAGGGGACGGGGAGACGCTGGGAATCGGGCTTCGCCGCGGTGGCCTGGGCCCGCAGCTCGGCCAGCTCACCCCTGGCGGCGCGGGCCTCCGCGTCATTACGGCGCGCCGCCCGCCGCCAGCGCCGCTGACCGAACCAGACGGCCAAGCCGCCCGCGAAGACCCCGAGGGCCGCCACCACGATCAGCAGCAGGAACAACGGCATCGTGACCGAGAACGAGGGGTCGCTGGACACGAAGGGATCGAAGGAGACCGTCACGAAATGGCGATTGGCGACGGCAAAGATCACCAGGATCAGGCCCAGCGGAATCACGATCAGCGCGGTCAGGAACTTTCGCATCGCGATCGCTCGTCTTGAATCAAGCTTGCTGCCGCATCATGCGGCCGTTCGGTTAAGCCCGGACGACAACCAGTCTTAATCGGGCGCGCCCGGATCCGGATGGTCGCGGTTCAGCCGCTCGCGCATTTCCTTGCCGGTCTTGAAGAACGGAACGCTCTTCTGATCGACAGGCACATGGGCGCCGGTGCGCGGATTACGCCCGGCGCGTGCAGGGCGATGCTTGACCGAGAAGGCACCGAAGCCGCGCAGCTCGACGCGGTCACCGCGTGCGAGGGCCGCTACGATCTCTTCGAGAATCGCATTCACAATGTTCTCGACATCCCGCTGGTACAGATGCGGGTTGTGCTCGGCGATACGCTGAACAAGTTCGGATTTGATCATCGAGAGATAGGACCCGGAAGCGTGCGGATGACCATTTCCGTGAAAATACCGTGATCTGTCAAGACGCTAAATCAAGGTTGAGCGTCGGGAAAATGCGTGACAAATGCCGAAAAAGCGGGCTGCCCCTCTACCCGTCAGACGGGAAAATCCTCTGAGGCTCGCCCGGTTCCACTAGTTTGACGCGGCCGGCTGCCACAAGGCCAGCATTCCATCCATTCCGAGCCGATCGACCGCCTGCGCGACGCCGGTTTGGCCGATTTGATGCGCAATCGAGCCTAAACCAAGCGCTTCCAGCGTCACGACAGCCGCCGTCTTGAGGAACGGCAGATCGCCAAAGCGGGGCTGGAGCTTGTAATCGCGGACCGGAAGACCCTTCTTGACGCCCTTCTGCTCGACCAGCCAGGTCACGGCCGCCTTCTCGTCGCCGAGCTGGTCGATCAGCTTGAGATCGATCGCCTGACGGCCGGTGAAGACGCGGCCATCGGCCACTTTCTCGAGCTGCGTGTCATCCATGCCACGCCTTTCCTTCACCAATCCCCTGAACCAGGCATAGGAATCCTTCACCAGCGCGTCGAGCGCGGCGCGTGCTTCCGGGCTGGTCGGCTCAAAGCCGTTGGGCGCGGCCTTCAGCGGCGAGGACTTCACCTCCTCGACCTTGACGCCGACGGTCTTCAGCAGCTCCGAGACATTGGGAAACTGGAACAGCACGCCGATCGAGCCGACCAGCGAGCTCTGCTGGGCGATGATGTGGTCGCTCGCGATCGCGGTGATGTAGCCGCCGGAGGCCGCGAGACCCTCGACCACGACGACGAGCGGCTTCTTGGCCTTGAGCCGCGTCAGCGAGTCATAGAGCTGCTCGGAGCCGGCCGTGGTGCCGCCCGGCGAGTTGATGTGAACGATGACGGCGGCGGCCTGCGAATTCTCCAGCCGCTCCAGCGCCTGCGTGCGCTCGGAATCGCTGCGGATCAGGCCTTCGATCTGGACCCGCGCGATCGAGCCGGCGGTTGCGAACGTGCCGCGCGCGCCGGGCGTTGCGACCAGCGCGAAGCCCGCGATCGCCGCGATCGCGATCAGCGCAGCCAGCACGCGCCAGAACGTCAGCTTGCGGCGGATCCTGCGGCGATCGACGATGATGTCCGAATCGAGCGACATCGGAATATCTCCAAATGAAAGGTGGTGCGCGTTGTGCCGTCACAACGTGACCAATGGCTTGTCTGGATACATCAATTGCGGCGCAATTTGAAGAAAACAAGGCTGTGAGCGCGTAGCCCGGATGGAGCGCAAGCGCAATTCGGGACTGCTTTCGATTGCGGCAAGAAGGCCCCGGATTTCGCTGCGCTCCATCCGGGCTACGAGAGCGACAACAAAACAAAAAGCCCCGGCTTTCGCCGGGGCTCCGATGTCAGCAAAACTTGCGTTTCGCTTACTTGTTGTCGCGGTTCTTGAGCGCGGTGCCCAGGATGTCGCCGAGCGTCGCACCCGAATCGGAGGAGCCGTACTGCGCGATGGCTTCCTTCTCTTCGGCGACTTCGAGCGCCTTGATCGACACCTGGACCTTGCGGGCCTTCTTGTCGAACTGGATCACGCGGGCATCGACCTTCTCGCCGACGGCAAAGCGTTCGGCGCGCTGGTCGTTGCGGTCACGCGCGAGCTCGGAGCGCTTGATGAAGGTCGAGAAGTCGGTACCGGTGATCTTCACCTCGATGCCGCTCTCCTTCACTTCGAGCACTTCGCAGGTCACGACCGCGCCCTTCTTGACATCGCCCGGCTCGGCGAAGGGGTCGCCTTCGAGCTGCTTGATGCCGAGCGAGATACGCTCCTTCTCGACGTCCACATCGAGCACCACGGCCTTCACCATGTCGCCCTTCTTGTAGTTGTCGATCACCTGCTCGCCCGGAAGCTTCCAGTCGAGGTCGGAGAGATGGACCATGCCGTCGACGTCGCCCTCGAGGCCCAGGAACAGACCAAACTCGGTCTTGTTCTTGACTTCGCCCTCGACCACCGAACCGGTCGGGTGACCTTCGACGAAGACCTCCCAGGGGTTGCGCATGGTCTGCTTGAGGCCGAGCGAGATGCGGCGCTTGACGGAATCGACTTCCAGCACCTGCACGTCGACTTCCTGCGAGGTCGACACGATCTTGCCGGGGTGCATGTTCTTCTTGGTCCACGACATCTCGGAGACGTGGATCAGGCCTTCGATGCCCGGCTCGAGCTCGACGAACGCACCGTAGTCGGTGATGTTGGTGACACGGCCGGTGAAGCGGGCACCCAGCGGGTACTTGGCTTCGATGCCCTGCCACGGATCGTCCAGCAGCTGCTTCATGCCCAGCGAGATGCGGTGCGTCTCGTGGTTGATCTTGATGATCTTGACCTTCACGGTCTGGCCGATCGAGAGCACCTCGGTCGGATGGTTGACGCGGCGCCACGCGATGTCGGTGACGTGCAGCAGGCCGTCGATGCCGCCGAGATCAACGAACGCACCGTAATCGGTGATGTTCTTGACCACGCCGTCGATGACCTGACCCTCTTCGAGGTTCTGCACCAGCTCCTGACGCTGCTCGGCGCGGGTCTCTTCGAGAACCGTACGACGCGAGACCACGATGTTGCCGCGGCGGCGGTCCATCTTGAGGATCTGGAACGGCTGCGAGTTGTTCATCAGCGGCGCAACGTCGCGGATCGGACGGATGTCGACCTGCGAGCGCGGCAGGAACGCCACGGCGCCGTCGAGGTCGACGGTGAAGCCGCCCTTGACCTGATTGAAGATGACGCCGTTGACCTTCTCGTTGTTCTGGAAGGCCTTCTCGAGCTTGCCCCAGCTCTCTTCGCGGCGCGCCTTGTCGCGCGACAGCACGGCTTCGCCGAGGGCGTTCTCGATACGATCGAGGAACACTTCCACCTCGTCGCCAACTTTGAGCTCGCTGTCACGGCCGGGGCCGGAAAATTCACGAAGGGCAACGCGGCCCTCGGTCTTCAGGCCGACGTCGATGACGGCCATGTCCTTTTCAATTGCAACCACCTTGCCCTTGACGACCGAGCTCTCCTGCAGGTTGCCACCTGCGAAGGACTCGTCGAGCATCGCGGCGAAATCGTCACGCGACGGGCTATAGGTATCAGCAGAAATCGAAGCCATTTGTTCTCCAGTTGCGGATGTCTTGCCAGCCGTTGGGTTCATGGGCGCATCGCACACGCAGTGTCGGAAGGTCCGCAAAACCTTCGAGCGACCGCTCGTTGCTCCGGCCGAACGACCGGAACAGCGGAGGCGGGCCGGCAGGGCCCGCGCGTTCGATACGTGGAAATTCTTGTGTCCGGAGCCTGGATCGCGCCGGCCCCAAACAGGGACCGAGAGTATCGACCTCAAAGAGCGGGAGCGGGCGCTTCCTCCAATGACGGCTGCGGCTTAACCCCGCGACCGGCCCGCTCGGACGGCCTCGATAATGTCGATGGCGGCCCGGACGCCGCCTTCTATATCCAGTTGGGAGTTATCTAGCAAGTAAGCATCCGAGGCCGGTTTCAAAGGCGCAATCGGCCGGTTCTTGTCGCGTTCGTCGCGCCGGATGATGTCGGCGAGCACCGCCGCCTCGTCCGCATCCTCGCCACGCGCCTTGGCCTCCATGGTGCGGCGGCGGGCGCGGACCTTGGGGTCGGCCACGACGAAGATCTTCACGTCGGCGTGCGGGCAGATCACGGTTCCAATATCGCGGCCGTCGAGCACCGCGCCGGGCGGATCGGCGGCGAATTGCCGCTGGAAATTGACCAGGACCTCACGAACCCTCGGGATCGCGGACACGATGGAGGCGCCCTCGCCGGCCTCCTGGGTCTTCAGGGCGGGATTGCCGAACTTTTCGGGATCGAGTTCCAGCGCCGCTGCGACCGCCGCGGCCTCGTCCCTGAGATCATGGCCGGACTGCATCAGAGAATAAGCCACCGCGCGATAGATCACGCCGGTATCGAGGTGACGATAGCCGTAATGATGGGCGAGGCGCTTGCCGAGCGTCCCCTTGCCCGAGGCCGCGGGCCCGTCGATGGCGATGATCATGTCACTCAAACCTTGGCTGTCTGCGGCCCGCGCGCACGTCGCAATGGCCGCTCTTCGGTAAAGATGTTGCGAGACGCAAACTCCGCGGGGCTCGCAAAAGTGAGATATTCGCGCATTGCATCGGACGGGGACGATGCGGTGAACCATGGCTCGGCAAGGCGCCGGGCCGGATCGCAGACCCAGGCCGGCACCCGACCAAGACGGCGTTGTTTTGCCAGATATTCGGCGATCGCACCGACCAAGGCGTCGAGCCGTTCATTCCGCGTCAACGCCGGCTCATCCTCGATCGTCTCGTATTGAGCAAGGCTCGTCCCGGCGAGATCGAACGTGTCTATGAATTCGGCCAGCGTCGCATCCTGCGGCGCGCCGGCGCGAATGCGGTCGACGGCTTCAGCGAGGGTAGTTGGGCGCATCCGCTCCTCCCCCGAGATCCATGTTTTTCAGCAGGAAGCGTTGCTTCTCCGCGGAGGCCGCGCTCACCGGAAAATATCTACCCAGCAGAGCGATGGCTTCCTCGACGGTCGAGATTCCAACGACTTTCATCAAGTTCAAGATATCCAGCCGCTCCGTCTCCCCGCGAACGGGATCGGCGATGCGGAACGCCTTCAATTTCAATGCCAGAAGATATGCAGCGGAGGGTACCGACACCTCAAGCCCTGGGGGCGTGTCGTCACGCGGGAAAGTGCCGAATTCGAGATGATCCGCGGCGCGATCAGCCGGACTGAGGTGAAATGCGACGTGATCTTTGAACCTCAGCCAATCCGGCAGGGGATGCTCGAGCTTCGACACGTCGACGTCTTCCGTCGCAAAGCGGAAATTACTAGCGAGCATGAGGGCCGAGCCACCATAGACCGCGATCTGAAGCTTGGTTCCGGCGTCGGCCGCGGCACGGCCGATTGAATCGAAAGCGTCCAGCAAGGCATCGCGGTCGAGGGCTGCGCTCATGGCCGCGGCCTCATGAAAACTCGGCCCCCAGCGAACGCATCATCGGAATGAAATCCGGGAAACTGGTGGCGATGAAAGCGGTGTCGTCGACGGTCACGGGCCGGTCGGAGGCGCAGCCCATCACCAGCGCGGACATCGCGATGCGATGGTCCATGTGGGTGGCGACAGTGCCGCCGCCGGGGACATGGCCACGGCCTTCGACGATCAGATCGTCACCGGAGACCGTGACCTTCACGCCGTTGACGCGCAGCATGTCGGCGGTGGCCTCGAGGCGGTCGGACTCTTTGACGCGCAGCTCCTGCAGGCCGCGCATGATGGTGGTGCCTTCGGCGAAGGACGCCGCGACCGCCAGCACCAGATATTCGTCGATCATCGACGGCGCGCGCTCCGGCGGCACCTCGACGCCGCGCAGCTTTGAGGCACGCACGCGCAGTTGCGCCATCGGCTCGCCGGCATCGCCGCGAACTTCGCTTTCCTCGATCGAGGCGCCCATTTCGCGCAGCGTCGTGAACAGGCCGGTGCGCAGCGGATTGGTCATGACATCGGACAGCACGACATCCGAACCCTCGACGATCAGCGCTGCGACAACCGGAAAGGCCGCCGAAGAAGGATCGGCGGGCACCACGACGTTGGAACCATGCAACTCAGGTTGACCCACCAGTGTGATGCGGCGGCCATGCTGACCTTCCGACACCGAGGTGATGTCGGCGCCGAAATGCTTGAGCATCAACTCGGTGTGGTCGCGGCTGGCCTCGCTCTCGATCACAGTGGTCGTGCCCGGCGCAGACAGGCCCGCCAGCAGCACCGCCGACTTGATCTGGGCCGAAGCAACGGGCGTCTTGTAGGTGATCGGCAGCGGATCGCGCGCGCCCTGGACGGTCAGCGGCAGCCGGCCGCCCTCGCCGCCGGAGACGACCTTGGCACCCATCTTTTCGAGCGGATCGAGGATCCGGCGCATCGGGCGGCTGCGCAGCGAGGCGTCACCATCGAACACTGCCGAGATCGGGCAGCCGGCGACGGCGCCCATGACCAGCCGGCAGCCGGTGCCGGAATTGCCAAAATCCAGCGCCGCCTTCGGCTGGGCGAAGCCGCCGACCCCCACGCCGTTGACCTTCCAGGCGAAATCGCCGGTGCGTTCGACCCTGGCGCCGAGCGCCTGCATGGATTTGGCGGTGTTGAGGACGTCTTCGCCCTCCAGCAGGCCCGAAATCCGGGTCTCGCCGACCGCGAGCGCACCCAGGATGAGGGCGCGGTGGGAGATCGACTTGTCCCCGGGCACCCGTACTTTCCCGGTCAGGGGACCACTGGCACGAGACTGGAGCGGCCTCGGTTGGTCGGAATGGGTCACGATTATGTCCTTGGATGCACCCTTAAGGGCTGAGGCGCAGGTACCACATGGCCTGCGTCCCGTCACGGGCATGTCGTTCTCCCGTAATGCGCTATTGACAGCGGACCGCCAACTAGCCAAGTGAAACACCGCTTTTCAGACATTCCCAGGATTCCTGCCGTGGCCAAGTCCGAACTCGGAACCAAACGTATTTGCCCGACCACGGGCAAGAAGTTCTACGACCTCAACAAGAATCCGGTGATCTCGCCCTATACCGGCGAAGTGGTGCCGATCGCCCCGGTGGCGCCCGCTCGCGCCCCCCGCGGCGCCGAAGCCCGGCACGCCGCGACAGCGGATACCGCGCCGGAGCCGGCGGAGGTCGAAGAGGTCTCGCTCGAGGAGGCCGATGCCGAGGAGAACACCGGCAAGGTCAAGGCCGTCGTGCCCGAATCGGAGGACGATATCGAGGTCGACGAGACCCTCGACGACGATGATGACGATGATTCGACCTTCATTGCCGATGAAGAAGAGGGCGATGAGGACGTCACCGACATCATTGGTGATGTCGGAGGTGATGAAGAGACTTGAGATCAGTCCTGATCTGTGAAAAAGGGTGCACCGCGCGAGTCGCCTAGAGCGCTCGCCGGCCGGGACGGATCCCCCAGGATCCTCCCATCTGGACTTAGGGGCCATAGCTCAGCTGGGAGAGCGCTTGCATGGCATGCAAGAGGTCGGCGGTTCGATCCCGCCTGGCTCCACCAACCTTCGCTGGCTTCGCCAGCTACGGCTCGGCAAGCCTGGGGAAGTCCCTCGTAGCGGAGTGAGCGAAGGCTGTCCCGCCATAGCCCGAAGGGCGACGGCGGACTCTAGCGACGACGCTATTCCCCGATCACCGCATTCAGCCGATCCCGTAACGCGACGATCTCGTCTTTCATCGCGACCAGCTCCGACACCGAACAATCCGACGCCGCCAGGATCGATTGCGGCACGCTGCGCGCCTTCTCCTTCAGTGCATGGCCCTGTGGAGTCAGAGCGATCAGCACCTGACGCTCGTCCTCGCTTGAGCGCGTGCGCCTGACGAGATGGGCGGCCTCAAGCCGCTTCAAGAGTGGCGTCAGCGTGCCCGAATCCAGGAACAGTTTCTCGCCGATATCCTTCACCGGCACGTCGTCGCGCTCCCACAGCACCAGCATGACCAGATATTGCGGATAGGTCAGGCCGAGGCGATCGAGCAGCGGCTTGTAGACGCGGTTGAAGGCATGCGCGGCCGAATAGACCGCGAAGCAGATCTGGTTGTCGAGGCGTTGCGGATCGAGGGTCGATAATTTCCGGGCCATAGAGAATCTCGTGCGTTTCTCCCATTCTGGGGCCGGCGGCCGGCACATTCAATTGCGAACAATTAAATGTGAGGCATGCAAATTTCAATTGCACACAATCTAATTGTCTGCGATATGAATTCCACTCCAACCCGAAGACCCCTGAGGAGACGAAAATGTCAGTGAACGTCCTCTACAAGACCAGCGCAAAAGCCACCGGCGGCCGCGACGGCCATGCTGCGACCCTCGACGGCGCGCTCGACGTCAAGCTCACCACGCCGAAGGAGCTCGGCGGCGGCGGCGGCGCCGGCAACAATCCCGAGCAGCTGTTCGCGGCCGGCTATGCCGCCTGCTTCATCGGCGCGATGAAGTTCGTGGCCTCGCAGGGCGGCCCCAAGGTTCCGGCTGATGCCTCCGTCACCTCGACCGTCGGCATCGGCCCGCGCTCGGAAGGCGGCTTCGGTCTCGACATCGACCTCGCCGTCTCGCTGCCGGGACTTGCCCGCGCCGAGGCCGAAGCGCTGGTCGCGAAGGCCCACCAGGTGTGCCCCTACTCCAATGCCACGCGCGGCAATGTCGACGTTCGCCTGACGGTCGTCTGATCCAGGGCGAATTGGCTGGCCCGAGATCCCCCTCGGGCCGGCCGCTTCTGTTTGATTTCCCATACCGCGGTATGACGCCGCGACGCATACGCCTCCACGCGACAAGCCATTGCTGGCGCGTCCGAACCTCGCTAGGCCTGTGGTCAAATATCGACACAGGGGAAGCGACGGAATGACTGAAGCCGTTTTGGGCGCAATGAGCGGGCTGCGCGTCATCGATCTCACGCGCGTGCTCGGCGGTCCCTACTGCACCCAGATCCTTGCCGACCACGGCGCCGACGTGATCAAGGTCGAGCCGCCTGCCGGCGACGAGGTGCGCGACTGGGGCCCTCCCTTCCACGACGACGACGCCGCCTATTTCATCGGCATCAACCGCAACAAGCGCTCGATCGGCCTCGACCTCGCCTCCGAGGGCGGCCGCGTCGTGCTGCTGAAGATGCTGGAGACGGCCGACGTCCTGATCGAGAACTTCAAGCCGGGCACGCTGGAGAAATGGGGCATCGGCAACGACGTCCTCAGCAAGAAATTCCCGCGGCTCGTGCATTGCCGGATCTGCGGCTTCGGCGCCGACGGCCCGCGCGGCGGCAATCCCGGCTATGACGCCATCATCCAGGCCATGACCGGCATGATCGCGGCGACCGGCTCGCCTGAGAGCGGCCCGATGCGGATCGGTGTGCCCTTGGTTGACATCACCACCGGGCTCTACGCCGCGATCGGCATTCTGATGGCGCTGTCGGAGCGGCAGCGTTCGGGCAAAGGCCAGTTCCTGGAGACGACGCTGTACGAGACCGGCCTCGCCATCATGCATCCGCACACCGCGAATTATTTCATGCATGGCAAGCCACCCGGCCTCACCGGCAACGAGCATCCGAACCTCGTGCCCTACGCGATCTTTCCGACCAAGACCGACAACATCTTCATCGGCGTCGGCAATGACGGCACCTTCCGCAAGCTCGCCAAGGAGATCGGCAAGTCCGAGCTCGGCACCGACCCGCGCTTTGCGCGCAACAAGGACCGCATCGCCAATCGCGAGGCGCTGCGCGCCGAACTTGCCGCCGTGTTCAGCCAGCACGAGGCCGAGCCGCTGTGCAATCGCCTGCTCGCGGCAGGACTGCCCGCGGGGCCCGTGCAGAAGATCGACCAGGCGCTGACCAACCCGCACACCATCGCCCGCGGCGATGTCATCGAGAAGGACTGGTACAAAGGCGTCGCCTCGCCGATCCGGCTCGATCGCAGCAAGCCGAGCCTGCGCCGGCTACCGCCGAAGTTCAGCCAGCACGCGCAGGAGGTGCTGGGCGAGTTCGGGTACTCCAAGGCCGAGATCGACGCGATGGTCGAGAAAGGCACGGTCTGCGGCCCCGAGCGCAAGCGCTAGAGGCCCTCGCCTCCTCCGATATCCAATGCCGCAGTGCGGCGTGGGCACGCAGGTGCACCACGAACGGAGGAGGCTGCCCGCGCCGCATTCGCCTATTTGACGGCTTCCCTTTGAGCAGCGCTTGCTGCTTTCGTTTCTCCCGCTTACACAGTCATGTGAACGTCATATGGCGCTGCTAGCGCAAGCGCTTCTTTTTGACGGCCAAGGGAGGTTTACTTGATGGCTCTTCGACATTTTGGAGCGGCTGCTGCATTCGCAATCACGGTCGGCATGGGCGCTTCGCCGGCCCTGGCCGTGACTGAAATCCAGTGGTGGCACGCGATGACCGGCGCCAACAACGACGTCATCGTCAAGCTCGCCAACGACTTCAACGCGTCGCAGACCGACTACAAGGTCATCCCGACCTACAAGGGCAACTACCCCGACACGATGAACGCCGGCATCGCGGCGTTCCGCGCCGGCAACGCCCCGCACATCATGCAGGTGTTCGAGGTCGGCACCGCGACCATGATGGCCGCGACCGGCGCCGTGAAGCCGGTCTACAAGCTGATGGCCGAGGCCGGCGAGAAGTTCGATCCCAAGATCTATCTGCCCGCGATCACCGGCTACTACTCGACCTCGAAGGGCGAGATGCTGTCGTTCCCCTTCAACTCGTCGTCGACCGTCATGTGGGTCAATCTCGACGAGCTGAAGAAGGCGAATGTCGAGATTCCCAAGACCTGGCCCGAAGTGTTCGAGGCCGGCAAGAAGCTGAAGGCTGCCGGTCACGACACCTGCGGCTTCTCCGGCTCCTGGGTCACCTGGGTCAATCTCGAGCAGCTCTCGGCCTGGCACAACGTGCCGCTCGCCAGCAAGGCCAACGGCCTCGACGGCTTCGACACCGTGCTCGAGTTCAACGGACCGCTCCAGGTCAAGCACCTCGAAACCCTGGTCGAGCTGCAGAAGACCAAGGTCTACGACTATGCCGGCCGCACCAACACCGGCGAAGGCCGCTTCACCTCGGGCGAGTGCGCGATCTACCTGACCTCGTCGGCCTTCTTCGGCAACGTCAAGGCGCAGGCCAAGTTCAACTTCAACGCCGTGCCAATGCCGTACTATCCGGACGTCAAGGGCGCGCCGCAGAACTCGATCATCGGCGGCGCTTCGCTCTGGGTCATGGGCGGCAAGTCGGCCGACGAATATAAGGGCGTCGCGAAATTCCTGACCTTCCTCTCGGACACCGATCGCCAGGTCTACATCCACAAGGCTTCGGGCTATCTGCCGATCACCAAGGCGGCCTACGCCAAGGCGAAGGAAGAAGGCTTCTACAAGGACCAGCCCTATCTCGAGACCCCGCTGCTCGAGCTGACCAACAAGGAGCCGACCGAGAACTCCCGCGGTCTGCGCCTCGGCAACATGGTTCAGCTGCGTGACGTCTGGTCGGAAGAGATCGAGCAGGCGCTGGCCGGCAAGAAGACCGCCAAGCAGGCGCTCGATGCCGCCGTCGAACGCGGCAACACGATGCTGCGCCAGTTCGAAAAGACCGCCGTCAAGTGAGGCGATGAGCGGCGGGGCGGCAACCCGGCCTGCCGCTCACCCGGCATCATGCAAAAGCAAGCCATTTTCCAGTCAAAGCTGTTGCCCTACGCGCTGGTTGCCCCGCAACTCGCAATCGTCCTGATTTTCTTCTACTGGCCGGCCTTGCAGGCGGTGATCCAGTCCTTCCTGCTCCAGGACGCCTTCGGCCTGTCGACCACCTTCGTCTGGTTCGACAATTACATCGAGCTGCTCAAGGACCCCGCCTATTTCGAAGCGGTCGTCCGGACGTTCGTCTTCTCGTTCGCGATCGCAATCCTGTCGCTGTCGTTCGCGCTGCTGCTCGCCGTCATGGCTGACAAGCCGCTGCGTGGCTCGATGCTGTATCGCACGCTGCTGATCTGGCCCTATGCGGTGGCGCCGCCCGTGGTCGGCGTGCTCTGGATCTTCATGCTGCATCCCTCGCTCGGCGTGCTCGCGCGCTATCTGCGCGCGCTGGGCGTTGACTGGAATCCGCTGCTCGACGGCAACCAGGCCGCTGGGCTGATCATCCTCGCCGCTGCGTGGAAGCAGATCTCCTACAATTTCCTGTTCTTCCTCGCCGGCCTGCAGGCGATCCCGAAAAGCGTGTTCGAGGCCGCCGCGATCGACGGCGCGCGCCCGATGCGCCGGTTCTGGACCGTGACCTTCCCGCTGCTGTCGCCGACCATCTTCTTCCTGCTGGTCGTCAACATCGTCTACGCCTTCTTCGACACCTTCGGCATCATCGACACCATGACCCGCGGCGGTCCGGGAACGTCGACCGTCACGCTGGTCTACAAGGTCTATTCGGATGGCCTGCTCGGCGGCAATCTCGGCAGCTCGGCGGCGCAATCGGTGATCCTGATGATCCTCGTCATCGTGCTGACCGGAATCCAGTTCCGCTTCGTCGAGCGCAAGGTGACCTACTGATGGTCGAGGAAGAGGGCTTCCGGCGCTACGTCGCCCATTTCATCCTCTGGATCGGGATCGCGATCGTCGCCTTCCCCGTCTACATCGCCATCGTCGCCTCGACCCAGGACAACGCGCTGATCGCCAACGGTCAGATGTCGCTGCTGCCGGGCGGACACTTCTTCGAAGTCTACTACCAGACCATCTTCGTCGGCACGAGCGGCTCGACCCGCGAGCCGGTCGGCAACATGATGCTGAACTCGCTGGTGATGGCGCTGGCGATCGCGATCGGCAAGATCGCGATCTCGATCATCTCGGCCTATGCGATCGTCTATTTCCGCTTTCCGTTCCGGATGTCGATCTTCTGGATCATCTTCATCACGCTGATGCTGCCGGTCGAGGTGCGCATCTATCCGACCTACAAGATCGTCGCCGACCTGCACATGCTCGACAGCTATGCCGGCCTTTCGCTGCCGCTGATCGCCTCGGCCACCGCCACGCTGCTGTTCCGCCAGTTCTTCATGACCGTGCCGGACGAGCTGCTCGAGGCGTCACGCATCGACGGCGCGGGCCCCTTGCGCTTCTTCTGGGACACGCTGCTGCCGCTGTCGCGGACCAACATGGCGGCGCTGTTCGTGATCCTCTTCATCCTCGGCTGGAATCAATATCTCTGGCCGCTGCTGATCACCACGCGCGACGATATGCAGACCATCCAGGTCGGCATCCGCAAGATGATCACCACCACCGACGCGCTGACCGAATGGCCGATCGTGATGGCGACCGCCGTGCTGGCGATGCTGCCGCCGGTGTTCGTCGTCGTCGTGATGCAGAAATTGTTCGTGCGCGGTCTGGTCGAGACGGAAAAGTAAGGGGCGAATAGTGAGTAGCGAATGGCGAATGGACAACATCGTGAATGGCTTCGCGCGGCCCTTTCCTCCATTCGCTACTCGCGATTCGCTATTCGCCGGTGAAAGCAATGGCTAACGTCACCCTGCGCAACGTCCGCAAGACCTATACGGGCGGCTTCGAAGCGATCAAAGGCGTCAACGTCGACGTTGCCGACGGCCAGTTCTGCGTGCTGGTCGGCCCCTCCGGCTGCGGCAAGTCCACGCTGCTGCGCATGGTCGCAGGCCTGGAGACCGTCACCGGCGGCGAGATCGACATCGGCGGCCGGGTCGTCAACCAGATCGAGCCCGCCGATCGCGACATCGCAATGGTGTTCCAGAACTACGCGCTCTATCCGCATATGAGCGTCTTCAACAACATGGCCTACGGCCTGCGCAACCGCGGCATGGCGGAGGCCGAGGTCAAGACCCGCGTCGCGGAAGCCGCGCGCGTGCTCGAGCTCACGCCGATGCTGGAGCGCAAGCCGCGCCAGCTCTCCGGCGGCCAGCGCCAGCGCGTCGCGATGGGCCGCGCCATCGTGCGCCAGCCAAAGGTGTTTCTGTTCGACGAGCCGCTCTCCAACCTCGACGCAAAGCTGCGCATCGCGATGCGCGTCGAGATCCGCAAACTGCAGCGCCGGCTCAACACGACGTCGATCTACGTCACGCACGACCAGCTCGAGGCGATGACGCTCGCCGACATTCTCGTGGTGATGAACGGCGGCCAGGTCGAGCAGGTCGGCAATCCGCTCGCGATCTACGAGAAGCCGGCGACGACCTTCGTCGCCTCCTTCATCGGCGCACCGCCGATGAATTTGATGTCGACGCGCGCCGATGAAATCAAATCGCAGCTGGGCGGCAGCGCGGCCGAAGCCGGCATTCTCGGCATCCGACCGGAAGATTTCGTCATCACCGACCAGACGCCCGCCGGCGGCGTTGCACTGTCGCTCACCGTCGAAGCCATCGAGCGCGTCGGCGCCGAAACCTTCGTCTACGGCTCACGCGCCCAGGACGAGCAACGCGTCGCCGCCACCCCGGGCGAACTGCCGCCGGGCGAGATCATCGTCCGCATTCCCGGAACCGAAGCCCCGGCCATCGGCCAGAAGATCCGCGTCGCAGCGGTGCGCCAAAAGCTGCACCTTTTCAGCGGCGACGGGCGGACGCGAATCGAGGCCTGAGCCGCTCCGGAAGGGGCGGGCTAAACAAAAACTGCGAAAACAACCCCATGCACAGTAGGCGGGGCTCTGTTTTCATTGGGAAAATTCGCCGCGCAAAATCGTCCTGCCGAGGCCTGTCGTCGCAGCACTCGTGACGGCCGTTCGGAGACATAACCGGCGCATTCACCATGGCAGAATGAGTGGCCGCGCCCCACGCATGCCCCATCCACAGGCCCCTGCTACGTGCTTGAACCTACACAGGGATATGACCATATTGTTGACCAAGGGGCGCCGCTTCCGGGCCCTGAAACGTCAAAGTCGCTTCGAAAGGACTTTGTAAACTATGTCTCGTGTTCCCACGTTATCCAGTCCGTTCCTTCTGGGCTTCGACGAGATTGAGCGCGTGCTCGACCGCGTCGTCAAAGGCGCCGACGGCTACCCTCCCTACAATATCGAGAGGTGCGGGGGAGCGGACGGCCAGCCCGAGCGTTTGCGCATCACGCTGGCGGTCGCCGGATTCACCCGCGACCAACTCGATGTAACCATTGAGGAAAACCAGCTCGTGATCCGCGGGCGACAGCAGGACGACAAGACCCGGCAATACATCCATCGCGGCATCGCCGCGCGCCACTTCCAGCGCACCTTCGTGCTGGCGGAGGGGATGCTGGTGCTGGGTGCGGATCTGAAGAACGGGTTGTTGTCGATCGACCTGGCCCGGCCAGAACCGGAGAGGATCGTTAAGACAATCGCTATCAATGAGCACGAATAATGGAACGAGTAGCGGACTCGACCGCTTAGTGTTCCAGAGGAGTCGAGACCATGAGTGAAGGTCACGTTGCGTTCGAATACGAAGCCAAGAACGTCTCTCCCGAGACGCTGGCAACCCTCGGCGAAGGTCACATCGCCTATGTGAAGCAGATCCGTTCCGAAGACGTGCCGGGCCTGTTTCCCGAAGCCCCGAAAATCGCGCCGGGTCTCAAGCTCTTCGCGCTCCACGCCGCCGACGGCACGCCGATCATGCTGACCGACAGCCGCGAAGCCGCGATCGCCAACGCCTGGAGCAACGAGCTGCAAGCCGTCAGCGTGCACTGAGCGCACGCGCGTCGCACGAATAGAGTTTCTGGCGGGCATGCCTTCACGCGAAGGCGTGCCCGTTTCATTTGTGCGCGATGATGTTTCCGCATCGTCATTGCGAGGAGCACTTGCGACGAAGCAATCCAGAATCCTTCCGCGGAGAGATTCTGGATTGCTTCGCTTCGCTCGCAATGACGGAGTGTGAGGCGACATCGAGTTCAACTCTCGTTCTCTCGCAGGTCGCCGGTTTTGCTTTGTGCCTCGCGGCTGGTAGATCGTCGCCATGAACATGATCGCACCCGTCCCGATCACCAGGCTCGAGGTTTCGCCCGGCACACCGCTTTGTGACGCCCTGCTTGCGCTCAACAACAGCCACGCAGAGGAATTGTCATGGCTTGAGCGCGAGCGGCTGCAAGACCTCGTCGCCCAAGCCTTCTACGCGCGCAGGATCGGCAATCTCGATGCTTTCATGATCGCACTGGATCAGGACGGGCAATACGACAGTCCGAACTTCCTGTGGTTTCGATCCCGCTACGCACGCTTTGTCTATGTCGACCGGATCGTGGTCGCCGCTTCCGCACGAGGCATGGGATGCGCGCGCTGGCTTTATGCCGACCTGTTCGATCGCGCGGCCGAGGCGGGGCACGACCGCATCGTTTGCGAAGTTAACCAGCAGCCGCCGAATCCGGCGTCGGATGCGTTTCACGCAGCGTTGGGATTTGCCGAGGTCGGCAGCGCCAGCATCCACAATGACAGCAAGACGGTGCGCTATCTGTCGCGCACCCTCTAGGCTTACTCAAGGAAAGCAGAGTGGGCGGCCTTACGCCGCGGTCGCCGGCGGCAGCGCCAGCACCGAATAGATCGCCTGGGCATCGCGCGAGGCGCGGAGTTTCTTGGCGATGTCCTGATCGCGCAGGAGGCGGGCGATGCGGGCGAGGGCCTTGAGGTGATCGGCACCGGCGCCTTCGGGGGCGAGCAGCAGGAAGACCAGATCGACCGGCTGGCCGTCCATCGACTCGAAATCGATCGGGCGGTCGAGCCGTGCGAACAGGCCGAAGATCTTCTCGAGCTTGGGCAGCTTGCCGTGGGGAATGGCGACGCCGTAGCCGACCGCAGTGGTGCCGAGTTTCTCACGCTGCAGCAACACCTCGAACACCGAGCGCTCGTTCTGCCCGGTCAGCTGGGCGGCCTTGGCCGCAAGCTCCTGCAAAGCCTGCTTCTTGCTGTTGACCTTCAATGCAGGGAGAATCGCCTCGGGCGCGACCAGATCGGTAATCGGCATGAACGTCTTCCGAGGTGAATTAAACCGTCAGGTTCCGAATTGGCCTGCTCAGTCGAACCGAGCCAGGCCGGCGTCAAGAAGGTGAAGCAGGAGGGGGACTTAGCCCAAGTCTCGCTAAGCCCTGATGTGGGGCGCTTCTACTCCAACGCAATCCCGGTGCCAACTCCTGCGTGCGGCTTTGCCCCGGTCATTGTTAAGAGCTGCGGGTCGTACGGGGGCCGGTTCCGGCCCTAACCACCCGCCTTGCCGTCCGGTTTCGCGCCTGGCGGGTCGATCCAGCCGACATTGCCGTCGGCCCGGCGGTAGATGATGTTCACCCGGCCGCTGGAGCCATGCTGGAATACCAGGCAGGGTGCCCCGCTGAGGTCGAGTTCCATGACCGCCTCGCTGACCGAGAGCTGCTTCAGGGATGTCGTGGCCTCGGCAATGATGACAGGGTTGTAGCCGGTGACCTCGTCCTCGTCCTCACCCTCGCCCGGCGCCTCCAGCACATAAGCGGTGGCGTCGAGCGCGGCCAGCGCAGCGGACGCGACATGGGCCTTGCGGGCCGAGCGGTCCTTGAGCCGGCTCTTGTAACGCTTGAGGCGCCTCTCGATCATGATCAGCGCCTGGTCGGCGCTGGCATAGGCGTCCGGCGCGTTCGAATCGGCCTCCAGCGTAATTCCCGAATCGAGATGCAGCGCGCAATCGGTCCGGAATCCGAAGCCGTCCTTGGACAGCGTGATGTGGCCGGAATAATTGCCGTCGAAATATTTGCGCAGGACCTCTTCAGTCCGGTCGGTCACGCGGCCACGCAGGGCCTCGCCGACGCTGACGCTCTTGCCCGAAATCCGAAGAGTCATGTGATGCCTCGCTTGGTTGCCCAGCTTGGATCGGTCGCGATGGGGGGATGAGAGTAGCGCGATTTCGCGCCAGCGCAATCAGGCCGGTTCGGTGTTGCGGGAGCGATCCGACAGTGCGGTAGAAAGGACGTTACCAAGAGCGCTCTGCTTATCGCGGCGGCGTTGCACCGAGGACGGAATGCGCATGGCTTCGCGGTACTTCGCGACCGTGCGGCGGGCAATATCAATGCCCGAAGCGCGTAAGCGTTCCACGATGGTGTCATCCGACAGGATTGCCGACGGCGCCTCCGAATCGATCAGCTGCTTGATGTGGTGGCGCACGGCTTCGGCCGAATGCGCCTCGCCGCCGTCGGCCGAGGCGATCGAGGCGGTGAAGAAATATTTCAATTCGAATGTGCCGCGATTTGTCGCCATGTATTTATTGGCGGTGACGCGCGACACCGTGGATTCATGCATCTGGATGGCGTCGGCGACGGCCTTCAGATTCAGCGGCCGCAGATGCGCAACGCCATGCGTGAAGAAGCCGTCCTGCTGGCGAACGATCTCGGTTGCAACTTTCAGGATGGTGCGGGCGCGCTGGTCGAGCGCGCGCACCAGCCAGGTCGCGTTCTGCAATGCGTCGGTGAAGTAGGACTTGTCGCCGTCCTTGCCGATCTTCTTCGACAGCTCGGAATAGTAGGTCTGGTTGACCAGCACGCGCGGCAAGGTGTCGCTGTTGAGCTCGACATGCCAGCCGCCGTCCGGACCCGGGCGGACATAGACGTCCGGCACCATGGTCTGCAAACGGGCCGAGCCGAACTTCATGCCGGGCTTGGGATTGAGCCGGCGGATCTCGCCGATCATGTCGGCGATGTCCTCGTCGTCGACACCGCAGAGCTTGCGCAAGGCAGCGATGTCACGCTTGGCGAGAAGATCGAGATGCTCGACCAGCGCCTGCATCGCGGGATCGTAGCGGTCGAGCTCGCGGAGCTGGATCGCCAGGCACTCACTCAGATTGCGCGCGCAGACGCCGGGCGGATCGAATTTTTGCAGCACGGCAAGGACGTCCTCGACGTCGGCCTGCGTTGCGCCAAGACGCTCGGCAGCCTGGCCGAGATCGGGCGGCAGATAGCCGGCCTCGTCGACGAGATCGATCAGGTACTGACCGATCATGCGCTGCGCCGCGCCGGTGAAGGCGACCGAGAGCTGCTCGGCGAGATGGTCCGACAACGTCGTCTCAGCCGCGACAAAAGCTTCGAGATTGTAGTCTTCGTCACCCGAGGCGCCGCCGCCCCATTCGGTATAGGTGGTCGGCGCGGCATCCTGGGCGTTGCGCGCGGCGGCCTCGGCGGGCTCCTCGGAGAAGACGTTGTCCAGGCCCGTATCCAGGGTCTGCTCGATCTCGGCGCGGGTGCCGAGATCCTTGCTCATCCATTCTTCCTGGCCCGGCTCGAAGGCGTCACCGCTGCCGCCAAAGCCGTCGTCGCCTTGACCCTCACCATGGCTGCCGGAATCGTCGCCACCGCCGAACTGGCCGGCCTCGGCCGGAGCCTCGCCGCCGGGGGCCTCGTCATTGGCCCGCTCCAGCAGGGGGTTCCGCTCGAGTTCCTCTTCCACGAAGGTCGTGAGATCGAGATTGGACAATTGCAGCAGCTTGATCGCCTGCATCAGCTGCGGCGTCATGACCAGCGACTGCGATTGCCGGAACTCTAATCTCTGCGTAAGCGCCATGAAGCAAGAACCGATCCAAAAAGTTGGTCCGATTTTTGCTTATCCTAGTCCGCGCCCGATGTACACGGCTTGACGAAATCGAAAAACGGGCTAGAGGCGGAATTCCTCGCCAAGGTAAAGCCGGCGAACGTCTGGATCAGCCACGATCTCGTCCGGGCTGCCTTCCGTCAAGATCTCGCCAGCATAGACGATATAGGCACGGTCGGTGAGGCCGAGCGTTTCGCGGACATTGTGGTCGGTGATCAGCACGCCGATGCCGCGGTTGGTGAGATGGCGGACCAGATCCTGAATGTCGCCGACCGCGATCGGATCGATGCCCGCAAAGGGCTCGTCGAGCAGCATGTAGTTCGGACGCGTCGCCAGCGCGCGCGCGATCTCGACGCGGCGGCGCTCACCGCCCGACAGCGCGATCGACGGCGATTTCCGCAGGCGCGTGATGTTGAATTCGTCGAGCAAGGAGTCGAGCTGCTGCTCGCGCTTCTTGCGCGACGGCTCGACCACTTCGAGCACGGCGCGAATGTTCTGCTCGACAGTGAGGCCGCGGAAGATCGAGGCTTCCTGCGGCAGATAGCCGATGCCGAGCCGCGCACGCTGATACATCGGCAGCTTGGTGACGTCGTGGCCGTCGAGCTCGATCGCGCCGCGATCGGCCTTGATCAGGCCGGTGATCATGTAGAACACGGTGGTCTTGCCGGCGCCGTTCGGGCCGAGCAGGCCGACCGCTTCGCCGCGCCGCACATAGATGCTGACGCCGCGCACGACCTGGCGGCTGCCGAAACTCTTTTCCACGCTATGCACAGCCAGGAAGCCCGGCCGCTTCAGAAGCTGCGGTCCGCCTGAGCCATTCGGCCTGGCGCCAGCCCTGACCGGGTGGACCGCCTGGGCGCGCGGCGGCTCAGCCTGGTAGTTGGCCTGATAGTCGTCCTGATAGGGGTCGGGCGCATGGATCGGCTGGTCGCGCGCGATCGGCGGCGCATCACGCACCGGGCTTGGCACCGGACTCGGCACCAGCCCGCCGACGCTGTCGCCGAGCGCGGTGATGTCACGGGCAAATCCTGGCCGGCCGCGTTTGGCGGGGCGCCGACGGAACATGCTGAAAAGATCGACCATCCCCGCCTTCTAGCCTTCTACGGTGATCCCGCGCGGTGCTCGCGCGATCTGGCGCGCCGGCCTCTCGATTGGCCGACGCAGCATGAATGAAGGGATGTCTCATGCCCAGTGAAACACGCCCGAAAAGCGGCGGACCCTGCTTCGAAAGCCCTGCGCGGTAAATACAGTCTCGTCGGGCAAGCTTCAACCTCGGATCGCGTGAATCCTGTCCAAGCCATTGAAATCGTGATCTGAATTTACTTTTTGCCGGTCCCGGGCAGTTGCAGCGGCGGGGCCGCGGGCTTGCCCGGGCCACCCGATCCGCAGTCATTGCTACCGCCCTGCGGCAACAGGGCCTGCACCCGGCCGCTGTCGGATTCGACGCGCGAGACGCCGGTGGTCATGTCGACCGCGAGACGGTCGCCGCGCAGCACGTTCTTGCACTGCGTCAGGACGACGCCGCCGAGCATGGTGATGAGATTGGTCTTTGTGTCGAACACGGCGGTCTCGCCTGTCACCACCTGATCCTTCTGGGTGACCACGACATTGCCGCGCGCCTCCAGCCGCTTGATCGAGGAGCTGCCGCCGGGGCCGGGCGTTGACGACTGCATCGGCGCGCCCTTGGTCGCCTTCGCTGCGGGCGCGGCCGGTTGCGGCGCGGCCGGCTTGTCGCCGCCGCCGGAGTCGTAAAACACCACCAGCGTCTTCGAGGTCATGGTGGTGTCGCCCTGGATGACCTTCACATTGCCGGAGAAGGTCGCCTCCTTCTTCTTGTCGCGCATCTCGAGCGAGGCGGCTTCGATCTGGATCGGCTGGTCGCGGTTCTGCGAAAAGCCCTGCATCGCGTTCGGCACGCCTTGCATCGTGCTCTGTGCGAATGCGGCGCCGGTTGCAGCAAGCGCGACAGTGGCGGCGAGCGCGGCCACCCCAAGGACGGTGTTGCGCGTGTTATTGCGCGGAAAAGACCTGATCATGAAAATCACTTTGAATTGGCCGATTTGTTCTTTGACTTGGCCGGCGGTGGCGCCGGCGCCGGCTCGACCGGCGCAGGTTGTGCGGCGGGATCGTCCAGCTTGTCCAGATGCATCACCACATTGCCTTCGAAGCGGATGACGTCGCCGCCTTCGGTAATGCGCAGCCGATCGGCGGTCAGCGTGCCGTTGGTGAGCTTGACGTCGACGCGCTCATCCGAGCTGACCGTGCCCTTGCCCATGTCGACGAAGGCCGAGTTCAGCCGCGCCTCGTAGCCGGTCGAGGTGCGCAGGAAGATATCCTTGTGCAGATCGAGCTGCTGCTGCTTGTTGTCGAAGCGGCCGGTGCGGGCATCGAGGAACAGGGTCGACTGATCCTCCATCAGCACCTTGGCGCGCAGGTCGTTGAGATCGACATGGTCGGGGTCGGTGATGTCCTGCGTCGCGGTCTTGGCCCAGAGCTCGTAGGGCCGCTGGTCCGGGGTGAAGCCGGACAGATGCGGCGATTCCATCGTGATCTTGGTGCCTGTCACCACGAGATTTCCGGAGTCGAGCTTCACCGGGATCTGGAACGGATTGAGGAAGGTCGAGACGATAACGATCGCCGCCATGGATGCGGCCACCGTCAGCGGCACCGCGACGCGCAGAATCCGGACCAGACGGCTGTGACGCGCCGCGCTGGCAAACTTCGCCGCAAGCGCGGCGTCGTAAGTTGGATTCTGGGCCGAATTCACCTGAGCTCCCGAGCTGTCGCTCGCCTGGTCCGGTTAGCAGGCGCGCCATTGTACCCGGCGCCACCACAATATGCAGCCCGCGACAGGCCGCACGAAAGTGTCCGAAACGGGGCGATCGCCCAAACCTGGCGCCCAAGCCTGACGTCTAAGCCTAGCCGCCGGATGACGGCTCAGGAATGCGCGAAAATGTCCTCTTCCTCCCAGCCCTGGAGGTCGAGCAGGGCGCGGGTCGGCAGGAAGTCGAAACAGGCCTTGGCCAACGCGGTGCGGCCCTCCCGGACCAGCATGGCATCGAGCCGCTCGCGCAGGGCATGCAGATGCAGCACGTCGGAGGCGGCGTAAGCGAGCTGCGGCTCGGTCAGGCTGTCGGAGCCCCAGTCGCTGGACTGCTGCTGCTTGGAGAGATCGACATTGAGCACCTCGCGGACGAGGTCCTTGAGGCCGTGGCGATCGGTGTAGGTGCGGGTCAGGCGCGAGGCAATCTTGGTGCAATAAATCGGCCCGGTCATGACGCCGAAGGTCTGGTACAGCACCGCGACGTCGAACCGTGCGAAATGGAAAATCTTGGTGATGGCGGGATTGGCCAACAGCGCCTTCAGGTTCGGCGCATCGGTGTGACCCTTGGGGATCTGCACCACGTCTGCGCTGCCGTCGCCGGGCGAGAGCTGCACCACACAGAGCCGGTCACGGTGCGGGTTCAGCCCCATGGTCTCGGTGTCGATCGCCACCGCTCCGGAGTAGCGGGACAGGTCGGGCAGGTCGCCGCGATGCAGGCGTACGGTCATGGCGTGTCAAAACCTCAATCGAATTTGTCTGTCGGCATCATAAGCTAATCAGATGGACCGCGATGTAGCCACTGGCGGCGGGGCGCGCAAGCCGTTGGCTCAGATCGCCGCCAGCATGATGCAGATCATCGCCGCCACGGTGGTGCGGCTGGGGCCGTCGCGGAACGCGTAGAGGATGGGATCGTCGGGCATCTCGCGGCGATGCGCCATCATCAGGGCCCGGCCGAACCAGTACAGCAGCAGCGGATTGAGCAGCCACAGCATCCAGGGGCGGCTGTAGAGCGGCGTCACCGCCGTCGACGAGACGTAGAGCGAGAACACGGTCACCGCGTTCATCGCGCTCGCGGCCGCCATCGCGGCAATGATCTGCAGGTCGGTGATCCTGTAGTCGCGGTTGGAGGGATCGGCGAGGCCGGCGCTCTCGCGCATGCTGAGCTCGCTGAAGCGCTTGATCAGCGCCAGCGAGGTGAACACGAACAGCGAGAAGATCAGCAGCCATTCCGACAGCACCACGCCGACACCGACGGCGCCGGCGATGATACGCAGCGTATAAAGACCGGCGAGCGTGACGACGTCGACCAGCATCTTGCGCTTGAGCACGAGCGAATAGGCGATCGTGGTGGCGAGATAGGCGCCGAGCACGCCGAGGAACAGCGGCGAGATGCAAAGGCTGGCGACGAGTGCGAACAGCCACAGCGCCGGGATCGCAAACAGCGCCGAGGAGATCGGCAAGTCGCCGGCCGCGAGCGCGCGATGACGCTTGGTCGGATGCTGCCGGTCCGCGGCGAGGTCGAGCAGATCATTCATCAGATAGGCGCCCGACGCACAGGCCGAGAACGCCATGAACGCCAGCAGCGCATAGCCGAGCGTCGGCAGATTCATCTGATGCGCGGTGATCGCCGGCACGAACACCAGCGTGTTCTTGGCGTATTGATAGACCCGCAGCGCCTTCGCCCAGATCTTGAAGCCGGCGCGGCCACGGCTTCGGCCATCGATGCGTTCGATCGACGTACGATCGAACGGCAGCCTGTCACCCGCGGCGAGATCAGCCGGCGTCACGACGCCATCGAAGCCGAGATGCGCGGCGATGCCGGCGGCATGAGCGGCGAAGCGGCCGGCGACCAGATAGATCTTCTCGCCCCGCGCCCGCGCCGCCAGCGCCTGGTTCAGCACGTCGGAGTCGTAGGGCAGATGGGCGTAGTCGAGCTCGGCCTGCGCCAGGATATCGGTGAGCGCCGCCATGCCCGGACGTCCGCCCGCGCCGAAGCGGGCCAGCATGAGGGCGGGCCTGGAGAACAGCGCTTCCATCAGCAGCTCGGACCGCAGCAGGGCTCCTTCGAGATCGATCACGAGCGCGCGCGCAGCCGCCGCCGGTGCCAATGGCTCCGTCGCGCCAGAATCGTAACTCCAGGCAGGCTGCTCCATCCGAAAACGCTCTGTTGACCGCAAACTGACCGGCTCTCAGGGCCGGGGAGCAGGGAAATGGACGGAAGCGAGCCTAGGGGGCATTCGCTAAGGGCGGCTTAATCTGGCCCGAAAGGGCGGCGGCCCCTGGAATACCAGGACCAACCGATCCATCAGCTGTTGCAAGGATCCCACAACCGGCGGGAGCTTCGTGTTCCCGCATGGCTTTTGGCGTGCGCCCCGTGGACATCATTCCGGTCCACCCTATCTGCCAGTCTCTCCCTCCCGCTCGCCAGAACCAGGTGCCATGACCGAACAGACGCTCGCCGCGCCTCTCGACAACCAGCAGGAACGCCAGCGCGGCTTCTCGCGCTACCAGGCGCTCCTCATCGCGCTGCTCGCGTTCACGCAGTTCACGATCATCCTCGATTTCATCATCATGTCGCCGCTCGGCGCCATCCTGATGCCCGCGCTCGACATCACCGCCACTCAATTCGGCGTCGCCGTGTCCGCCTACGCGTTCAGCGCGGGACTCTCTGGCATTCTGGCCGCCGGCTTTGCCGATCGCTTCGATCGCAAGCGGCTGCTGCTGTTCTTCTATGTCGGCTTCACGCTCGGAACCCTGCTCTGCGCCGCCGCGCAGAACTACCATGTGCTGCTGCTCGGCCGGATCGTGACCGGATTGTTCGGCGGCGTGATCGGCTCGGTCGTGCTCGCCATCATCACCGATCTGTTCCCGCTGCATCTGCGCGGCCGGGTGATGGGGTTCGTGCAGACGGCGTTCGCCGCGAGCCAGGTGCTCGGCATTCCCGCGGGGCTGTTTCTCGCCAATCACTGGAACTGGCACATCTGCTTCGTTGCGATCGTCGGCCTGTCGATCGTCACGATCGCCATCATCGCCTTCGCGATGGAGCCGGTCGACGCGCATCTGAAGCTGAAGCAGGACAGGAATCCGTTCCACCATCTGGTCGCGACGGTCTGCGAGCCGCGCTACACGCTGGCCTTCGCGGTCACGACATTGCTCGCGACCGGCGGCTACATGCTGATGCCGTTCTCCAGCGCCTTCACCGTGCACAATCTCGGCATCGACATGCTGCACCTGCCGACGATCTATCTGGTCTCCGGCCTGTTCAGCATCGTCACGGGACCGCTTGTGGGCAGGGCGAGCGATGCGTTCGGCAAATACCCGACCTTCGTGTTCGGCAGCGTGGTGTCGGTGATCATGGTGCTGATCTACACCCATCTCGGCCACGTTACGCTTTGGACCGCGATCCTCGTCAACGTGCTGATGTTCGTCGGCATCTTCTCGCGGATGATCCCGTCGCAGGCGCTAATGTCGGCGATCCCCGACCAGACCCAGCGCGGCTCCTTCAGCGCGATCAGCGCCTCGCTGCAGCAGCTCTCCGGCGGCCTCGGCTCGGTGCTCGCCGGCGCCATTATCGCGCAAGCCCCTGACGGCTCGCTGCTCCATTTCGACCGGATCGGCTACGTCGTCGTCGCCTCGGCCATGGTCGCGCTGGTGGCGATGTATTTTGTGCAGAAGGCGGTGGCGGAGCGGGCGGGGAAGCGGGTGGTGTGAGGGGCCGTCCCCTCATCAGGCGACCGCAGCCGCAGCGATGCGGCAATCGCCGCCCTGCCACCTTTACCGATCGGAGGTAGGTCTATTTCGGGTCCAAACCCCGCAAAATGGTGCCCAGGAAAGGACTCGAACCTTCACGGCCGTTAAGCCACTGGCACCTGAAGCCAGCGCGTCTACCAATTCCACCACCTGGGCATGCCGTTTGGGGCACGGAGGCGGTTACTACGGTTCGGTGACGCCGTTGTCAATTCATGCTTGCCCGGTTTTAGCGATGCGGATTGCGCATCGCAAACCGGACCGATACAAGCCTGATAACACGCACTCTTCCGCAGGAATGGACCTCCATGGCATCGAATCTGGAAACTCTCGTCACGGTTTTCGGCGGATCGGGGTTTTTGGGCCGGAATGTCGTCCGGGCGCTGTGCCGGCGGGATTACCGGGTCCGTGTTGCGGTGCGGCGGCCGGAACTGGCCGGTTACCTCCAGCCCTCCGGCAAGGTCGGCCAGGTCCACGTGGTGCAGGCCAATCTGCGCTATCCGGCCTCGGTCGAGGCGGCGGTGCGTGATTCGGACGTCGTGATCAACCTGGTCGGCATCCTCGCCGAGGGCGGCGCGCAGAGCTTCGACGCCGTCCAGGCCAAGGGCGCCGAGACCGTCGCCAAGGCGGCCGCGGCGGCCGGAGCCCGGCTGATCCACGTCTCCGCGATCGGCGCCGATGCCGAATCGCCCTCGCGCTACGCCAAGGCCAAGGCGGTCGGCGAGGCGGCGGTGCTCGCCGCGGTGCCGTCGGCCACGATCTTCCGTCCCTCCGTGATATTCGGCCCCGAGGACCAGTTCACCAATCGCTTTGCGGCGCTGGCGCGGATGTCGCCGGTGCTGCCGCTGATCGGCGGCGAGACCAGGATGCAGCCGGTCTATGTCGGCGATGTCGCCACCGCGATCGCGGACGCCGTCGACGGAAAGGCCAAGGCGGGCGCGACCTACGAGCTCGGCGGGCCGGAAGTGCTGACCATGCGCGAGATCATCGAGGCCATCGTCAGGATTGCCGATCGCAAGCCGACGCTGCTGCCGATGCCGTTCGGCCTCGCCCGCTTCGAGGCCGCCTTCCTGCAATTTGCGCCCGGCGCGTTCAAGCTGACGCCGGACCAGGTCACGCTGCTCGAGCGCGACAATATCGTGTCGGATGCGGCGAAGGCTGCGGGCCTGACGCTGGAAGGGCTCGGCATCACCGCCGATTCGCTGGAAGCGGTTGCCCCGCAGTACCTCTGGCGCTTCCGCCCGCAGGGGCAGTTCCAGCGCAAGAGCGCGTAAGGACGCTAGTTTCCGCCGCAGCGGCGGTGCGCTCCCTCGCCCCGTTCTTACGGGGAGAGGGTTGGGGTGAGGGGCCTCTCTCCACGCGTGAGATGGTCGAGAGACCTGTACCCCCTCACCCGGATTGCTTCGCAATCCGACCTCTCCCCGCAAGCGGGGCGAGGTAAAGCGGCGCGGTCCGCGACTTTCAAAACTTCAGCTTCTTGAACACCGCTTCCGGCAGCGTCTTGATGATCAGCATCACGAGACGCCATTTGCCGCTGACATAGACGACATCGGCCTTCTTCTCGACCGCGTTCAGGATCGCATCACCCACGACGGGCGCTTCGACGGTGAGCGGACCGATCAGCTTCATGCCTTCCGTCATCCTGGTGCGGACGAAGCCGGGTTTCACGGTGACGACGTGCACGCCGCCGCGGCTCGCACGTGCGCGCAGGCCGGACAGGAAGGCGGAGAAGCCGGCTTTGGCCGAGCCGTAGACATAGTTCGAGGCGCGGCCACGGTCGCCGGCCACCGACGACACACCGACGATCGTGCCATTGCCGCGCGCCAGGAATTTTTCGGCGAACAGGCCGAGGATCAGCGACGGTCCCTCGTAGTTCGAACGCATGATCGTGGTCGCGTGCGCGAGATCGCTCTCGGCGTTTTGCTGCACGCCGAGCAGACCGATGATCGAGACGACGACGTCGGGCAGGGCGGGAAGGCCGGCGATGAAGCCATCGAACGAGGCGGTATCGAGCACATCGAATGTCAACGTGCGCGCTTCGACATTGTAGCGCGCGCGCAGATCCGCAGCGTCGGGCTCCAGCGCGGCGGTGTCGCGGCCTGCGAGGCTGACATCGTAACCTGCCTTGGCAAAGGCGCGCGCAGCGGCACGGCCGATATCGGAGGAGCCACCGAGCACAATTGCGGACTTGCGTGATGTCACGGCTTAGACCTCATCGAACAGGCGTTGTGACAACTTTGAGCGGATGTTGCCCTTGGGATCGAGCGATTTGCGGATCGCATTGAAGCGCGATAGAGCGGGATAGCCGGCCTCGAACGTCGCGCGCGACTGGCGCGCGTCCTTGGCGAGATAAAGACGGCCACCGGCGGCGACGACGAGACGATCGATCTCGTCGAGGAAATTCAGGATGTCTCCCTTCAGCGGAAAATCCAGCGCCAGCGTGTAGCCGGGCAGCGGGAACGACAAAATGCCGTCGCCATGGCCGAGCTTCTTGAGCACCGCGAGGAAGGACGCATCGCCGCGCCGCGTGATACGATCGAGAATGTCGGCGAGCACGTCGCGCGCGCCGGCTTCCGGGATCACGCATTGATGCTGCAGGAAACCGCGCCTTCCATAGATGCGATTCCAGTCGGCGATGCTGTCGAGCGGGAAGAAATAGGGATAGAGCGAGACGATATGACTGCCGCCGGCGCGGCGCGCGCCCATGCGGTAATAGAGCTCGTTGAAGGCGCGGACGCTGTAGCGATTGAGCGTCATCGACGGCAGGTCGACAGGCACGGCGAGCCCGGGATTCTTGCCGACGGGAAAGGTAGCGGCGGCCTCAGTGAGCTCGTCTTTGCCGGCGTGCTCACCAAGATAGATCAGCGAACGGCCGAGATCGGGCCCTCGCGCCGCGCAATCGATCCATGCCACTGAATAGGTCGCGGCATCGCCGGCATCGAGCGCGCGCATCGCGGCATCGAGATCGGACGTGGCGATCACGCGTTCGCGGATCCAGCCGGTCTCGACGGGCCGCAGCCGCATCGTCGCCTCGAGAATTACGCCGGTGAGGCCCATGCCGCCGACGGTCGCAAAGAAGGCATCGGAATTTTGTTCGCGCGAGGCTTCGATGACAACGCCCTGGCCGGTGCGAAGCAGGATGCTGTCGACATAGCGGCCGAAGCCGCCCTCGCAATGATGGTTCTTGCCGTGCACGTCGGCGGCGATGGCGCCGCCGATCGAGACGAAGCGCGTGCCGGGCACGACGAAGGGCAGGAAGCCGCGCGGACCAAAGGTGTCGATCAGATCCGCGAGCTGCACGCCGGCTTCGAGACGGATGCGCCCGGTCGCGGGATCGAACGACCTGACCCGGTCGAACCCGGTCATCCCGATCGTCCTGACCGCGCCGATCGCGGCATCGCCATAGGCGCGGCCATTGCCGCGGGCCACGGAACCGGCCACCACGGCGTCGCCCACGGCCTCGAACGACCGCGGCCGCAGCACGTCGCTATCGACGACCGGGAAACGCCCCCAGCCGCTGACGAGGGTCATGGCTCAGCTCCTGTGCCGGGCGCGCGCCGCCCGGCTCTGGAAACTGCCTACCGATCAAAAGCTGATATTGCGTTGAGCTGCGTCAGTGAGTTGTCGAGAAGTTAATGGCCGAGCGCCAGCGCGATCAGGCCGAGCGTGCCGACGATCACGCGCCACCAGGCGAACACCGTGAAACCGTGCCGGGTGACGTAGCCGAGGAACGCCTTCACCACGATGATCGCGGTGATGAACGACACGATGAAGCCGATCGCGACGATGCCCATGTGGTCCATCGTCATCTCGGAGCGATTCTTGTAAAAATCGTAGGCGAACGCGCCGATCATGGTGGGGATGGCGAGGAAGAACGAGAACTCCGCCGCCGCCCGCTTGTCGGCGCCCAGGAACATCGCGG
The DNA here is from genome assembly GCF_054185225.1 of Bradyrhizobium sp. 18BD. Taxonomy (NCBI): domain Bacteria; kingdom Pseudomonadati; phylum Pseudomonadota; class Alphaproteobacteria; order Hyphomicrobiales; family Nitrobacteraceae; genus Bradyrhizobium; species Bradyrhizobium sp. 18BD. Next base: position 22,543 of record NZ_JAVAYL010000023.1, on the reverse strand, counting down.
CGACGATGCTGGCGCCGGAGCGCGACACGCCGGGGATCATCGCCACGCACTGCGCAATGCCGATATAGAGATACATCAGCAGCGGGAACCGCGTCGCGTCATGCTCGCGCGGCTTGAGATCGAGCTTGTCGACCCAGAGCAGGATGGCGCCGCCGACGATCAGCGTGAAGCAGACGACCCACGGATTGAACAGCACGCTCTTGATGTATTTGCCGGCGACGAGGCCGACGATCACGGCGGGCAGGAAGGCGATGAGCACGCCGATCACGAAACGGCGCGCATAGGCATCGCCCGTGAACATGCCGATCGCGACATCCCACAGCTTTTTGAAGTAGAGGCCTACGATCGCGAGGATCGCACCGAGCTGGATCAGAACGGTAAACGAATCCCAGAATGCACCCTCGCCGAGATGGAAGAAGCGCTCCGCAAGCAGCAAATGGCCGGTCGAGGAAACGGGAAGGAACTCGGTCACACCCTCGATGATGCCGAGGATCACTGCCCGTAGTACATCTGACATATTTACGGTCCATTTCCGCAGGAAAAGCGGGGCTCTTCTCGCCTATTCCCCCCAATGCTGCAATCGCAAAATGCGGCATCTCGCTCTTGCGTCGCGGTTTTGAGGAACTAGTGTGGCGCCGCACAAACATTGATGGATTCTTAAGCACCATCAAATAGTCAAAGGCTTCATGTTTACGCTGTTTCATCATCCGTTCTGTCCGCATTCGCGCTTCATCCGTCTGATCGCGGGCGAATACGGGCTCGACCTGAAGTTGGTCGAAGAGCGCAGCTGGGAACGGCGCGAGGCATTTCTGCTGCTCAATGCGGCCGGCACGACACCGGTCCTTTTGGACGACGAGCAGCCCCCAATTCCGGGCGCGGCCATCATCGCCGAATATGTCGACGAGGCCTATGGCGCCGAGATGGGACCCAAGCGCCTGATGCCGCAGACGGTCCCCGAGCGCGTCGAGGTGCGCCGGCTGATGGCCTGGTTCAACGAAAAGTTCTTCGAGGAGGTCTCGCACCCGCTCGTCACCGAGCGCATCTACAAGCGCTTCATGAGCGAGGAGAATGGCGGCGGCCCGCCCTCGGCCGATGTGATGCGCGCGGCGAAGGCCAACGTGCGCTATCATCTGGCCTATATCGGCTGGCTGGCGCAGACGCGTAACTTCCTCGCCGGCGACCGGCTCACTTACGCGGATCTCGCCGCCGCGGCGCATCTCTCGGCGATCGACTATCTGGGCGACGTGCCATGGAGCGAGGACGACGCAGCAAAGGCGTGGTACGCGCGGGTGAAATCCCGCCCGTCGTTCCGTCCGCTGCTGAGCGAATGGCTGGCGGGCGTGCCGGCGTCGCGCACCTACGTGGACCTGGATTTCTGAACTCCGATCCGACTGAACTGAAGACGGCGCTTGCGCGCGAGGCGCGCGCGCTCGGCTTCGACTGCATCGGCGTGACCGCGCCCGGCACGATCGAGAACGCCGGAAAGCATTTTCTCGAATTCATCGCCTCGGGCGGCCATGGCGACATGGACTGGCTCGCGAGCCAGCCGGAGCGCCGCGTCGATCCGTGCGGGCTGTGGGCCGACGTGCGCAGCGTCATCATGCTCGGCGTCAATTACGGCCCCGACCAGGATCCGCTCGCGATCCTGAAAGAACGCGCGCGCGCGGCGATCTCGGTCTATGCGCAGGGTGACGATTATCACGACCTCATCAAGAAGCGCCTGAAAGCGCTGGCGCGCTGGCTGGTCGCGACTGCGCCGTCGGAAGTGAAGGTGTTCGTCGACACCGCGGCGGTGATGGAGAAGCCCCTGGCGCAGGCGGCGCATCTCGGCTGGCAGGGCAAGCACACCAATCTGGTCTCGCGCGAATTCGGTTCGTGGCTGTTTCTCGGCGCGATCTACACCACGCTGGAGCTGCCGCGCGATGATGCCGAGATCGATCATTGCGGCTCGTGCCAGGCCTGTCTCGACATCTGTCCGACCTCGGCATTCCCGGCACCCTACAAGCTCGATGCGCGGCGCTGCATCTCGTATCTCACCATCGAGAACAAGGGACCGATTCCGCAGGAGTTTCGCAAAGCCATCGGCAACCGCATCTATGGCTGCGACGATTGCCTCGCGGCGTGCCCATGGAACAAGTTCGCGCAGGAGGGACGCGAGGCCAAGCTTGCCGCGCGCGATGAATTGCGTGCGCCTGGCCTTGCGGAGTTGTCGCGACTCGACGATGCCGCGTTTCGCGCGCTGTTCACGAAGTCGCCGGTGAAACGGATCGGCCGCGATCGCTTCTTGCGGAATGTGCTGATTGCGATTGGCAACTCCGGGGATGTGGCACTGGCGGATGAGGCGCGGCGATTGCTGGATGATGCGAGTCCGCTGGTGCGTGGGGCTGCGGTGTGGGCGTTGGGGCAGTTGGTGGGACGGGATGAGTTTGACGCGATGAAGCTGGAGAAACTCATGCACGAGTCCAACGATGCTGTGCGTGAGGAGTGGAAGCTCGCCTCCTAAAACTCGGTGTCATTCCCCGCGAAGGCGGGGAATCCAGTACGCCGCGGCTTCTCGGCTCTATCACTGCTGCCTCGGAGTACTGGATCGCCCGATCAAGTCGGGCGATGACAGCGGAGTGTGAGGCGCGCCCCCTGACCACGCGAACGCTCACCCTTGATTTCCCCACCCGTTCCCGCAAAGTCGCGCATCATGACAACAAACATGCCTTTCTTCACGCGCGACGGCGACACATTCCATCCGACGGAAGTCGCCAACGGTCCCTGGGATCCGAAATCGCTGCACGGTCGCGTCATCATCGGACTGCTCGGCTTCGCCATCGAGGAGCGCCATTCAGGTCCCGACTACGTGCCGGCGCGGCTCACGGTCGACATGTTTCGGCTGCCGACCATCGACAAACCGATCGAGGTGGCGTCGCGGCTGGTGCGCGATGGCCTGCGCATCCGCGTGGTCGAGGCCGAATTCTTTTCCGGCGGCGTCAGCATGGCGCGTGCCTCCTGCCAATTGCTGCGACGGACGCAGAATCCGGACGGCAATGTCTGGTCGCCGCCGAACTGGGACGCGCCGAAGCCCGCCGACATTCCCAAGCCGACCGATCCCAGGCTCGGCATGAACGGCAAATGGACGACGCGGCCCATCGTCGGCCATATGGGCTCGCTCGGCCCGCGCCGATTGTGGATGAGCGAGGTGCGCGAGCTCGTTGCTGGCGTCCCGATGACGCCGTTCGTCCATGTCGCCACGGGCGCGGATTTCGCCAGCCCGTTCGCCAACGCCGGCGACAAGGGGCTCGGCTACATCAACAGCGACGTGACGATATATCTGCACCGTCTGCCGGTGACGAACTGGATCGGTTTTGACGTGGTGAATCACCAGGCCACCGACGGCGTCGCGATCGGCGAATGCTGGCTCTATGACGAGCAGGGCCCGATCGGCACCGCAACCGTCGCCGCGTTGGCGCAGCGCAAGCCGATGGCGAAGCCACCGCCGCGGTAATTGGTGCCGACTCTCTCCACGCTGTCATTCCGGGGCGCGCCACTTGGCGCGAGCCCGGAATCCATACTCCCGATCGTGGTTATGGATTCCGGGCTCGCGACTTCGTCGCGCCCCGGAATGACGATGCGCAGAGAGGCGCGGCTACGCCAAATGCCGCCTCATCTCCGCCCGCGCCTTCAACTCCGCGCCCTGCTTGCCGACGATCTTCGCGATCCTTTCCGGCGCAAATTTCAGATCGACGAACGCCGGCGCTGTGTTGGCGACCTCGTGATAGCTCGCGATGCTTCCGTCACGCAGCGTCATGATCGCGACGCCCTCGAACATCGCGCGCGCACCACCTGCTTCCGGCAGTGTCGAACGATAGCTGAAAGTGTAGCGCGCATAGAGCGTGGTGCCGTCGGTGACGGGATCATGCATGTCCCAGCGGAAATCGGTCGCCGTGCGATAAAACCAGTCGTCGACCATCGCCGCGATCTTCTCGCGGCCTGCGAAGGCACCGTAGAACACGTCGTGATAGACGCCGTCCTCGGTGAAGAGCTCGGCGAAGGCACGGCCGTTGCGCTGCTCGACCGCATCGCAGAAGGCGCGGAGCTTGGCGGTGGTGGTTGTCATTGAATTGCCTCCCAGTGTTCTTCTTTGCCTCTCCCCTTGTGGGAGAGGGTGGATCAATCGCGCTTCGCGCGATTGAGACGGGTGAGGGGTCTGTCTCCGCGGAGAGAACCCCTCATCCGGCTTCGCTTCGCGAAGCCACCTTCTCCCACAAGGGAGAAGGAAGAAGGACAACTTCACCCGATCTCGGCCACGGCGGCAAGAATGCGCGTGATGTCCTGCGGGCGGGAGAGGCGGTGGTCGCCGTCCTGGATCAAGGTCAGCACGACATCGTCGGCCGGCAGGCGATGCGTCAGCGCGAAGGCGTGCTGCCACGGCACGTCGGGGTCCTGCGCGCCCTGCAGGATGCGGACGGGGCAACCGAGATCGATGGCGCTGCCGAGCACGAGATGATTGCGGCCCTCCTCGATCAATTTGCGCGTGATCGGATAGGGCGTGCCGTCGCCATATTCTGACGGCCGCAGCCAGAAGCCCTTGGTCTCGATCTCCTTCTTCACCTCGGGCGAGAACTTCTTCCACATCAGCTCTTCGGTGAAGTCGGGCGCCGGCGCGATCAGCACGAGACCCGCTAACGATCCTTTGCCGGAACGCTTCCTGATCTCGCGCGCGAGCAGCAGCGCCATCCAGCCGCCCATGGAGGAGCCGATCAGGACCTGCGGGCCGTCGCAGAACCGCTCGAACACCGCGACGCTGTCCTCGAGCCAGCTTCCGATGGTTCCATCAGCAAATTCGCCGCCGGATTCGCCGTGACCGGAATAATCGAACCGGACCACGGCGCGACCGCGGTCCCCGGCCCAGGTATCCAGCGCGACGGCCTTGCCGCCCTGCATGTCCGATTTGAATCCGCCGAGCCACACCAGCCCGGGTCCACCGCCGGCGCGATGGCGCACCGCGATCCTGCGTGCAGCCTTGCCCTCGCCTACATCGATGAAGTCGAGCGCCGCATCAGGAATTATATCGGTCATGGAACGTTTACTCTGGCTGTGCGGTTTGAGCTGTTCGGGCCTGTTCCGCTGCCCGGCATCGGGTATTGCCCTTTGGGACGCTTGCGGAACAGAAGCAAGGTGTCTATGTCGGTCAGCGTGCCCGGGCGTGACTAAAATGCCTCGCATTTGAGGGTTTTTCGAGCGCAGCACGAGCGAATTGCTTGCCGCCACACGCATCTTCCTTCAAAATAGCCGCTTCCTTCACAACTTTGGAGAACCACCCATTCGCCGTCCTAATAAAGCTCCGCCCGCTGCCAGCAAAGACGGGCCGCGCATCAATGATGATATCCGCAATGCGCAGATCCAGCTGATCGACCAGACCGGTGACAACAAAGGCACGGTCGAGACGGTCGTCGCCATCCGGATGGCCCAGGAAGCTGGCATGGATCTGGTCGAGATTTCGCCGAACGTCAGTCCTCCCGTCTGCAAGATCATGGACTACGGGAAGTATAAATATTCAGCCCAGAAGAAGGCCGCTGAAGCCCGCAAGCGCCAGAAGACCGTCGAGATCAAGGAGATCAAGCTCCGCCCGATGATCGACGATCACGATTACGACGTGAAGATGCGCGCGATGCAGCGGTTCTTCGAAGAGGGCGACAAGGTCAAGATCACGCTGCGCTATCGCGGCCGCGAAATGGCGCACCAGGAGATCGGCACCAAGCTGCTGGACAAGATCAAGACCGACGTCGCGGAGCTCGCCAAGGTCGAGCAGGACGCACGGTTCGAAGGTCGCCAGGTCGTCATGGTACTGGCGCCGCGCTGATAAAGCTCGTTCGGACTTGAGAGTTCAACGGCCCGTCCGGATGTCCGGCGGGCCGTTTGTGTTTCAGCTCCTGGTCGCCTGCCAGGTGCCGCTGCACTGGTCGCCGGAGATGACGCCGCGCCACGAGCCGGCGCCGTACACCCCGGCGAGCCGGCCACCGCCGCTGGCGTGGGACGCGCCGACCGAAACGTGGACGGCGACCGAGCCGGCGCGGCTGACAGTGCCCGAGACCCGGCCGCCGCCGGCGGAGGAGACACGGCCGCCCGTGACAGTGAAGGGGACGCTGTAGCCTGAGCTGCAATTGCCGCGGGTGGTGGCGAAGGTGACGTTCCAGATGCCGTCATAGCGGACGATGCGGGCGTCGGCAGTTGAGGGCAGCGCGGCCGCAGCGAGCACGGCAAGCAGCGCCAGATGGCGCGGGCGGGCGAAATCAGTCAGACGGGAAAGAAATTGCGGGAAATGGGGCATTTTGGTCCTGCTCTGGGCGACGAGGCTTGGACATGAGTGTACCAGCTCCGGATAGTCGATCGGTAGGTTCCAACGGTTCATCGTTGCCAATTCGCCCGTTCTCTGTCATAAGCCCGGCCTTCATCGCCCGGCTGATTAAGGGCTGCCGTGGCGGTGTTTCGTGCGGGTTTCGCGCTTGTTCGCAAAATCTGAGCACAATCAACGCTCTAACGAGCATTTTTGACGGCCAGGCCGCCTTCGCGGGCGGATTTCGCTGGCCATTAGGAGAGCCAAATGCCCAAGCTGAAGACCAAATCGGGCGCTAAAAAGCGCTTCAAGGTGACTGCCACCGGCAAAGTGATGTTCGCCCATCGCGGCAAGCGTCACGGCATGATCAAGCGGACGAAGAAGCAGATCCGTCAGCTGCGCGGCACCAGCGTGCTGTTCAAGACCGACGGCGACAACGTCAAGAAGTACTTCTTGCCGAACGCCTGATCGCGTCCAAGATCGTCGAAGATCATTGCCAGCTCCGCCGCGTCTTGCGCGGCGATCCGTAAAACAAGTCATCTCTGAAGGATATTCGTCATGGCTCGCGTCAAACGCGGTGTGACCGCCCACGCCAAGCACAAGAAAGTCTACAAGGCCGCCAAGGGTTTCTACGGCCGCCGCAAGAACACCATCCGCGCCGCCAAGCCGGCCGTGGAGAAGGCCCAGCAGTACGCCTTCCGCGACCGCAAGCGTAAGAAGCGGACGTTCCGCGCGCTCTGGATCCAGCGCATCAACGCTGCGGTCCGTCCGTTCGGCCTGACCTACAGCCGATTTATCGACGGCATGGCCAAGTCCGGGATCACCGTGGACCGCAAGGTGCTGTCGGATCTCGCGATCAGCGAGCCCGCCGCGTTCCAGGCGATCGCCGAGAAGGCCAAAGCCGCGCTGGCAGCCTGAGGCTTGCGCTAGCGAGCCTTCTGGCCCGCAGCCTTCAGCGCGCGCTGCGAGTAACGCTGGGCGACCTCCGCCCGGCAAAAAGCTCCGAACGACAAATACATGGTACCGGATTTATTCCGGTACTTGAGGTCGCATGCGCGCATCTCGCGCTTGTAGGACTGTTTTTTCAGGGTGCTGAGGCCGGGCATGAAATCCGCCTCGCATTTCTTTTCGACGGCGGCGCCGAGCTGGACATCGCCGCTCGCGGTCAGTTGGCAATCCTGCGCCAGCTTCATCGCACTTTCGCAGCTCTTCTGGTCGCCGATGGCGGCCACGACCTCATCCAGCGTCATGGACTTGTCCATGCAGACCATGGCGTGCGCCGGCGTGAAGGCGGCCGACAGAACGACGGCCAAGGCGGCAAAAAGTGCGGCCTGACTGGATTTCGAGAGCATCGCAAAAGTCTCCTTGTATCCCCGTTGGTGCCGGCCCCCCGCGCGAGGTTCAACCCAGCCGTTCAGAGCCCGAAATGACCGGCTTTTTGCTTGACGTTACGCCCTTCTCGCGGCGACAACCCAGCCGAATTTAGCAGCAAGGATTTGACTGTGTCCGACCTCGCAACGCTCGAAACATCCATCCTCGACCAGATCGCCCGCGCCGGCGACGAAGCCGCGCTCGAAGCGGTGCGCGTCGCAGCGCTCGGCAAGAAGGGCTCGATCTCGGCGCTGCTCGCCACGCTCGGCAAGATGTCGCCCGACGAGCGCAAGACGCAAGGCGCCGCGATCAACCAGGCCAAGGACAAGGTCACCGAGGCGCTCGCCGCACGGCGCGACGTGCTGAAGTCGGCGGCGCTCGATGCGCGGCTCGCCTCCGAGACCGTCGACGTCACCCTGCCGTTGCGCGATGCGCAGGCCGAAGCCGGCCGCATCCATCCGCTGAGCCAGGTCTGGGACGAGCTGACCACGATCTTCGCCGACATGGGATTCTCGGTCGCCGAAGGCCCCGACATCGAGACCGACGACTACAACTTCACCAAGCTCAATTTCCCGGAAGGCCATCCGGCGCGCGAGATGCACGACACGTTCTTCTTCCATCCGAAGGAGGACGGCTCGCGCATGCTGCTGCGGACCCACACCTCACCGGTGCAGGTGCGCACCATGCTGACCCAGAAGCCGCCGATCCGCGTGATCTGCCCGGGCCGCACCTACCGCATCGATTCGGACGCGACCCACACGCCGCAATTCCACCAGGTCGAAGGCCTCGTCATCGACAAGAGCTCGCATCTCGGCCACCTCAAATGGATCCTGCACGAGTTCTGCAAGGCGTTCTTCGAGGTCGACCACATCAACATGCGGTTCCGCCCGTCGTTCTTCCCGTTCACCGAGCCGTCGCTGGAAGTCGACATCCAGTGCCGTCGCGACAAGGGCGAGATCCGCTTCGGCGAGGGCGAGGACTGGCTCGAGATTCTCGGCTGCGGCATGGTGCATCCGAACGTGCTGCGCGCCTGCGGCATCGATCCCGACGAGTACCAGGGCTTCGCCTGGGGCATGGGCATCGACCGCATCGCCATGCTCAAATACGGCATCGCCGATCTGCGCCAGCTGTTCGACAGCGACGTCCGCTGGCTGTCCCATTACGGCTTCAAGCCGCTGGAAGTGCCGACGCTGGCCGGAGGGCTGAGCTCGTGATGGCCTGCCGGGATACGACCGCTCCAGCGGCGAGGACGCTCGGACTCGCGTCGGCGAAGACTCTCTCCGTTCCCTCCCCCCTTGTGGGGGAGGGTCAGGGAGGGGGGTAGCCGCGGATGCCGCACGCAGTTGTCAGCGAACGTCAGCGCAGCCGGGCGAAGCAACTTCGCCGGACGATGACGCGCGCTGAGACGCTGCTGTGGCGATATTTGAAGGCGAACCGTCTGGACGGTGTTGGCATCCGCCGCCGAACGCCAATCGGAAACTACGTCGCCGACTTCGTATGCTTCTCCTCGAAGCTCATCATCGAGCTCGATGGAGAGTCGCACGAATTTGAAGAGCGGCAAAAAGCAGATCAGCGTCGCGATGCATTCTTCGCGGCCGAGGGTTTTCACGTTCTGCGCTTCACCAATGAGCAGGTGATGCCGAATCTCGAGGGGGTTGTTGAGGCGATCCGCCAGGCAGCTTCCGCTGGAGCTCGCGGCTCACCCCCCTCCCTGACCCTCCCCCACAAGGGGGGAGGGAACACGAACACCGACCAAAGCAATTCAACCGACAAGAGCCGAGGCACACAGCCATGAAATTCACCCTCTCCTGGCTGAAGGATCATCTCGACACCGACGAGCCGTTGGAAAAGCTCGCCGACAAGCTCACCATGATCGGGCTCGAGGTCGAAAACATCGAGGACAAGGCGAAGGCGCTGAAGCCGTTCACCATCGCGAAGGTGATCTCGGCCGAGCAGCATCCGAACGCGGATCGCTTACGCGTCTGCATGGTCGACACCGGTGACGGTGGCGCGCCGGTGCAGGTCGTATGCGGCGCGCCGAACGCGCGCGCCGGGCTCGTCAGCGTGTTCTCGCCGCCCGGCACCTATATTCCCGGCAAGGACATCACGCTGGGCGTCGGCACCATCCGCGGCGTCGAGAGCCGCGGCATGCTGTGCTCGGCGGCGGAGCTGCAGATCTCCAACGACCATGACGGCATCATGGAATTGCCGGCGGACGCGCCGATCGGCGCCGGCTACGCCGAATGGGCCGCGCTCGGCGATCCCGTGATCGAGATCAACCTGACGCCGAACCGGCAGGACTGCACCGGCGTGCACGGCATCGCGCGCGATCTTGCCGCCGCCGACATGGGCAAGTTCAAGGACCCCACGATCAAGCCGATCAAGGGCGAATTCCCCTGTCCCGTGAAGGTCACGGTCGAGGACGCAACGCTGTGCCCGGGCTTTGCGCTGCGCCTCGTGCGCGGGGTCAAGAACGGCCCCTCGCCGGAATGGCTGCAGAAGCGGCTGACCGCGATCGGCCTCCGTCCGATCAACGCGCTGGTCGACATCACCAACTTCATGACCTACGACCGCGCGCGCCCGCTGCACGTGTTCGACGCCAAGAAGGTGACGGGCAATCTCGTCGTGCGCCACGCCCGCGAGGGCGAGACGCTGCTGGCGCTCGACGGCCGCACCTACAATCTCGATCCCGCGATCTGCGTGATCGCCGACGAGCACGGCGTCGAATCGCTCGCCGGCATCATGGGTGGCGAAGCCTCGGGCTGCGACGAGAACACCACCGACGTGCTGATCGAGTCGGCGCTGTGGAACGAGATCAACATCGCGCAGACCGGCCGCAAGCTCGGCATCAACTCCGATGCGCGCTACCGTTTCGAGCGCGGCGTCGACCCGGCCTTCATGGTGCCGGGGCTCGAGCTCGCGACCAAGCTGGTCATAGAGATGTGCGGCGGCACGCCGTCCGAGAACGTCGTGGTCGGCAAGGCTTTTGGCGACGACCGCGTGATCGATTTCCCGGTCACCGAGGTGAAGCGTCTGTCCGGCATCGAGGTGCCGCAGCCCGAGATGAAGCGCATCCTGACCCATCTCGGCTTCATGATGGCGGGCCCCGGCCCGGTCGTGAAGGTCGCGGTGCCGTCCTGGCGCTCCGACGTGCACGGCAAGGCCGACATCGTCGAGGAGGTCGTCCGCATCTTCGGCGTCGACAAGGTGCCGATGACACCGTTCGAACGCGGCGACGATGCGCGCAAATCCGTGCTGACGCCGCTGCAGCTTCGCACCCGCCGCGCACGTCGCGCGCTGGCGAGCCGCGGCATCATCGAAGCGGTGACCTGGTCGTTCATCACCAAGACCGCGGCAAAGCTGTTCGGCGGCGGCCAGCGCGAGCTCGAGGTCGCCAACCCGATCGCATCTGATCTCTCCGACATGCGTCCGACGCTGCACGCGGGTCTGATCGCGGCGGCGCAAGCAAACGCCAATCGCGGTGCGAGCGATGTCGCGCTGTTCGAGGTCGGCCAGATCTTTAGGGGCGATCGCCCGCAGGATCAGTTCATGGCAGCGAGCGGCGTGCGCCGCGGCTTTGCGTCTTCGGAAGGCCTCGGCCGGCACTGGACGGGATCGGCGCAGGCCGATGTGTTCGATGCCAAGGCCGATGCGCTGGCGGTGCTGGCTGCGGCCGGCGCGCCGATGCAGGCGCTGCAGATCGTGGCCGGCGGACCGGCATGGCTGCATCCGGGCCGCTCGGGCACGATCCAGATCGGCCCGCAGAACGTGCTCGGCACTTTCGGCGAGGTGCATCCGCGCGCGCTCGAAGCACTCGGCGCCGACGGCCCGCTGGTCGTGTTCGAGGTGATCCTCGACCGCATCCCCGAGGCCAAGAAGAAGCCGACCCGCGCCAAGCCGCTGATCGAGCTGTCGGCATTCCAGCCGGTGTCGCGCGACTTCGCCTTCATCGTCGATCGCGGCGTGAAGGCCGGCGACATCGTCCGCGCCGCGCAGGGCGTCGACAAGAAGCTGATCACCGGCGTCAACGTCTTCGACGTCTATGAAGGCAAGGGCATCGACGACGGCAAGAAGTCGATCGCGGTCGCGGTCACACTCCAGCCGCGCGAGAAGACCCTGACCGATCAGGAGATCGACGCCGTCGCGGCGACGATCGTCGCGGAAGTCACGAAGAAAACCGGCGGCACGCTGAGGGCGTGATGCTCTGGAATAGCAGAGCATGAGTGTCACCGACTTCCTGCCGAAGGACGTCGGCCTCACCATTGCGATGGCGCTTTGCGCCGTCGCTTTCGTTTCAGGTACCGCCCGCGGTTTCTCCGGTTTCGGCTCCGCGCTGATCTTCATGCCGCTGGCGAGCAGCATCGCCGCGCCGCGACTCGTTGCCGCGCTGCTGCTCGTGATCGATTTCATCGCGGCGGCGCCGCTGCTGCCCGACGCGTGGCGGAAGGCCGACCGCAAGGCGACCGCCGTGATCGTGTTCGGCGCGCTGATCGGCGTGCCCATCGGCACCTATTTCCTCAGCGTGCTCGAGCCCGTTACCACACGCTGGATCATCTCCTGCTTCGTCGCGGCGCTCTTGCTCCTGCTGCTGTCGGGCTGGCGCTATCGCGGCAAGGACCACGTCTGGCTTTCGGTCGGCATCGGCGGCCTCTCCGGCTTCTGCAGCGGCCTTGCGCAGACCGGTGGGCCGCCGATCGTCGGCTACTGGCTCGGCCGCCCCATCGCGCCGATCGTCGCGCGCGCCAACATTCTGCTGTTCTTCGGCGCGTCCGATTTCTTCTCGATGGTCAGCTATGCCACGACCGGCCTGATCAGCCGCGAATCGCTGCTGCTCTCGCTGATCGTCGGCCCGGTCTATGCGATCGGCGTCGCCTTCGGCGCCTCGCTGTTCGGCCGCGCCAGCGAGAAGGTGTTTCGCGGCATCTGCTACGCGCTGATCGCGATGGCGGTTGTGTTCGGGCTCCCGGCGCTGGACGGAGTGTTGCGCTAGGGGCCGATTGGGATGAGACTCACCTAGCGCCCCGACAAAGGTGCGTTCCCTCCCCCCTTGTGGGGGAGGGCTAGGGAGAGGGGTAACCCAGCAAAGAGTGCTCGTTGGTGATACTGCACCGAGCGCGGTCGCGCGACGGAGAGAATCCCCGTGTGGTACCCCCCTCCCTGCCCCTCCCCCACAAGGGGGGAGGGAACGGAGGGAGACTTGCTGTTGGCCGAAGCGAAATTTGTTGCGGCTCAATTCAGCTATTGCCGTGGCGTCCGCCGCTTCTTCGTCGACTGCGTCGGCACCTCGGCCGGCTCGTCCTTGAGCGCGCCGATCTTGCGCAGGGCTGCATCCGCGGCGCGCTCGCCGCTTTCCCAGGCGCCGTCGACGGTGCCCCACAGCGTCTCATGGGTGGCTTCGCCAGCGAGGAACACGCTGCCGATCGGCTCGGTCAGGATCTTTCGCGAGAGCTGACCGCCGGGCGACGACGCCGACATCGCGCCCATCACGAACGGCGAGGCATTCCAGCGGGTCGCGCTGGTCTTCTGCACCGCGGCCGCGGCCTCGCTGCCGAATAGCTTTGTGATCCATTCCTTCGCGAAGGCGCCCATCGCCGCTTCGCCCTGCTCGGACAGATCGCGGCCGAACGAGCCGCCGACGTCGATCGCGCACAGCGAGGAGCCGCCGATATTGGCGTACATCAGCGCGGTGCGGGTCGAGTTGCTCTGCTCGATGAGAATGTCGTCGCGCGACAGCCCGAGCGGATTGCCAGGCAGCTGCAGCACGATGTGGTCGTAGCTGCCGAGGCTGAGCTTCGATGCGGCGTCCAGCGTGCGCTTGGGGATATCAGGGGCGAACTTGATCGCGCCCGATGTCAGTACATTGGTCGAGACCGTGATGATGGCGGCGCGCGCGGCGATCTTGCCGGACGGCGTCTCCACGCTGACGTCGCGATTGCTCCAGACGATCCGGCTCGCCGGCATCGACAGTGCGACCGGCGCCTGCTCGCCGAGCTTGCTGATCAGGGTGCCCAGGCCCTGGCGGCAGGCGATCGCGGCATTGCGGTCCTGCGCACGGGCCTTGTCGATCGCCGACAGCTCCTTCAGGTCCTTACCGGCAAAGCTCGCGCCGAGCATGAACTCGGTCGCGCCGGCCCAGTCGCCGAGATCCTTCGGCAGCACGGAGGCGCAGGACGTATCGAGCTTGCCGCGCGCGGCATCGTCGATGGCACGGTTGGCGCGCACCAGCGCCGCCAGAAACTCCTCGGTCTCGCCGGCGCGCGCGTTGCGGCGGCCGATGCGCATCTTCTGGCCCGACGGCGCCGGCACCACGTCGAGCCCGGCGTTTCGCGCCAGCCGGATCATCGGATTGGTCTCGGGATTGTGCAGCCAGCGAGCGCCGCGGTCGAACGGCGTGTTGAACGTCGTCGTATCGGTGATGCAGCGCCCGCCGATCTGCGCGGCCGCCTCGACCACCACGACCTTGCGATTGGCCGCCAGGATGCGTCGTGCCGCCGCTATTCCGGCCGCCCCGGCGCCGATCACGACGATGTCGGCGTCGCGCGGCAGGGGTGCGGCAGTCGCGCGCAGGACCGGCATCGCGGCAAGGCCCGCCGAGGCCGAAAGGAAACCGCGGCGCGTGATTGTCATGTCATGGTTTCCGGAGACTTGCGGCGAACGGGAACAGCCCGCGAACCTTGCCGCATCTGATGTTGCACGGCAACCATCATGGTGAATCAATCGTGCTTGATCTCACAGACTGATGAACCGAATGGCAACACGTTTCGACCATGATAGAGAAGGAAAAAAAGTGGCCAGAAAGGCCTGGGGGAGTTCGATATGGGGACGGTCTTGGATTCAGTCGGCAAGTTGATTGCCGCGTACCTCTCGAAGGAGGTGCCGGGCTATGAGCCGTTCACGCCGAGCGACCCGGAACATCTGCGCGGCGTCATCGAGCCCGGCGACGTGCTGCTGGTCGAAGGCAACAACCGCATCTCCGGCATCATCAAATATCTGACGCAGTCGACCTGGTCGCACGCCGCGCTCTATGTCGGGCCAATCGAAGGCGCCGTGGAGCCCGACGGCGAGCCGCATGTGCTGATCGAAGCCAATATCGGTGAAGGCGTCACGTCGGCGCCGCTGTCGAAATATTTCCCGTATCACACCCGCGTCTGCCGCCCGGTCGGGCTGTCCTACGAGGACCGCACCACGGTCTGCCGCTATGCGATCAACCGCATCGGCTTCGGCTACGACACCAAGAACATCATCGACCTGATGCGCTTCCTGTTTCCGCTGCCGATCCCGCAGCGCTGGCGGCGGCGCATGATCGCGATCGGCTCGGGCGACCCGACCAAGATCATCTGCTCGGCGCTGATCGCGCAGGCGTTCGACGCCGTGCGCTATCCGATCCTGCCGAAGATCACCAAGGCCGGGAGCCGCGCCGCACGGCGCGAGATCCTGCACATCCGCGATTCCTCGCTCTACATGCCCCGCGACTTCGACATCTCGCCCTATTTCGAGGTCGTCAAACCCACCATCGTGCACGGTTTCGACTACACCGCGCTGCATTGGGCCGACAAGCAGAAGCCGCTCGAGGAGGTAGCGGGCACGTTCAGTGTGTTTCCAGAAACGCTCCGTGCGCCGCCGCTCGTTCCTGAAGCGATTGACGAAGAAGCGCCGGCTGAGGTTGCGACTGAGCAAATGACGGATGCCGCGCAGCCGGCCGAGATGGTCGAGAGCGCCACCGTCGCCAGGCATTTCCCGCTGCTGAGGAAGCTGGCGATGTACCGCCCGCGGCGACGTGGTCACGCGAGAGAGATTGCGGCGTAGCCCCGATACCGCGGAGAGATATCGCGCCTCTCTCCTCGTCATTGCGAGGAGCGCAGCGACGAAGCAACCCAGACTGCCTCTACGGAAACAGTCTGGATTGCTTCGCTGCGCTCGCAATGACGGGCGATTACTAAGCTACCGCTCCGCCCGTCCGATCACCGCCATCAGTTCCGCGATCTTCTCGCGCTGATCCGCCTTGTCGCCACTGGCGATGGCGTGCTCGACGCAATGGGCGACGTGATCCTTCAGGACTTCCTCCTCGACCCGGCGCAGCGCGGCGCGCACCGCCGAGATCTGCGTCACGATGTCGATGCAGTAGCGGTCTTCCTCTACCATTTTCGACAAGCCACGAACCTGGCCCTCGATCCGGCCGAGACGTTTTCCGACAGATGCCTTGGTGTCTTTGCGCATGCGCTCTATATACCCCTACCGGGTATAGGTTGCAAGACCGATCGCAAGACCGACCGTAAAGACCGGAGCATGGGAATGACCGACGCGGACCACGAGCATCATCACAACGGGGATAAGCATTCCGGATGCGGCTGTTCCTCCGCCAAAGCCGCTCCGCCCGTCGCCAAGCCAGCGGCCTCCGCATGCTGCGGCGGACATGACAATCATGCCGGCCATTCCCATCATCACGGCCACGACCATGGCACCGCGACAGAGGTTCTTGATCCCGTCTGCGGTATGACGGTCGATCCCGCGACCTCGAAGCACCGTTTCGAGCATCACGGTGAGTCCTTCCATTTCTGCTCGGCCGGCTGCCGCACCAAGTTCGCGGCTGATCCCGCAAAATATCTCGCCAAAGACAAAGCCCCCGAGCCGGAGATGCCTGAAGGCACGATCTACACCTGCCCGATGCATCCCGAGATCCGCCAGGTCGGACCTGGAAGCTGCCCGATCTGCGGCATGGCGCTGGAGCCGGAGGTGGCGAGCCTCGAGACCGGCCCCAATCCGGAGCTCGCCGACATGACGCGCCGGTTCTGGATCGGCGGCGCGCTGGCGCTGCCGGCCGTGGTGCTGGAGATGGGCGGTCATCTCGCCGGTCCACACAACTGGATCGACCAGACGCTCTCGAATTGGATCCAGCTCGTTTTCGCTACGCCCGTGGTGGTGTGGGCCGGCTGGCCGTTCTTCGTCCGTGGCTGGCAGTCGCTGCTGACGCGCAATCTCAACATGTTCACGCTGATCGCGATGGGCACCGGCGTTGCCTATGTCTACAGCCTGATCGGCACCATCGCGCCGCAGATCTTTCCTGAAACCTTCCGCGGCCATGGCGGTGCGGTCGCCGTCTATTTCGAGGCGGCCGCGGTGATCACGGTGCTGGTGCTGCTCGGTCAGGTGCTGGAGCTGCGCGCGCGCGATGCGACCTCCGGCGCGATCAAGGCGCTGCTCCAGCTCGCGCCCAAGACCGCGCGCCGCGTCGATGATTCCGGCAGCGAGCATGAGGTCGAGATCGACACGCTGCATGCCGGCGACCGCCTGCGCGTTCGCCCCGGCGAGAAGGTGCCGGTCGACGGCATCATCCTGGAGGGGCGCTCTTCGCTCGACGAGTCGCTGGTGACGGGCGAATCCATGCCGGTCACCAAGGAGACCGGCGCCAAGGTCATCGCGGGAACGCTGAACCAGTCGGGCAGCTTCATTATGCGCGCCGACAAGGTCGGGCGCGACACGCTGCTGTCGCAGATCGTGCAGATGGTCGCCGACGCGCAGCGCTCACGCGCGCCGATCCAGCGGCTGGCCGACCAGGTCGCCGGCTGGTTCGTGCCCACCGTCATCGTCGTCGCCATCGCCGCCTTTGCGGCCTGGGCCTGGTTCGGGCCGGAGCCGCGGCTGGCGTTCGGCCTCGTCGCCGCCGTCAGCGTGCTGATCATCGCCTGCCCCTGTGCGCTGGGCCTGGCGACCCCGATGTCGATCATGGTCGGCGTCGGCCGCGGCGCACAGGCGGGCGTTCTGATCAAGAACGCCGAGGCGCTGGAGCGGATGGAGAAGATCAACACGCTGGTGGTCGACAAGACAGGCACGCTGACCGAGGGCAAGCCCAAGGTGGTCACGATCGTGTCCCCGTCCGGCTTCGCGGACGACGACATCCTGCGCTTGGCAGCCAGCGTCGAGCGCGCCAGCGAGCATCCGCTGGCGGATGCCATCGTGCGCGCGGCCAAGGAGAAGCAGCTCGCTCTCGGCCAGGTCGACGCGTTCGACTCGCCGACGGGCAAGGGCGCAACCGGCAAGGTCGAGGGCAAGAGCATCGTGCTCGGCAACGCAAAGTACATGTCGTCGATCGGCATCGACACCAAGGCGCTCGATGCCGAGGCGGAACGGTTGCGCCAGGACGGCGCGACCGTGATCAACATGGCTGTCGACGGCAAGCTGGTCGGCCTGTTCGCGATCGCCGATCCGGTCAAGGCTTCGACCCCGGAGGCGCTGAAGGCGCTGGCGGCCGAGGGCATCAAGGTGATCATGCTGACCGGCGACAACCGCACGACGGCGGAAGCCGTGGCGCGCCGGCTCGGCATCGCCGATGTCGAGGCCGAGGTGCTGCCGGACCAGAAGAGCGCGGTGGTCACAAAACTGCAAAAGGCCGGCCGCAGCGTCGCGATGGCCGGTGACGGCGTCAACGACGCGCCGGCGCTGGCGGCGGCCGAGGTCGGCATCGCCATGGGCACCGGCACTGATGTGGCGATGGAGAGTGCCGGCGTGACGCTGCTCAAGGGCGACCTCACCGGCATCGTGCGGGCGCGAAAGCTGTCGCAGGCCACCATGAGCAACATCCGGCAAAATCTGTTCTTCGCCTTCATCTACAACGCCGCCGGGATTCCGATCGCCGCCGGCATCCTCTATCCCGCCTTCGGCGTGCTGCTGTCGCCGATCATCGCGGCCGCCGCGATGGCGCTGTCCTCGGTGAGCGTGGTCGGCAATGCGCTGCGGCTGCGCGCGACGCGGCTGTGAGGACGACTGCTCTCCCTCTCCCCGTTCTTACGGGGACAGGGTCGGGGTGAGGGGCTCTCTCCACGAATTCGATACGAGCGAGACTCGCGGAGAGTCCCCCTCACCCGGAATTCAAGCTAGGCTTGAATTCCGACCTCTCCCCGCAAGCGGGGCGAGGTAAGAAAGAGCGGCACGCACGAAGAGGACCTGATGCAGCGGATTACGATCACGATCGAGGACGATTTGCTGGCGGAGATCGATGCCGCAGCCGAGGCGCGCGGCTACCAGAACCGCAGCGAGATCATTCGCGATCTCGCCCGCGCCGGGCTGCAGCAATCGAGCGAGGACACGGCCCAGACCGGCCCTTGCGTCGCAGGCCTCGTCTATGTCTACGACCACGCCGCACGCGATCTCTCAAAACGCCTGGTGCAGGAATTCCACGGCCATCACGACCTCGCGCTGGCGACGCTGCACGTCCATCTCGACGACAACAATTGCATGGAGATGACGGCTCTGCGCGGCGATGCCGGTGAGGTCAAGCACTTTGCCGATCACATCATCGCGGAGCGTGGCGTGCGCTATGGCCGCGTGGTGATGATTCCGACAGGCGAGGGGAAGCCGGGCAAGGTGCGGAAGCACGGACATCGGCATCGGCATGATTAGATCTTCTCCCTCTCCCCGCTTGCGGGGAGAGGGTTGGGGTGAGGGGGAGTCTCCGCGAACTCGGTGACAGCTGGACCCGCGGAGAGTCCCCCTCACCCGGATCGCATCTATCGATGCGATCCGGCCTCTCCCCGCACGCGGGGAGAGGCGAAGAAACCTCTACGCCGCCTTCGCGGCACTTCCGCCCGGCAAGCCTGCTCGCGCGAGGCCGCCGTAGAGCTGCTCGTTCGGCATCTCGCTCTTCAGAATCGATCGAACCGCGATCAGTCTGTCGAGGTCAATGCCCGTCGCAAAGCCCTTGCTCTCGCAGAGGAACACCAGGTCCTCGAACACGACGTTGCCGGTCGCGCCGGGGGCGAAGGGGCAGCCGCCGAGGCCGCCGAGCGAGCCATCGAGGATGCGCACGCCCTCGTCGAGCGCTGCGGCGGCATTGGCGATGCCCATGCCGCGAGTGTCGTGGAGATGGATGCAGATCGGCTTGTTCCCTGCGAGCTTCACCGCAGCCCGCGACAAGTCACCCACCTGCTTCGGGCCGGCATAGCCGACGGTGTCGGCAATCGCGACGAAATCGACGCCGACCTCCAAGCATTTATCGACCAGGCGCAGCACCTCCTTGGGGTCGACCGCGCCTGTTATCGAGCAGCCCAGCGCCATCGAGATCGCGGCGTTCACCAGCGGCTTGTGGGCACTGGCGTCGCGCATCTCGCAGAGCCGCTTCACATTGGCGATCGCGGAATCGCGCGAGCGATGGGCGTTGGCCTGGCTATGCTCCTCCGTGGCCGAGACAACCGAGGCGATCTCGCCGACGCCGGATTCGAGCGCCTCGTTGACGCCGCGCTCATTGAGCGCCAGCGCGATGCCGTGGGCACCGGGCAGGCCCGCCACCGTTCCGATGACGTCGCGCACGTCGACGAATTGCGGAAAGGTCTTTGCCGGCAGGAACGAGCCGACCTCGAAATGCCTGACGCCGGCGGCGTATTCCTCGCGCACCCAGCGCTGCTTGGCCTCGGTCGACGGAAACTTCTTCACGAGCTGGAGCCCGTCGCGCAGGCCGACCTCGCGCAGGCTGACGCGGTCAGTGGGGTAAATCGTCTCGATCCGGCTCATGCGCGCCTCCCAGCGGCTTTTGACGTGACGTCGTTGTCATCGTCGATCTCGGCACGAACCGCCGATGTGTCGGCGCCGAGCGGCGCGACCTTCAGGCCTTCGCCAAAATGGCTGCCATTCCACTCGAGCGGCAGCGTCGGCACGTGGAACGGCTTGCCGTCGGCGTTGACGTTGGTGACGAGGCCGCCGGGCCGCCGCACATGCGGGTCGGTCAGGAGATCCTCAGGACGGTTGATCGGCGAGAAGCAGATGTTGAGCGCGTCGAGCTTCTGCGAGAGGTCCGCGACGTTCCATTGCCGGATGATCTCGGCCACACGCGGAAGAATCCGCGGCCGCGCCAGGATGCGGTCGGTAGTGCTGCGCAAGGCGGGATCGTCGAGAAGATCGGTAAGCCCGAACTCGTGGCAAAAGCTCTGCCAATGGCCCTCTGTCACGACGCCGATAAAGATGCGGCCGTCACCTGCGGCGTCAAAGATGTCGTAGATCGGCCAGGCGTGCTCGCGCTCCGGCAT
Source organism: Bradyrhizobium sp. 18BD (assembly GCF_054185225.1). Lineage (NCBI taxonomy): Bacteria > Pseudomonadati > Pseudomonadota > Alphaproteobacteria > Hyphomicrobiales > Nitrobacteraceae > Bradyrhizobium > Bradyrhizobium sp. 18BD. The sequence continues at coordinate 1,831 of NZ_JAVAYL010000023.1, read as the reverse complement.
CGAGCGCGGCTTGTTGCCGGTCATCTCGTACTCGACCATATGCTGGGCCACCAGGAACAGGCAGTTCTCGAACAGGCCGATGCGGATGTCGGCGCCGTCGCATTTTCCCCCGCGCTTCTGGTAGAGCGCGGCCAGGATCGCGATCACGCCGAACATGCCGCCCATGATGTCATTGGCGGAGGAGCCGACGCGCTGTGGCTTCTCCTTGGTGCCGGTCATGGCAGCGAGCCCCGACATCATCTGCACGACCTCGTCGAGCGCGGGGCGATGCTCGTACGGGCCGGACAGAAAACCCTTGTGACCGGCGATAATCAGATGCGGATGAAGGCGCCGCAGTTCCTCGGCACCCAATCCCTGCTTGTCGAGCTGACCATCGCGAAAGTTTTCGAGGAACACGTCGGCCGTTTCGAGCAGCCGGTGCATGGTGTCGCGATCCCCAGGCTTTTCGAAATCCAGCACGACGCTTCGTTTGCCGCGGTTAAACAGCGGAAAGAACGCCGTGCCCATGCCGCCCAGGCTCCGCGTCTTGTCGCCTGAGGGCGGCTCGACCTTGATCACCTCGGCCCCTAACTGCGCGAGAATCATGCCGCAGGTCGGGCCCATGACCATGTGAGTCATCTCGACGACCCGCACGCCTTCGAGGGGCAATCCGGATTCAGTCATGCGGGCACTCCCTGTTCGTTCGCCTGGGAAGACTAGGCCTTCACAAGCCATCGTAAAAATATAATCTGTCGAAGCATACCTTCGCAGTTCTAGAACGCTAGACCGACATGGATTCACGCCAGCTCCGCTATTTCATCGCCGTCTACGAGCAGCGGAACCTGTCGCGTGCGGCCGACCAGGTCAATGTCGCGCAATCCGCGCTCAGCCATCATATCTCGAATCTGGAAGCCGAGTTCGCAACGCCTTTGTTCGAGCGCAAATCGCGCGGCATGGACCCGACGGCGGCCGGCGAGCGGCTCTACGAGCACGCCCGCATCATCCTGCGCGCGATGGCGGAGGCGGAGACCGAGGTGCGCGAGGGCGCCCGCGTCATTGCCGGCGAGATCTCGATCGGCATGGCGAATTCCGGCGTCAAGGCGATCGGCGTCGAGCTGATGCGCACGGTGCTGACCAAATATCCAAAGCTCAAACTGTCGCTCACCGAGAGCCTGTCCGGCGCGACGCTGATGCACCTGATGGTGTCCAACGTCGACCTCGCGCTGGTCTACAACCCGCCGTCGGAGAAGGAGCTGATCACGGAGCCAGTACTCGAGGAAGAGATGTTCCTTGTCGGCATTCCGAAGCTGGTCGGCAAGGGCAAGGCGCCGATCCGCTTCGAGGAGCTGAACCGCCTGCCGCTGATCCTGCTGCGCTACGGTCTCGGCCTGTCCTCGCGCGCGCTGCTGGACGATCCGGTCCTGCTCAAGCGACTGGAGGGTGGCGCCATCCTGCACGCCAACTCGATCACCGGCATGACCGGCGCGCTGGTGGAGGGACTGGGCTGTACCATCGCGACAAAACTGTTCGCGCGGGAGGAGCTCGCCGCCGGCCGCCTCGTCGCACGCAAGGTGATCGCGCCGAGGCTGACCCGCACGCTCTATCTCTGCCGCCTGCGCAACCGTCCGATGACCTACGCCATGGAGGAGATGCGCCGCCTGATACTGGCGCTGATCGCCGAGCAGGTGCGCAGCGGCGGCTGGCAGGCAGAGTTAGTGAAGTGAGCCGTCATTGCGAGCGCAGCGAAGATTCCATGGGGAGTGGATAGCGACCGGGTCTGAGGCCAGACTGAGGTTGCTGAAGCACTCAACCTGGAGACAACGATGTTGTTCGATCATCTTTCCGACGGACC
>NZ_JAVAYL010000215.1:0-455 GCF_054185225.1 Bradyrhizobium sp. 18BD | reverse complement strand
CCGCGCCGGGCCATCTCGAGCATCAGCGCGATATTGCCGTTGGAGAGGGTGACGATCGGATAGCGCGCCTTGAGCCGGGTCAGCCCTTCGACCGAATCGGGCCAGGGATCGAGCCGGCGCCACGCAAGGGCGAAGCGGGCGACGTCCGCCTCATCCGCGTCGGCGACCCCGTGGCGATCGAGCAGGGCGCCGAGCGTCTCGCGATTGAGCACGTCGAGCCGGACGAACGGCCGGAACGGCATTCCTCCATCGCCGGCTGGTAGAGGCCGCGCCACGCGTCGGCGAAACCGGCGGGATCGATATCGGGGCGGCCGAGACCGGAGAAGAAGGCGGCAGCCTCGCGCGCGATGCTCGTGCGCCAGTCGACCACCGTCCCGAAGACATCGAACGCCAGCGCCTTCACCGGCGCTGCCATCAGCGTTGAGCGCTGACGATCTCGCGCAGCGCATCCGCCA
>NZ_JAVAYL010000214.1:0-455 GCF_054185225.1 Bradyrhizobium sp. 18BD | reverse complement strand
TTCAGCCAGTGCATGAAACTGCAGGTACTGGTGCCGGTTGCGCGACAGGCCGACACTTTCAAGCTGGAAAGCCTGGCGGGCACTACATCTGTATCGCCGCCGCCAGTGGCGACGACGATCAGACCAGTCCCGGAGCTATCGGGCGTACGGCGGAAGGTGGAGGCGGTGCCTCCCCCGGCAAAGCCTGCGACCGCGCTGCCGGCACCCGCCAACCAGCCGCCAGCTGCCCGATAGAGTCACTCATTTACCTCAAGCGTCATGCCGGAAGTGGACGAAGCATCGCCCTGGACCGTTCTCCGGCCTCTCAGGCCGCGACGAACATCTCCGGCGGAAGGGCCATGAGCGATTCGGCACCGCCTTCGATCTTCCGGCGCAACGCCCCGGCATCAGGCATGATCCGCTCAGCGAAATAACGCGCCGTCACCAGCTTCGCATCGAGGAAGGTGCCATCACCC
>NZ_JAVAYL010000213.1:0-455 GCF_054185225.1 Bradyrhizobium sp. 18BD | reverse complement strand
GCATGATTTATTACATTTAAATATTCACCATATGACTATTCAATTAGAAACGCCTAATCACAAACATGATGAATCGATTATATGTTCAGGAACACATAGTCATTCACATAACCATCATGCTCATCATCACGCGCATGTACATTAATAATTTTAACCTACTGCCATTGCATCGATTAAACTTTTCAATGGCAGTAGGTTTTTTATGTCTTTATGGCGACTTGTTTGGTCTTTGATGATGCAATGTTTATTAACAAATTTTCAACTATTATTTCTTACATTAGTCATATTTTTGACAATTTACTATTATAATTCTCTAACTTTAGTCACTTTAATTAATTTTTATTAGATATTAATATGAAAATAACGTGTTTTTTGTTATTGTATTTATATGAAGAAAAGGAGGCACCACTTTGTTTACTTACTTTAAATCAGCATTTAAAAATGCTAAACCACAA
>NZ_JAVAYL010000212.1:0-456 GCF_054185225.1 Bradyrhizobium sp. 18BD | reverse complement strand
AGGTCTGCGGTTTGATCTCGGTTTCTTTATCTTCAGGCTCGATGCGGCATTTAAGTTTAAAGATCCGCAGTTTAACGGTTCCGATCAGTGGGTGCTCGTTAAACACTTTGGGGAGTTATTTAGTGACGGGCCGTTTAAAAAGGCTTATTATCAAAACAATGCAACTGCCAAGGATAGCAATGGTAAAGTTACAAAAGGCGACAGCTATAACTTTATGCAGCTGAACTTTGGTGTAGGGCTGCCGTTTTAATTAATTATTGAATTACTGAGTTATTGAATTATTGATTGTTCCGATAACTGCTTTTTGCCTTCTGCTTTCAGCTTACCTAAAACATTCCCTTCAGTCCGTCAATAATGCTTTCAAAAAAGGTAGGCATGCTTAAGCCATTGTGATAGTTAAAGTATAGGAATATACAAAATATGACTACCGCTATAATAATAAACCGCTTAAACATA
>NZ_JAVAYL010000211.1:0-456 GCF_054185225.1 Bradyrhizobium sp. 18BD | reverse complement strand
CCAGTTCATAAAGACCAGAGTTATATCCATAATCGGCAGCATTTCCTGAAGGGTAACTAAAACGGTAAACCGGTTCCATAATTAAAAAGCCGGAAGAGATCGCAGAATTAGCAAATTGCTTATACTTATAGGTTTTAACTGTAACAATATTTGAAATCAAATCTTTATTAATTATTTTAGAAACTCTGTTGCCTCCGATCAAATCACTATAATTAGATGCATCATGCACTTCGTATTCAAAACTTGTTTCAAGACCAGTAGAAGTCGATATTTTTTGAAGACTAAATGTTTTAGACAAAGAGGCATCGGTTGTTTTAACAGAAGAATTATTAGACCCTGTAGGTAATGTTGTCTGACATGCAGCTATATTTCCAATTAAACTTCCTGCAATAGGGTTGCCTCCTCTGTAATACCCCCAATGATCTTCAACAAAAGATGATGACGGAGGAAAGCTTC
>NZ_JAVAYL010000210.1:0-457 GCF_054185225.1 Bradyrhizobium sp. 18BD | reverse complement strand
ACGGCCACGGTGAGCTTGTCTGACAGTCTGAAAACAAGAACAGTTACCACACGTTTTGAAACCATTACAAATCCGGCAACCGGAATAATAGAAAGCTACTTTCTGAGAACGAAAAACTTTCCGTTGATTCCCGGAAAAAGCTATTACTTAAAAGTGACCGCGCCTAATTTTACAGATGTTGAAGCGTATTGTACCATTCCTCTAAAGTCAATTCCCGCAAGTAGCATTGAAGCTGTTATTGGTACTACAACCGAGAAAAATGTTCCCAAAAAAACACTCACACTAAAGTTCCGTGATTTTTTTCAGGAAGAAAACTATTATGCTATTACGGCTTACCGGGCGGAAAACTATCAGGGTAAAGATGGAAATGGCAAAAATATCCTTATTAATACAGTAGATACGTTTGGGCAGGAATGGATTTCAGATTATAAACAAGATGGAAATATTCTTATTTCCA
>NZ_JAVAYL010000209.1:0-457 GCF_054185225.1 Bradyrhizobium sp. 18BD | reverse complement strand
CCCTGGTTACCGATATGATATTATCAGATCTGCACCTGGTTAAAAAGGATGATTATCTGAAAAAAGGCGGTTTTAAAACGCTTAATTACTTTGAATAAAACTTATCAATTCTGCATGAAGAAAATATTTACCTGTGTTATACTATTATTTTTAATAAGTGGGGTTGTAAGAGCACAATCAGTATACCAACCATACTCGTATCAGTTTTATCAGAAACTTGACGCTGATGTTTATTCTACTAAAACCCGCTTACATAGCTCGTTAAAGCCATTTTTTGTTGATGATTCACTTGTAAAGCATCATTACGATTCTTTAATGAATCTTGGCGGGCTTAAAGGGAAATTCTTTACCCAGCATCAGATTGATGTACAGGGGAAAGGATATACTTTTTACACAGATCTTTTACCTGATTTTAATCTGAGCCGCGATTTTTCCGGCAAGAGGAATACCAATTCGG
>NZ_JAVAYL010000208.1:0-458 GCF_054185225.1 Bradyrhizobium sp. 18BD | reverse complement strand
AGCGGTACTTCTTTGCTGATAACACAGGTAGGTTTTCCGGAAGATATTAATAATACAGTTTATACTACTTCAAATCTCTATACCAGAGGAAAGCAGGATACATCTAATAGTGCAGATCATGTATTTTCGGGATCAACAGACATTTTGATCGCAAAAATGACCGGAAGTATGTCAGCAGGTTATGTATTGAATCATACCATTGTGGTTAGTGCCTGATCAGATTGCTTTGGTGAAATTAAACGAATCTCTCAAAACTATGAAAAACGGAAGTATGGTTACCCGGACAGATGCAGCAATTTATTTATCGGAGCAAAGAGGATGTACACAGCTAGAGTCATCCAAAAGCCTGCATACCTTTAATTTTAGGAACTATTTTGATGAAAGCAAAAAAGCCTTCGGAACTTTGCAGGTAATAAATGATGATACTCTGAGGCCGGGAGCCGGCATGAAAATGCAGG
>NZ_JAVAYL010000207.1:0-458 GCF_054185225.1 Bradyrhizobium sp. 18BD | reverse complement strand
GATATCTTTAGTCCGGATGATTTGGCTAAAGCTACAAAGCTAACCGCCAATGAAGTGCAGACCAGCTGTTTTCTGAATAAGAATGGTAAATTTATAAAGGTCGGCTTACCTATTGAAGCTCAGTTTTCTATGGTTACTCAAATAATTACAGGCGATTTTAATCATGATGGTAAAGTTGATCTACTATTACTAGGTAACCATTCTGATAATCGCTTGAAACTTGGTAGTTTTGATGCCAATTATGGTTGTCTGCTAACCGGCAATGGTAAAGGAGACTTTAAATATCAAACTCAGTTATCGTCAGGACTCTCAGTTACAGGAGATGTAAAGTCAGCGATAGAAACAAAAATAAATGGCTCAAAATACCTATTGATAGGTGTATCTGACCAGCCACTACAATTCTATAAAGAAAACTAATGATTAAGAATATATTTATCTTTTTGCTGATTCTTTGCAGT
>NZ_JAVAYL010000022.1:0-148215 GCF_054185225.1 Bradyrhizobium sp. 18BD | reverse complement strand
ATGCACTATGATCTTGGATATTTCGACCTGGAGCAGAAGACCCTGCAACCCCTCGACAACCCGTTCGGCACGAGGTTGTCACCCATCTCTTAGGTACGATCCGTTACCTATGTCTCCGGGCTGGACAATCACACAAATGGCGGAGAGAGTGGGAAACTCCCCCGGCTCGCGTCGGGACCACTTAGATTCAAGTTTATCCTTCAAATCAAGGGGTTCTTGGGCCACCGGTGCTACACCGGAGTGCTACCCTTGGCAAAAATCCGCATGCCCACACCGATCAGACGCGAAAACTCCCCCTACTGGTGGTTCAGGAAGAAGGTGCCTAAGAGATTTCGCGATCTCGTCGGCAAAAAGGAGATCTGGTACAGCCTCCAGACCGAGGACGAGCACCTCGCTGTGGCCAAATGCGCCCTCGCCAGCAAGAAATTCGACAGGGAATGGGCCGCCCTCCTCGCGGATTCCGTCGCTGTTGGCGAGCCGCCGCCGGAGGCCCGGGCGCCGATCCGGCCGCCGCGGTTGCCGGCCAGTTCGAATTCCGGTCCGAGATTCGAACCCACGGTGCTGACCCACCACGACCTGCACGCGCTGCGCGGCGCCGCCCACGTCAGGATCCGCGACGGCCACATCGCCAACCCACCCGCGGGTGGGTTCGGCGCCGCCCGCATCCTAGCGCGCGACCTCGACGAGTCCATGATCGAGTTCCTGGAGGAGCAGGGCATCGACGTCACTGAGGCCGATCTCGAGAAATTCCGACCGCTCTACGACCAGGCCAGGCGCGACGCCGTCGAGGATCTCAAGCGAGCCAGGCTAGACGGCGACTTCTCGGCGAACCCAGTCCTCGCGAAGCTGCCGACGCGCACCACGCCGAAGCTCGATCTCGTCAAGGCTTTCGAAGAATACGCCGAGAAAGGTGGCCTCAAGGGCGGTGCCGACGGCCCGACGGCGAAGCGCTGGCGGCCGAAGATCAAGGATTTCTGCCGGTTCATCGGTCACCGCGATCTGACACGGATGACCTCGGACGACGCCTATCGCTGGGCCGATCACCTGATCGACAAGGATTATGCACGCAACTCCGTCCGCCTGGTCTGGATCGCTTCGTTATCGGCCACCGCCGGCTTCATGGTGGAGCGCCGCAGGCCGGGCGCTCACAATCCATTCCGCGGAATCGTCGTCCGCCCCGCCGTCGAAAAGTTGGGCGAGAAGCCGCCGGAGCCGCCGCGGCAAAAGGGCTTCACGCAGGGGGAGGCGGTCAAGATCCTGACAGCGACACTCGACACGCCTTCGAGTATGATCTCTCCGGAGAAGCGCGCGGCGCGGCGCTGGCTGCCCTGGCTTTGCGCCTACAGCGGTGCCCGCGTCAACGAGATCACGTCGCTGCTGCCGTCCGACGTCATGCCTGACGCCACGTCCGGCATCATGTGCATGGTCATCAAGCCAAGCATCGAGAAGACGTCGCAGTGGCGCACGGTACCGATCCACAGTCACGTCATCGAGCAAGGCTTCCTGGACTACGTCGAGCAGCGCCGGAAGCTCGGCAAGCCGCTGTTCTACGACCCCGCGCGGGGGCGCGGCGGGAAGGTCGCCAACCCGCAATACAAGAAGACGGCCGAACGCGTGGCGGAGTGGGTCAGCAAGGGGTTGAGGATCAAGAACGTCCAGCCCAACCATGGCTGGAGACATCTGTTCAAAAGCATCGCCCGGCACGTGAAGATGGATCGCGAGGTCGAAGGCTTCATCACCGGACACCGTCCGAAGGAGTCGAACGCCAGTAACGACTACGGCGATCGCTGGGTCGCGACGATGAGCGCCGAGATCGAGAAGTATCCGCGCTTCGACATCCCGGAGCTGAAGAAGCCACCGGCGCCTCACCGCGTCCGACGGCGAACGCGCGCGCAGATCGCCGCCGACGAAGCTGGGAAGACGGCACGACGAAGTCTCCGTCCGCGATCTCGCGGGTAAACCACCGACACCTTCTTGCAGACCAGATCATGGCGCTGGCCTACGGCTTACCCGCCTGACGGCGGAGGGATGCAGGCGGGCTACATGTCCGCCGGGTAGTTGCCGACGAATTCCACGTCGGACGGCATCTTTTGGATCACCTCCCACTCGAACTTGCGATTGAAGTCCGTGCAGGCGAGTTTGATGTGGTCCTTCGTGATCTTGATGGTGCCGTCCTCGAACAGCGCGATGTGGCGAGCGCATTGTTCGATGTACTCGAGATCATGCCTGCACTCGCGCCAGCCCTGCTCCGTGATGTAGCCCTTGACGAGCTTCTTGCCCTTGTCGCTCGGCCACGGAGCTTTCGTCGTCTCATTCATCGTCGTCATTCACTCCTCCATCTCTGCGAACATCTTGCCCGCCATCAGTTGATTTGCCCGGCCGCCTTTTTTCATGCGTCCACCTCCGTCAGAAGCGCCTCGGCGACGCGCCGATAGACGTTGTCGCAGACCCGCTTGGCGTGGCGACGATAAACGAGGTCCGCCGCTTGGAGACGCCGGCCGCCTTCGCGAGCGGCATGAGGCCGAGGGAGCCCCTGCGCACAGGCGGCGGAACGCTGAAGCGGGCACGGTTGCCGCGCGCGCTTGCATGGGGTTGCGGATCGACATGCCTGCCTCCTCTCGGCGCCGCGACGGCGGCGCCCTCTGACGCCCCGAGCCCGGTAGGCCAAAGCCGCCGGGCGTGAGGTCGATGTTAATTGAGACTAGCTGCGCACCAGTGCACTCAGGCCTTCACGGATCCTATGCTGCATAGCTTCCCATTCGGCGTCGCTCTTGATCATGCGATCGATGCGCGCGCGGGCGTCGGACAAGGTGTCATGGAAATGAACCTCGTCGTCGGCCGGAACCTCCCACATAGGCTTCCCCGTGTAGGGGCTTATGTGCCGGGTCTTGATGATGTCGTAGTCTCTGTATTTGTGATTCACGTTAGTCTCCTCTACGGCCCCGAGCCCGGTAGGTCATCGCTGGCCGCCGGGCGTGAGGTCGATGTCGATGGTGATCAGTAGTATGCGTTCTCGATGCAGGCCCCGAGCGCGGCGCGGGTGTCGTCGTCGCCGCCGCCGAACAGGAAGGTCATCGACCCGGCCGAACCGGTGCGCGCCTTCGCGATCTCGTCTGCCTGAGCGGCGAAGTCGAGCAGGATCATCAGGCCGACCAGGACCAGCCGCTCGCCGCTCGAGCACACGCCCGCGTAGTCCCTGGCGGCACGAACCACGCCGCCGTTGCTGATCCTGTTGGTCTCGATAACTTCGCGCCGCAGGTCCTTGTAGGACTCGGACTCGGTCAGCGAATCGGTGATGCCGATCGCGGCCATCACGCTGCGGACGATCGGGATCTTGTTGAACTTGTCGTAGGAAAGCATTGCGGTTCTCCTTTCGCCGGCGACGGCCAGCTCTGACGACTCGGGCCCGGTAGCCGTTGTCGGCGCCGGGCGTGCGGTCGATTTCTGGACGCCTACTTGGCCACCCGCGCCTTCTTCAGCAGCGTCATGAAGTAAGCGAACATGTGATCCTTCACCTTGCCGTCGCTTTCGAACGGGCAGCACTCAACGAGGTCTCCATCCTCGGCGCGGCGGGCGTCGATCGAGAAGCAGCCCGCAGGCATGTCATCGCCGCTGAACTTCCGCGTCCTGATGGACGCCGTGAAACCGGCGTCTTCGATCGCGCGGACGGTTTCGAAAATGTTCTTCATGGTTATGATCTCCGGATTTGCGATAACGGGTCTCTCTGACGCCCCAAGCCCGGTAAGCCAAAGGCGCCGAGCATGAGGACGACGTCCGTGGTATGCGCTAATAGAACCGGCTGCTGCCGTGCGCGCCTTCGTCGATCTGATACTCAGACGGTCGCCGAAGATGGTCATTCAGGCGTCGCGATGGCATCGCGAACGCCCGTGGCACAGCCGCCCGACGCGACGCGCTAAAAAGGCTGATGTTGAAATGCATGGAGCTCTCCGTCAGTTGGCTTGAAGCAAGGGTGATCGAGCCGCCGTGACAAGATCACGGCAGCGCCTGCCACTCGGACAACAGTGCCCAAGCTTAGGGCCGCTAAGGAGCGGCGAGATGACAGACCCGCGAGAGCGCGGAAAAAGACCACCGCCAAGAGACGGAGCCACGCTGGAAAACAATCCAGCTGCACATGAATGTGCGTACCTCCCGCCCGAAAATCAACCCCAAACGCGGGTATGGTTAACGTAAGCAGGGCGTAACACGGCATTTGTCGTCGGCATCAACGCAAGAGGTAGGTTGCAGTGCGCGGGTCGGATCGTGCGAGACTAGTGCCGTCACAGATGTTCACCGGTGATGCGGAAACCATCTTGCCGAAAGTGGTGCTGGTGCTGCCGGTGATCATGTTCGGGTCGATGATGATCGACATGTCCATCAGCAGCAGCGGCATCATGCTGATAGCGATGGTGCCGCCGATGATCGGCGCCTGCGCTGACGACGTCGGCGATGATCGCGGGGGGCCGGCAGCAGGTGAATCATGCCACTGACGACGGTCGTCGGCGGCGCAAGCTTTGTCCGCCAGTATCGGCATCGGACCCGGAGCGATAAGCTACATGATGCAGGGAACGCTCGCTGGCAGCCGCCTCAGTGTGGTCTCCGTGTCTAGCGAGAGATCATGGACCCTTCGGGCCAACCGCGCGCTCGTCCATATCGGTCTCGTCCGCATCGACTTCGGCCAAGATGGGCTCTTCGCCGAACGGACGGTTGATTATGGCGAGAGCTTCAGGTGCGGCGTAGATCCGGTTTCGCGCGTATCCAGTCCTCTCCTGCAGAATGCCGGCTTCCTGCAATTGCGCGATGGCCTGATTTACTTGCGCAGGCGAGACATCGAGCAGTTGGCCGAGGCGCTTCGCCGTCACGACCGGATAGTTGTGAAGTTCGTCTAGGGCGCGAACGGCCGCGGATCGCTTTCGGAATTTTCGGCGCTCCCTCCATCGCTCTGACAATTCCGACAGTGCCGTCCGGGTGCGGATGAGTTCGTCGACGGTGCCGGTGACGGCGTCGGCCATGAAGGTAATGATCGGCTCCCAGTCGAGCCGTTGTTGAGCATCCTTCAGCGAAGCGTAGTACGCCCCCTTTTTGCTTTCGATGTAAGGCGAAAGGTACAGAGGCACGTGCCTCTCCGCCGCCATCATGAGCGGAAGCAGAAGGCGGCCGACACGACCGTTGCCGTCGCGAAAGGGGTGCACCGCCTCGAAGTGGGTGTGAGCTATGGCCATGCGCGTGATGAACCCTTGCGTCATCTGCTGCATGCCCTCGTTCCGCAGGTAGTCCACCGTTTGGGCGAGGCAGTCGGCAACGTCGGCGGGAGGCGGAGGATTCAGACTGGAGTATGCGATGTCTTTGTTTCCGCCGATCCACACGACGCGCGTGCGGAGGTCGCCGGGAACGTCTTTATACTCGGGATCGTCCTTCATCACGGCACGATGGAGGTCCTTGATCAGATCCATCGTGAAGACGCCGTAGCCATCCTTCGCAGCTTTCGGAATGAATCCGTCCAAGGCCATGGCGTAGTTGCGGACTTGGCGCGCTTCGTCCCGGGCGCCGTCGTCGCCCGTCTCTTCGACTGAAAGCAGTTCGTCGAGAGTGCTCTGGGTGCCTTCGATCGACGAGGAACTGACTGCCTCACGTCTGGTAAGGACCCGGCTGACGATGTAGGGGTCCTTCATCTGGGCGGCGATAGCGTCGACCTTGCCGAAGGCCGCTTGAGCGGCTTCCAGGGCTTTCATCGCCCCTCCGACGAACACCCCGTCCTCCGGGGGTGCCGGCGGCACGATCCCGTAGTGAGAGTCATAGGGCGGCGGAAGCCGCTTCAGGGTCTCGCGGATCGTGTGGCTGAGATCGCTACGCTTCATGGGAACCCGAAATAAGAGGCAGTTTTCCTATTTATATTTTGGGTTCCTGCAAAAAGCCATAACACATCGCGATCGCGAGGGAGCTTATTTAGGCTTTGCAGGCCACGACGCTCAACCCCTTGTTCCATTAACCATCGGACTGCCGCCTCCCCTCAGCGCTCGGCAATTCTACCCCCGTCAGCGACCCGGTCGCTGGGGTGCAGCACCACCCGGCTCCCCGGGACGAGCCCGGACAGTACCTCGGCCACTCGGTTGTTTCGGTGGCCGACAGTGACCGCGACAGTTTTGGCGCGGCCGTTCTCGTCGGCGAAAACGGCCCACTGGTCGCCTTTCCGGAACAAGGCGCTCACCGGCACCGTCAGGGCGTCCGGAGCGCTCCAGGTGGTCACGTGGACGACGACCCGGTAGTCGTGCCCGAGTGAGGCCCACGCCTCGGGCGGATCCGCGAAGTCGATGGTCACCCGGACCCGCTGCTCCTCGATGCCAAGCGCAGAGACCTTCAGGAAGCCCGCCGGGTCCACACGGACCACCTTCCCTTTGATGGGCTGACCGCCCCACCCGTCGATCCGGACGGGGGCGCCGACCCTGATCTGGACGGCATCGGTCGAGAGCAGGTCCGCGACGATCTCCAGATCGAGCGGGTTGCCGATGTCGACGAGGCGCGTACCGGGAAGGACCGTCGCCTCGCTGTCTTGAAGGATCGCCAACACGCGTCCGCTCGCCGGCGCCAGCACCCGGATGCAGCAGGTCGGCTCCGCGGAAGGCGCCGCGTTGGCCGGGTCCATCAACCGAGCGGCCAGGCTGGTCCGCACCGCGCGACGCATCTCGACCTGGGCCTTCGCGCTCGCCAAGTTGGCCTCGCTCGTCGCCACCTCGAATTTAGCCTTGTCGAAGGCCTGCGCCGAGGTGGACTGCGTCCGCAGCAGGGTCTGCGCCCGTTGGAATTCAGTACGGGAGAACTCCAGCGCGGCTTCGATCCGCTTCACCTCGGCTTCCTGCTGCTGGATGGCGGCATCCGCGGCAAGGACCTCCGCCTGAAGCTGGTCTCGCGAGCGAACGTCGATGAACCCCGGCAGCGTCGGCTGCATCAGGGCGATGACGGTCTGGTTGGCGACGACCTCGTCACCGACGTGAAGCGAAGGTCCCTGCTCTCCCAGTGGATGCGAGATCCTCAAGACCCTTCCCGCGATCGGCGCCGAGACAGTATAGACATGGCGAACGTGGGTCTTGCCGTCGTCGTCGGCCGTGACTTCGATTGGCCCCTTCGCGACGGTCGCGAGGTCAACCAGAACGGGCCGGGGCCAGGCGAACCAGGCCAGCCCTCCCGCGATCGCGGCCAAAGCCGCAGCGCCGATCATGCGTTTGGTCCAGTTCGCCGGCATGGCTAGTCTCGCGTCTTAAGGACCGCGACGAGGTCCAGGTTGTCGATGCGTTGGCGGATGACCGCCGCGGATGCGATCGCGGCCAGCACCACGACCGATGTGGCGACCACGTAGGTGGAGTGCTCGACGACCAGGCGGACGCGCATCAGTTCGCCGGCGAGGTTCGTCTTCATGACCCAAGCGAGCCCGTAGCCCATCAGCCAGCCTGGCGGTTGCGCGACCAGCGTCAGGATCGCCAGCTCGAGCAGCAGGATCCGGAGGACTTCGCCGCGCGTGAAGCCCAGCACGCGCAAGCTGGCCAGCTCGCGGGCGCGTTCGGAGAGCGAGATCCGGGCATTGTTGTAGACGACGCCGAACGCGATGACGGCGGCGAGCCCGGTGTAGATGCTCGCCATCGTGGTGACGAGCAGCGCGACCGTCTTGCGGAAATTCGCCAGCGAGACGCGCTGCAGCGCCACGCCGCCGACCGTCGGCATGGCCTTCACCGCCGCGTAGAAGTCCTCCTTGCGGCTCTCATCGAGGCTGAGGTTCACGCTGTTCACGACGGGGGCTTCGCGCATCAGCTTGCGGAGCGCCTCGATGTCCATCATGCCCCTGATGCCGAAATAGTCCTCGACGGTCGCCACGATCGGCATGCTGATCGTGCGGCGGGCGCCCTCCAGCAGGTCAACTTCGACCGTATCCCCTGCGCCTACCCCGAGGATGTGACCGAGCATGGCCGAGATGGCGAGGCCGGTCGCCGGAAGCGCGACCGGCCGAAGTTCCGCGTCGATGATACGCCGCAGATCGGCACCGGCGGGCCGGCCGCTGATCGTGATCCGCCGCTCCAGGTTGCCATGGCGGATCCGGACGGGCACCTCGCGGAACGGCTCGGCCGTCAGAACGCCAGGCAGCCGGTTCACCTTCTGCACGACGTTCTCGATCCGCTTCTCGGCGAAGCCGATGGTCGCATCCTGCCGATCGGCGAGGAAGTACGTCACGTCGATCAGTTGCTCCATGGTGTCGCGCGTGAACAGCGAGACGACCAGGATCGCGGTCGCGAGCGCCATCCCCAGCGTCGTGAAGGCTGCCCGGACCGGGTGCCGGGCGATGTTCCGGATCATCATCAGCGTGGGCTGCGAGACGATCTGATCCAGTTGGATGCTCGCCGGCAGCAGCCTCCGGTACACGGGAGGGGGCGGCGGCTGCATCGCGACGGCCGGCGGCAGCTTGACGACCTCGCGCAGCGCCCGCAGCGCGCCGATGGCGGCGGCGGCCGCGCTGAGCGCGCCGGCGGTGACGTACAGATCCGGCGCCTTCGCAAACACCAGGAAGGGGAAGTGGAAGAAATCCCCGAACAGCGCGGTGACGCGATATCCGAGCCACGTGCCGACGACGCCGCCGAAGATGACTCCGATGACGACGATCAGCGCCACGAACTTGAAGTAGTGCAGCACGATGCTGCCGTCGGCGTAGCCCAGCGCCTTCAGGAGGCCGATCTGCTCGCGCTCCAGCGCGACCAGCCGGGTCAGGGTGAGATTGACCAGGAAGGCAGCGACCAGAAGGAAGATCGGCGGAAGGGTGCGGCTCATGTTGTTGAGCATGTCGAGCTCATGATCGAGCCAGGCGTGCGAGGTCTGGTCCTTCCGTCCATGGGCGGCTTGGCCGCCGTAGGGGTCGAGCAAGGCGTCGAGCCGCGCGATCACCTCGCGCTCGGACGCGCCTGGCTGCAGCTTGACGGACACTGCGGAGAAGGCGCCGTCGAGATCGTAGACGCCGGCGAGCGCCCTTTCCGACATCCAGACTATGGCGTAGCGGCGGTCGTCCGGCATCAGGTCGCCGGGCCCGACGGTGTAGACGAACTCCGGGGACAGCGCGGTGCCGACGATGACGAGCTCGCGCTTCTTTCCGTTGAGGTTGGCCGAGAACCGCGCCCCTTCCGAAAAGCCGTGGGCCCGGGCGAACGGCTCGTTGACGACGACCTCCTCGGCCCGCCCCGGCTCCGGAAGTCGTCCGGAACGCACGTAGAGCCGATTGAGATGCGGCTCGCCGTTATCGGGCAGCGAGACGAACCGTGCGCTGGCGGGCTCGGAGAACGCGGGAATGTCGAGCAACGCCGGTTTGGCGATGCGGGCGTCGACCGCGGCGATTCCCGGTATCTCGCCGATCCTGTCGGCGAGCGCCTTGGGCGCCCGCTTGGCCTCCGCGAACACATCGCCGAAGCCATAGCGTTCGTAGTACGCGACCCGGGTCTCCTCCAGAGACCGATGCGACCCGACCGCGAGCACCAGCGTCGCGACGCCGCCTCCGACGACCAGCGCGACGGCAAGAACCTGCGCCCAGAGCCGCGTGACGTCCCGGAACAACTTGATGTCGAGCGCGCTCATGCCGTCACCACGTGAGCTCGGCCGCTTCCCGCCGGGCCTCGTTCTTCCGGACACGGGCGATCCGGCCGTCGGCGAAGAACAGCACCCTGTCCGCGACCTCCTGGATGCTGGCGTTGTGCGTGATGATGACGGTAGTCGTTCCGAGCTGCCGATTCACGCCGAGCAGCGCCTCGATGACGCGAATGCCGGTTCTCGAGTCCAGCGCGCCCGTCGGCTCGTCGCAAAGCAGAACCGCCGGCCGCTTTGCGATCGCGCGGGCGATGGCCACCCGCTGCTGCTCGCCGCCTGATAGCTGGGCGGGGAAGTGGTGCATCCGCTCTTCGAGTCCGACCAGCGCGAGCGCGTCGGCAGGTCGCATCGGATTCTTGGCGACCTCAGTGACCAGCGCGACGTTTTCGTAGGCCGTGAGGCTCGGCACCAGATTGTAGAACTGGAAGACGAAGCCGACGTGATCGCGGCGATACTTCGTGAGCTCGCGGTCTTCGAGATCGGTCAGGTCCAGATCGCGGAAGAACAGACTGCCGCTGGTCGGCCGGTCCAGGCCGCCCATGATGTTCAGCAAGGTCGTCTTGCCGCTGCCGGAGGGGCCGAGCAGCACGACCACTTCCTTCTCGGCGATCTCCAGATCAACGTTGTTCAGGGCATGCACCATGACCTCGCCCGAGACGTAGGTCTTCGTCAGGCCCTTCGCTGTGAACACGGCTTCGGTCATGGCTGCCCTTTTGAGGCGCGATTGTCGGCCAGCTCCGCCCTCCTGGTATTGACCTAGGTCAGGGCCTGGCGCTCTCCGCAACCGCCGCCTTCGAACGCCCGGCGGATTCGCGGACGAACGTCGCGATGCTGGCCGTCCAGACGAGCGCCATGCCGAGCAGGACCCACTTAAAATCGGAATGGATCATGAAGTTGACGGCGGCCATGAGCCCGATCGAGAGCCCGCCGGCGATTGCGGCGCCGGCCGCAGCGGCTGACCGACGGTCCCGGAAAGATGTCCACGCCAGCGTAAGCGCGAGCACTCCGGTGGCGGCTATGTAGCCGCCCATGACGCGGAATACGTGGGTGAGCCACGATGTCAGCCTCGGGCCGATCGACTGCAATTCCGCGGGGGTGAGGCTCATGTACCTGACGTCCTCTGGCAGCAGCGGCGGCCGAAGCAAAAGAAAGTAGATGCCGACGCCGATCAACAGGACGCCGGAGGCGGCTAGGAGCATCGAGGACAGTCGCCCGCTACGCAACGTCTCTCGCATCGTGACCGCTCCCGATCAGCCGTGGTGAAGGCTGCTGCCCGAGGAGCCCGGACCGAGAAGCCGGCTCAGGCGCGGCAGGAAGCCCGGGACTTCGGCGGCGTACTTCGCATAAGCCTCTCCGAACTCCGACCTCGCGTCCTGCTCCTCGTCGCGGGCGAGCTTCACGTACATGATCGTCAGCACCGGAAACATCGCCAGGGTGAGGATCGTCGGCCACTGCAGCAGGAATCCGAACATCACCAGGATAAAGCCGACATACTGCGGATGCCGCACGTAGCTGTAGGGGCCGGTGGTCGCCAGGCTCCGGGTCTGTTGCGCATCGTACAGAACCCGCCAGGCGGCGGAGATCAGGATGAACCCCGCGCCGATGAAGATGAAGCTCAGGATGTGGAACGGTCCGGCGTGCGGATTGGCCTTCCAGCCGAACATCATCTCGAGCAGGTGGCCGGCGTCATGGGAGAACCAGTCGACGTTCGGGTAGTGGGACTGCAGCCAACCGGAAAGGAAGTAGATGGTGAGCGGGAAGCCGTACATCTCAACGAACAGCGCGACCAGAAACGCGCTGAAGGCGCTGAAGGAACGCCAATCGCGCGAGGTCTGCGGCTTGAAGAAACTGTAGGCGAACAGGATGAACACCGCCGAGTTGACGATGACGAGACTCCAGAGGCCGTAGGCGGGCGCGGCGTCGTGCATCACACGCTCCTCGAATCGCTCGGTCTGCCGCCGCCGTGATGGTGGCCGTGTCCGCCGTGCATGAAGAAGTGCATCAGCGGACAGGCGAGGAGCGGCAGCCAGATAAGCAAACCGATCACGTGAGCCCTGTGCTCGGTGAACAGGAGCGCGCCGGCGATGGCCAGAAATCCCAGCAGGACCAGGCCGGCCTTAGCTTTGGTGGACATGCCCTCCTGAGGGCGCTCTTGATATCCCGGATGATCCTGTACCGACATCGGCAAGCTCCTGTGCTCCGGAGCACCATAGGCGTGCCGTTGCCATCATTGTTGAGCCAGATCAACCGGGACGGTCTCCGGCAGGAACTTTCGCGTGCGCGCGCCTGGATGGCCCTGCTGATGGGGGCCGTGATGGCCGTCATCATGCTCGGCTTCATTTGGAGCATGTACAAGGACTCGAGGACGAACTTGGCGATCGTGCTGGCGGCAGCCGTCGCTTTCGCCGGGTCGCTATGGCTGGTGCGGAGCCAGGAAACGGTGGGCGACGTCTCCTACATGGAGGCCATGATTCCGCACCACTCGATCGCCGTCATGACGAGCGAACGGGCCCACATCACGAATCCGAGGGTGCGCAAGCTCGCTGGCGGGATCATTGAGGCCCAGGTCCGGGAGATCGGCGAGATGAAGCAACTGATCGCCGATCTCGAATCCAAGCCGACGACCGATGACGCCAAGGACCTGCCTGCCCGGCCTGCGAAATGAAAAGGCTGGGCCCTGGTCGGCTGATCGAGCCTACTTCGGCGACTTGCCGGCGGTCATCCCCATGCCCATCGTGGCGCCGCCGCGCATTGCCGCCATCATCGGCATCATGCCCATCTGCGGCGCGAGCAGTTCGTCCGCGGCCTTCTTCTGATCGTCAGAAAAGCTGCCGACGAGGTTGGCGAGCGCCGACTTCATCGCACGGGTGCCTTCGAGGCGCGCCGCCAGCCATTTTTCCTGGAGCGTCAGCTTTTGAATTAGATCCGGCGATCCGGTGCTCTGTTGCGCCATCATCATCATCGAATCGCGCATCTCTCCCAGCGTCTTGGCATTGGTCCGGAGCGCGTCGGCGAACGCGTTCCAGGCGGACTGCTGTGCGAGGGGCCGGTGCCGCGGGGCGCCTCTGGAGGCGTGGCGGACTTGGCAGCCGGCGCCTCCTTCTGGTTCGGATGATGTCCTTCATGTTCGGCAGCAGATTGGGCAAGTGCGGGACTGCCAAGGATGGAAAGCAACATAGCAGCCGCAAAGGCGGGACTTCGCATAGTGGTCCTCCTGAAATTGCGATTTTGAAGATTATGGCGACGTGCCGGCCGATGCAGGTTGACCCAGGTCAAACGCGGCGCGGTCGCGCCCACCCGAAAACGGCGCCCTCCTTGAGATGCCTCAAAGCGAATCCTGCCGCCGCATTTCATGATGGGCTTCCACAATCCGGGAGAACAGACATGATCACGAAGAAGCTGTTGGCCGCTGTCGGCGTCGTTTCCCTATTGGCATTGCCGGCCATGGCTCAAACCACCGACAAGGAAACGAATGGCCACCACTACGGCGGCGGTCCGAAGACCGAGGTCCCGCACCATATGGGCCCGAAGGACACGGTCGGCTCCTCCAAGAAAACGACCTCCGGAGGTCACCACTACACCGGCGGTCCGTCGACATCGAATCCGCATCACATGGGCGATAAGAAAACGCAGTGAGCCATGCTCCGCTTACGGCGGCAACGAGCTGTCGTAAGCGGTCGGTGGGTCAACCGATCGCCTGCGAGCCGATGAAGCGCATGTACGGCCTTTGACCACCGGCGCCGAACAGCACGACCGCGTAGGGCTGCGGCTTGCTGCCTTCCATCCCTGGCGATCCGACCGGCATGCCCGGCACCGCGAGACCCTTCGCATTCGGACGCTCAGAGAGGAGGCGCCGCACAGCGGCCGCCGGCACGTGCCCCTCGACGAGATACCCCCCAACCTCCGCGGTGTGACACGCGACCAACTCCGGGGAAATGCCGAGGCGGCTCCGGACCGTATCGAGATCGGTGGTCTCCTCCACCTGTACGGTGAATCCGGCGTCCCGGAGATGCTGCACCCAGCCGGCACAGCAGCCGCAGTTCGGGTCCTTGTGCACAGTGATCCTCGCCTCTTCGGGAGACGCAGCAGCGGCGGGCCCGACAAGAGCCGCTGCGGCCATCAGGATCAAAACCGACCGGCGGGTCCTGGAATAGGCGTGCTTCTTCATTTTCCGCTCCCTTTCACTTGACCGTCACGTGGCCGGTCATGCCGTATTCGCGATGATTGGGGATCAGGCAGGAGTATTCGAAGGTCCCCGGCTTCGTGAACTCCACACGATCTCGGCGGTTTTCTTCGGCGCGACGCGCACGCCGTTCGGCTCGGCGTGCTCCATGTGCGGATGCTTTCTTCATGACCTCTGCGTGCTTGAGGTTCTCCTTCGTCGTGGCCAGAAGGAATTCGTGGTCCGCGGTGCCGACGTTGCGCAGTACGAAGCGGATCTGCTCGCCCCGCTTCACCTCGATCTTGAAGGGATTGTAGTCCATCTCGCTCATCGCGATCTCGATGGTGCGGGACGGCTTCGCGGGATCGCCCGGTTCGCCCGCCGAGTAGGATTCGTGCTGTCCGTGTCCGTGGTCGTGACCGAGAGCGGGAAGTGCGCTCACAGAGGCCGCCGCGAGGGCCACGGTGGCAACCAAAGTTGCTTTCTTCAAGTCGTGTCTCCTAACGATGGTGGTGGTGCTGTTTTGCCGGCGCGTCGGACGAGTACCCACGCAGTTGGGCGTATTTCGCCAACTGCGCCTGGTCGAGAACCGCCGCGGTGAGCAGGTGGTACTTGAGATGAGCCCGGCGGAGTTCGCCCTGCGTCTTTGAGATCGCCGCAGTCGCCGACCCGAGACTGTCCGCCGTGATCGTTCTGCCGGCGAACTGCTTATCCAGATCGGCCTCCTGCTCGATCAATCTGTTGCCGATCGGGGTGGTCTCGGACTTCATCGCCGCGAACATGTCTTGGACCTTGCCGCGCTGATCGGAGCTCAATTCCAGCCGGTCCGCGAGCTCCAACACGTGCGAGGGTCCTGGGTAGCCGTTGAGTTCAGCCGCGAGTGCGAGCCCCATTCCGCGCCCCGCCTTCAAGTCGGCGATCTGCTGGTCCGAAAGCGCCTTGATCTGCCGCGATTGCATTCCGGCGTACGGCGTCTGAGCCCATACGATAGCCGGGGCGAGCAGGGCTAGAACTAAAACGACGACCTTCATGGCGACCTCCATCCTCTTCTATTCGGCTGCCTCGGCGGCAACGCGCGTTCCACTTTGGGTTTCGCTTGCTCGTTCTTCGGCCCCCAACCGTTCGCCGGGCGGTAGTCCCCGCCCCTTCGCCAGGCCGAAGATCGCAGGAATGACGATGAGCGTGAGCAGCGTCGACGAAGTCATGCCGCCGATCATCGGCACCGCAATACGCTGCATGATCTCCGACCCGGTCCCGGTGCTCCACATGATCGGCAGAAGGCCCGCCATGATCGCGACCACGGTCATCATCTTCGGGCGGACTCGCTCGACCGCGCCCACCATGATGGCCTCGTGGAGATCCCGCTGCGTCAGGGGCCGCCCTTCCGTGCTGCATCTGGCCTTCATCTCCGCCAGCGCGTGGTCGAGGTAGATCAGCATCACGACGCCGGTCTCGGCTGCGACGCCGGCGAGCGCGATGAATCCGACGGCGACGGCGACCGACAGGTTGAAGCCGAGCCACCACATCATCCAGATGCCGCCGACCAGCGCGAAAGGCAGCGACAGCATCACGATCAGGGTCTCGGTCATGGCCCTGAAGTTCAGGTACAGCAGCAGGAAGATGATCGTGAGCGTCACCGGAATCACGATCTTCAGCCGTGCAGCGGCCCGCTGCAGGTATTCGTACTGGCCGCTCCAGACCACGTAGTACCCCGCCGGGAACTGGATGCTTTGGTTGACTGCGGCTTGCGCGTCCGCGACGTAGCTGCCGATGTCGCGGTCGCGAATATCGACGTAGATGTAGGTCGCAAGCTGCCCGTTCTCCGTCCGGATCGAGGTCGGCCCCCGCGCCGGCTCGACCTTGGCTACCTCGCCGAGCGGCACGGCGCCGCCCGCCGGCATGGGCACCAGGATGTCGCTGGCGATGGCCTTCGGGTTGTCTCTGAGATCGCGCGGATATCGCATGTTCACCGTGAACCGCTGCCGGCCCTCGACCGTCGTCGTGACCGTCTGGCCGCCGAGCGCGGCCGCGATGGTGTCCTGAACGTCCTGGATCAGGATGCCGTAGCGGGCGAGCGCCTCGCGGTCCGGCACGATCTCGAGATAATAGCCTCCGATGCCGCGCTCGGCGTAGGCCGACGAAGTCCCCGGGACCGCCTTGATCACGCGCTCGATCTGTTTGGCCAGCCGGTCGATCTCGACGAGATCGGTGCCCATCACCTTGACCCCGATTGGAGTCCGGATACCGGTCGACAGCATGTCGATGCGGGCCTTGATCGGCATGGTCCAGGCGTTGGAGACGCCAGGAAACTGCAGCGCCTTGTCCATCTCCGCGATGAGGCTGTCGACGGTCACGCCGGGGCGCCACTGATCCTTGGGTTTCAGGTTGACGACGGTTTCGAACATCTCGGTCGGCGCCGGGTCCGTCGCCGTCGCCGCCCGTCCCGCCTTGCCGTACACCGAGGCGACTTCCGGAAACGACTTGATAATCCGATCCTGGGTCTGCATCAGTTCGGCCGCCTTGGTGACCGAGATGCCAGGAAGCGTCGTCGGCATGTAGAGCAGCGTGCCCTCGTTCAGCGAAGGCATGAACTCGGTGCCGAGCTGGCGAGCCGGCCAGACCGTGACCGCGAGTACGCCAACCGCGGCCAGGATCACCAGCGTCTTGGCGCGCAGCACGCCCTTGATCACCGGCCGGTAGATCCAGATCAGGAAGCGGTTGATGAAGTTCCGGTGCTCCGGGACGATCCGCCCGCGCACGAAGATCACCATCAGCGCCGGCACCAGGGTGACGGACAGAAGGGCCGCAGCGGCCATCGAGAATGTCTTCGTGAACGCCAGCGGGCTGAACAACCGCCCCTCCTGCGACTCCAGCGTGAAGATCGGCATGAACGACACGGTGATGATCAGCAGGCTGAAAAAGAGCGCCGGCCCGACCTCGGATGCCGCGTCGATCAGGACCTGGACCCGCGACTGATCTGGCTTCGCCCGTTCCAGGTGCTTGTGGGCGTTCTCGATCATGACGATCGCGGCGTCCACCATGGCGCCGATCGCGATCGCGATCCCGCCGAGGCTCATGATGTTCGACCCGAGCCCGAGCAGCTTCATCGCGCCGAACGCCATGAGCACGCCGACCGGCAGCATCAAAATCGCGACCAAGGCGCTGCGGACGTGCAGCAGGAACACGATGCAGACTAGCGCGACGACGATGCTCTCCTCGAACAGCGTGTGTTTGAGCGTGTCGATCGCCGAATAGATTAGGTTGGACCGGTCGTAGACCGGCACGATCTCGACCGACTTCGGCAGGCTGCTCGCGATCTCCTTGAACCGCTTCTTGACGTTCTCGATGACGTCGAGCGCGTTGACGCCGAAGCGCTGCAGCACGATGCCGCTCGCGACCTCGCCCTCCCCGTTCAGTTCGGCGATACCTCGCCGCTCGTCCGGACCTAGCTCGACGCTGGCGACGTCCCGCAGCAGCACGGGCGTTCCGCCGGAGGTCTTCAGCACGATGTTGCCGAGGTCGTTGATGCTTTTGATGTAGCCCTTGCCGCGGATGACGTACTCGAACTCCGAAAGCTCGACGGTGCGCCCGCCGACGTCGGCGTTGCTGGCGCGGATCGCCTCCCGGATCTTCTGCATGCTGATGCCCCGGTCCCGCATCCGCTGCGGGTCGAGCACCACGTTGTACTGCTTCACGAAGCCGCCGATGCTGGCGACCTCGGCGACGCCTTCGGCCTTCGCCAGCGCGAACTTCAGATTCCAGTCCTGGATCGTCCGCGTATCCGCCAGGTTCAATTCCTTGGAGATGACAGCGTACTGGTAGACCCAGCCGACGCCGGTCGCGTCGGGGCCGATGGTCGGAGTGACGCCCGCGGGCAGCCGCGACGTCGCGCTATTCAGGAATTCCATGACGCGCGAGCGAGCCCAGTAGATGTCGGTGCCGTCCTCGAAGATCACGTAGACGAACGACACGCCGAAGAATGAGAAGCCGCGTACCACCTTGGACTTCGGCACCGTCAGCATGGCCGTCGTCAAGGGATAGGTGACCTGGTCCTCGATCACCTGCGGCGCCTGGCCCGGGTACTCGGTGTAGACGATGACCTGCGTGTCCGAGAGGTCCGGGATGGCGTCCAGCGGCAAGTGAACCAGCGCGTAGAGACCGGCGGCGGCCGCGAAGCCGGTGCCGAAGAGCACCAGCAGCAGATTGCGCGCCGACCAGGCGATGATGCGGGAGATCATTTGTGCTCTCCCATCGCGTGGTCTCCGGCGGCAGCGGGCTCCTTTGGCGCCGCCTCCGCGAAGCCCTTGAGCGCCGCCTTCAGGTTGCTCTCCGCGTCGATCAGGAAGTTGGCCGAGGTGACCACCGCCTCGCCGTCCGCAAGGCCGTCTCGCACCTCGATGTAGCCGCCCCCGCGGCGACCGAGCTTCACCTCGCGCGGCTCGAAGCGCCCTTCTCCCTTGTCGACGAGAACGGCCTGGCGCGCGCCGGTGTCGAGCACCGAGCTATCCGGCACGGCCAGCACCGGCGAGGAATCCGCCGTGCCGATGTCGGCATCGACGTACATGTCGGGAAGCAGCGCGAAGTCCGGATTGGCAAGTTCGATCCGGACGCGCGCGGTGCGCGTGTCCTTGTTCACCTGGGGGTAAATGACCGCGATCTTTCCGGTGAAAGTCCGGCCTACGAAACTTCTGGCGCGGATCGTGACCGGCTGGCCGACCGCGATGTTGCCGAGGTCGCGCTCGGCCACGTCGACGAGAGCCCAGACCAGTGAGATGTCGGCGATCCGGAACAGCACGTCGCCGGGGTTGGCCCTCATGCCCTCGATCGCGCTGCGTTCGAGCACGATGCCGTCGCGCGGGGCCGACCACTGCACGGTCACGGGCGCGACATGGGACTTTTCCATGTCGGCGATGACCTGTTCGGGGACGTCGAGATTGACCAACCGTTGCCGCGAGCCGCGGCCGTACATCTCGACGCCGCCGACCGTCTTGGAAGTGATGGTCGCCAGATACTCCGCCGCGGCGGAAGCGACCGCCGAACTGTAGATCTGCATCAAGGGCTGGCCGGCCTTGACGCGCGTGCCCGTGGTCACGTCGGCGACCTTCTGCACGAAGCTTTCGGCGCGCATCGCGATCACCGACACGCGGCGCTCGTCCAATTGGATCGTGCCGGGCGCCTTGACAGTGACTTGGATCGGGCGCCGCTCGACGGGCTCGGACTTGACGCCAGTGCGCTGGATCTTCCCGGGCGACAGCTTCACGGTGCCGTCGTCGACCTCGTCCCCTTCATAAACAGGAACGTAGTTCATCCCCATCGGGTCCTTCTTCGGCACAGGCGAGGTGTCGGGCAGGCCCATGGGATTGCGGTAGTAGAGGATCTTGCGCGACGAATCCGCCTGCTGCTTCGGCTTCGCCGGCTCGGCTGCGGCCTGATCGTCGTCATACACTGGCAGATAGTCCCGCCCGCGATCGTCCTTCTTGGGGCCAGCCGACCAGAGCGGCGCCCCTTCCGGATCGCGATAGTAGAGCGGAGCTCGGTTCGAGGCCGGTGCCGTTGTGGTCGCCTCCGCGTGGACGGACCAGCGTTCGCCGTTCGCGTACCAATAGGCGCCGAGGGCCAAACCGCCCGCCAGTGCGAGTGCCGTCAGAAGACGCTGCGTGTTCATGGCGTGATCCAGCGCGCCCGGGGCGCGCATCCATGTGAATGGGAAAGAGGACTCCGGGCGCCGTCGGGCGGCGCCCGAAAGCTCACTTCGTCGCCTTGACGATCACCTTGCCGGTGACGGTCTCCTGCTCGCCCTGCACCTTGGCGGAGAGCGTGACCTGATAGCGGCCGGCCATCGGCAGATCGGTCTTGAAGGCGTAGACGCCAGGCTCCTTTGAGGGCAGCGGCGAGACCGCCGACTCCATCTCGGCCATGCCGTCCGGAGCCATGTCGACGCGGGTCTTGAAGATGACCGCGTCCGCCACCGGCTTGCCGGTCTGCTTGTTCGTCAAGCGGACAGCGAGCGTGACGTCGTCGCCCTTCTTCATCTCCGGATTGACAGGCTCGAAGGCGTAGTCGCCGGCGCCCGCCATGGCCGCGGAAGCGGCGAGCGAAAGGGTGGCGGCGAGAGCCGCGGTCGTGAACTTGGAAAGCATTGTCTTGTCCTCATGAATTGGTCTCGATCCGTGGCGCTATGCGCGCGCACGTCAGTCGTCTGCGCGAGCAAGCGTGCGCGCGCGCCGGCTTTTTCGAGATCAGCTTCGAGGAGGTCGGAAGGGTGGACTGCCGCCGCAGTAGGAGAGGACCTGGTCCGCGGGGATGGCGATCTTGCTTGCGGTGACGGCGAAGAGCGTGGGTGTAACGGCGCGAACATCACTGAGTGCCAAGGCTCCGCCGATGCAGCAGAAACCCATCCCGCACTTGCCGTCCTTGTGGGAGACCGGCCCCTTCATGTCGTCCGGACAGCAATTGTCCATCGACATGTCACCGTGATCCGCCATGTGCATGGCGGCCTGTATCTCGTCCGACGGCATCGCGTGGCCGACCGCAGCCGATGCGCCGAGCGGCAGCATCGCCAACGAGATGGCGATCGCGAATGCCAGGATGGTACGGACGAGCCGCATCGATATTGACTTACCTTTCGGGCCGCAACGGCGGCTTGAGTAACATATTCCGGCGGCGGTTATAGTCCTTGATCCCCGTCAAGCATTCGTGAGCGGCGTCGAGTTACCTATCCACCCGGCCGACGACTTCCATCAGTTCCGCGATCTTGCGGCGCTGATCCGCCTTGTCGCCGCTATGGATGGCGTGTTCCACGCAGTGGGCCACGTGATCCTTAAGGATTTCTTCCTCCACCCGCCTGAGAGCGGAACGGACCGCCGAGATCTGCGTGACGATATCGATGCAGTACCGGTCCTCGTCGACCATCTTCGCGAGTCCGCGAACCTGGCCTTCGATGCGGTTCAGACGTTTCTGGCAGGACGCCTTGATGTCGTTCCTCATGAACCGTATATACCCCCCTAGGGTACTTTCCGCAAGATGGAGTTCGCAGATGGACGCGCAGCACAGCCAGAAATCCGGAGAGGCTCGCGGAAGCCGCTGCGGGCACTCGCATTCCGGCGGCCATGGTCACGCGGATCACGCCCATCACCAACATGCGGTCGCGGGGACGGTGGATCCCGTCTGCGGCATGAAGGTCGACCCCACGACCGCTCGGCACAAGGTCGAGCACGGCGGGCAAACCTACTATTTCTGTTCGGAACGCTGCCGCACCAAGTTCGAGGCAGACCCGGCGAAGTACGTCCATGGAAAGGCGCAGCAGGCGGCGCCGGCCAACGTGCCGGAAGGCACGATCTACACCTGCCCCATGCATCCCCAGATCCGCCAGGTCGGGCCCGGCAATTGTCCGATCTGCGGCATGGCGCTCGAGCCCGAGGTCGCTACCGCGGACACCGGGCCAAATCCAGAGCTGATCGATATGACCCGCCGCTTCTGGGTGGGTCTCGCCCTCTCCGTCCCAGTCGTGATCCTTGAAATGGGCGGTCACCTCATCGGCGGTCATGGCTGGATCGACCAAACCCTGTCGAACTGGATCCAGTTGGTTCTCGCGACCCCGGTCGTGATCTGGTCGGGCTGGCCCTTCTTCGTCCGTGGCTGGCAATCGATCATCACTCGCAATCTGAACATGTTCACGCTGATCGCGATGGGCACGGGCGTCGCCTGGGTCTACAGCGTCGTCGCCACCGTCGCGCCCGGCGTCTTTCCGGCCACCTTCCGAGGTCACGACGGGGCCGTGGCCGTCTACTTCGAAGCAGCCGCCGTCATCACTGTGCTCGTCCTGCTGGGCCAGGTGCTTGAACTACGGGCGCGCGAGGCGACCTCCGGCGCGATCAAGGCCCTGCTCGATCTGGCACCGAAGACCGCACGCCGCATCCGTGACGACGGCGCCGATGAGGAAGTCGAGATCTCGTCCCTGCAGGTCGGAGATCGGCTTCGCGTCCGGCCAGGCGAAAAGGTGCCGGTCGACGGCGAGATCGCCGAGGGGCGCTCCTCGCTCGACGAGTCCATGGTGACGGGCGAATCCATGCCCGTTAGCAAGGACGTCGGCGGCAAGGTGATCGCCGGCACCATCAATCGCTCCGGCGGCTTCATCATGCGCGCCGAAAAGGTCGGGGCCGACACGATGCTGTCCCAGATCGTGCAGATGGTCGCGCAGGCGCAGCGCTCGCGCGCGCCGATTCAGCGTCTGGCCGATCAGGTCGCAGGCTGGTTCGTGCCGGCTGTCATCGTCGTTGCCATCGCAGCGTTCGGCGCTTGGGCGGTCTACGGTCCTGAGCCCCGTCTCGCCTTCGGACTAGTCGCCGCGGTCAGCGTCCTGATCATCGCTTGTCCCTGCGCCCTGGGGCTCGCCACTCCGATGTCGATCATGGTCGGCGTCGGGCGCGGCGCCCAGGCCGGCGTGCTCATCAAGAACGCCGAAGCGCTCGAGCGCATGGAGCGGATCGACACGCTGGTCGTCGACAAGACGGGCACGCTGACCGAAGGCAAGCCCAAGGTCGTGTCCGTGAAACCCTCGGCGGACTACACCGAGGCCGAGGTGCTGCGGCTCGCGGCCAGCGTCGAGCGCGCCAGCGAGCACCCGCTCGCCGACGCGGTCGTGAACGAGGCCAAGGATCGGGGCATCCAAACAACCGATGTGCAGGACTTCGACTCGCCTGTCGGCAAGGGCGCGCTCGGAACGGTCGAGGGCAAGAAGGTGTTGCTCGGCAACGCCGCCTTCATGCGGTCGCAGGGAGTGGAAACCGCGGCGATGCAAGCCGAGGCGGAGCGGCAGCGCGGCGAAGGCGCCACCGTCATCAACATGGCCGTGGACGGCAAACTCGCCGGCATTCTGGCGATCGCCGATCCCGTGAAGGACTCCACGCCAGACGCGCTGCGCGACCTCGCGGCGGATGGCGTCAAGGTAATCATGCTCACCGGCGACAACCGGACCACGGCCCAGGCGGTCGCGCGCAGACTCGGCATCGCCGACGTGGAAGCAGAAGTGCTGCCCGATCAGAAGAGCGCAGTGGTCTCCAAGCTGCAGCGGCACGGGCGGATCGTCGCGATGGCCGGCGACGGCGTGAACGACGCGCCGGCGCTGGCTGCCGCCGAAGTCGGCATCGCGATGGGGACCGGCACCGACGTCGCGATGGAAAGCGCCGGCGTCACCCTGCTCAAGGGCGACCTCAGCGGCATAGTCCGCGCCCGGCGGCTGTCGCGGGCGACGATGAGCAACATCCGCCAAAACCTGTTCTTCGCCTTCGCCTACAACGCGGCGGGCATCCCGATCGCGGCCGGCGTGCTCTATCCGACCTTCGGGCTCCTGCTGTCGCCGATCGTGGCGGCCGCGGCAATGGCGCTCTCTTCGGTGAGCGTGGTCGGCAACGCGCTGCGGCTGAGGACAGTGCGGGTCTGATCGGGTGTCCAGAGGACGGCATCTCGGAACCGTCAGGAAAACTTAAGACTGGCCCATTTCCATGCAGCAAATCGCCGTATGACCTTGAGGGCAGACATGTACACATTCGAAATGATCCAGTTTGGAAAGCTGAAGAAGGGACTCGAAGCGCCCTGCAGCGGGCCGTGGAAGGATAGCTGCTGGATCTCTTCCCACAGCAGGATCGGCTGGCATGGCACGCAGGCTCGGCGCCGGTCGGTGCCAGCAAGCCCGACATCATCCTGGCCGGCTGCTCACCCGAAGTCGTCGCGCTCGACCACACGGACGCCCGCGCCAGAGCGCTGCTTACCTATCTGACGATGGCTCGCAAGGCGAAGCTTGCGACGATGTCCTCCAGGCTCTCTTTCGACGAACAAATCATCCATCAGTGCAACTCCTCTCCTTTCGCCTGATTCAGCATGCTCAGATTTTCATGGTCAACGACTGGCGCGGCTCGATCTTGACGACGAGCGTCGGATCGAAATTGGGGTTCTCGCGCATGCCGTTCGCCAAGGCGTAACCGCGTGGATTGCAGACCACGCGCGTGCCGCCGATCGAGTAGTCAAGCGACTTGTGGACGTGGCCGTGCAACCAAAAGCTCGGCGCGTTTGGGCCCCTCATCAAGGTTTCGATATCCTCGGAGCCATACAACCACGCGTGCATCCCAGGCTCGACCGACGATGCCGGACCCATGTGCGATACACAGACCGTCTCGCCGTCGTAGGGTGTTTCAAGCACGCGCGAGAAGAAGCCGAAGGATTCGTCGTGCAGCTTGAGCCACTGCGACGGCGTGAAGCGATGGTCGCTGTTGCCGGCGCCCGTTCGGATCTCGATGAAGTCGTTATGCTTGTCCCTGAGCGACCAGGGGTCGTCGCGCAGGCGCCCGTTCTGCGAGTAGTACATCGCCGTCCTCCGCGACCAGCCGGGCGGCAGCAACCTGAAATCCGACCAAAGCGTCGCGCCGGCGATGCGGACGCCCATATCATCCAGGTGCAGCACATCGTTCTGCAGGAGATGGATTCCGACGGTCGCGGCGATCTCCCGTCCGCGCTCCATCTGGTCTTCGTAGAATGTGTTCTCCTCGCCGGAGCCGCGTGGTCCGCGGTAAAAGCAGTGATTACCTGGCACATAGACGCAGCGCCGCACACGATCGCAGAGGGTTTCTGCGATCCAGTGCAGCGAGCGCGTCATTGCATTCGTCGTGTCACCGATCACGACCAGCACGTCGGCCTCGACCGGCGGCGGCTTCGGATAGCCGTTGCGCTCATGGTCGATGTGCAGGTCTGACTGGACTGCGAGCAGCGTCATCCGAACCTCCGCTTCTGTCCACCGCCGCCTCCGGCGGGATCGGGCAGCTCCTCGGCCGGGGGAAGCAGCTTGGAAAAACGCAGCACGCACCGCTGCAGCGGCTGCACGGAGCGGACACTGTCGATGCGGCCTCCGCACACCCCGGCGATGAGTCTGATCGCCGCCGTGCTCGCCCGCGACAGGCGCCTCAGTTCCTCGGCGTTCAGACCCGGGAGCCAGTCCATGACGTCCCTGGGCATGCGCGGCGGTAGCGCGGAGCGCTGGCGCTCGTTGACGGTCGCGCGCGCCCAGAATCCGACCTGCAGCGGGGTCCGGCGCTCGTCGAGATCGAGAGCACGCTGACGATCGCGGAGGCCCTGCGGGTTGTTGGTGTCGGCGATCTTGGCGCTCACGGCTTCGCGCCGTCGTTCTCGAGATCGAGGCCCGCCTCGGGGTCCGGGCGCGGCGGCAGCGTCGCCATGTGCGCCTTGATCTGCGAGAGCCGTACCGGCGCCCAGCCCATAATCTCGACGCCGATGTCGCAGCTCTGCTGGTTGCCGGGGATGCGGCCATGGTGGTGGCCGTAGAGTTGGAGTGTCGTCGGCTTGCGCGAGCCGGGCCAGCTCAGCATCGGGTAGTGACACAGGACCAATTTCGTGGATTCCACGGTCAAGAGCGCGATGTCCTTAACCCAGGTCCAACCCAAACTTTTTGTGACCTCGTCGTCGTGATTGCCGCAAACGAGGTATTTGCGGCCCGGCAAGGAATCGAAAAGCTTGCGCAGCGCCTTCGGTTCGGCGCGGTGAGCGAAGTCGCCGAGACAGATCACGTCGTCGTCGGCCCGCACGACGGACCGGTAGGATTCGACCATCACTTCTGTCATTTCTCGGCCGTTGGCGAAGGGTCTGCGGCACATCTTGATGATGCCATCCGGCTTATCAGGCGACGCGTGAAAGTGATGGGGATCTGAGATGAAGAATGTAGTCACTGCATCGCTCCCTTTTCCTCGAACCACATCGCGCGGGCGACATAGATGTCGCACGGATTGACGATCATGTCGGTGTCGGCGTCGTCGCCGGGTTCGTAGCGCTGGTCGCCAAGGCGGCAGACCAGGACCTCGCCCGGCTGCCGGACGACGAAATGACCCGGAGCGACCTGTTCGTTCGCGTGCAGCCTCATGATTTCGATTCCTTGTCGTCGGCGGCGCCGAACGTCTTGAGGTGGAAATCCCAGGCCGCTGCCTGCTCGGCTTCCGTCAGCTCGCTCCAGCGCACGATCACGTCGCCCTCTACGCCACGCGTGACGCAGTACGGCGGGTCGTAGGCGTCGGAGGCAGCGGTCACAACCAGCTCGCGCTGGAGGCGGTCGATAGGCCGGCAGCGAACGCGGCCAGCCTATCGGCGGCGTCGCCGGCGATCTCGGTCTCGTTAGTCATGGTGCCTCCCCAGGATTCGAAAAACCGACAGATCGCTAAAATGCAATCTGCCTCTTTAATTTCGTTACCACGTTAGCCTGCTATGATCAACGCCATCGGACGACAGGCGTTCGGCCAGAGTCCTTGAGCATGAAAGGAAAGAGAATGAGCGGCGACAGCCATACCAACTTCAACAGCGGCGGCTTCTCGGCGGGCGCGGCGGCCGGATCGCTGACGGTCGCCGGCGCGTTTGTGGGAGCGCTGCAAGCCGCGGCGCGGCTCAACGCCCATCGCTGGGAGAGCTGGAATCGCGAGCAGCTCGAGACCGCGCTCGACCTCTCGGAAGAGCTGCGGCGCCACTCCTACGAAGAGCGCGAGGAGCTCCGCGTCGAGAACGCGAAGCTCCGGATGGCGATGCGCCGCGTGACTAAGCGGCGGGCCGCGGCGCGGTAGCGTAGCGCACGAACTCCGGAGCCGGCTCGACAGAGACTGGCTCCGGAGGCCATTCCGCAGGCTTGAGCGGCTGCACCTTGCGAACCCCGTTCAGCGCGAAGATCTTGCGCACATGAGCGGAAATGGCCTGATTATCGGCTGAAATCAGCTTTTCGACCTCCTCTCGCGTCAGGCCGGGCAGCCAGTTTTTGAGTTCGCGCGGCAGCCAAGCCGGCACCGGCGCCGGCTTGTCGGCGATGATGGAGTCCGCCGCCCAGGCGAGCACCGATCGCGCGACTTTGACGTGGTTGTCGGCGAGCGATTTCCGCTCGGCAAGCTCGGACTTGAACTCCCTGACGAGAGGGCTGTCGCCGGCCGGCGGGCCGTCGGCGGCGCCGCCGAGCAGCCCCGCGAACAGCCTGCCCGGCAGGCCGAACGCTTCCCACAAGAACGAGAACGAGCCCCTCAGCGCGGTCCGGATGGCCGAAAGAATGGATCTCAGCATAACGTCGCCTCCTATCTGCCTGGTCATCGGAACACGATTTGCGGCAAGCCGGAAATCGTAAAGCGGGAACGCATGGGCTGAGGATAGCTTGACAAAATATGTTATGCTGCTGTACGTATAATAGCATCCCAAGTAACTCGCCTGGGCGAGCCTCCGACGGGTGGCCTCCTAAAGCTGTCCTGGCCTCGCGCCAACATGCTGCTGATGATGCCGTCCCCGCCACCCTCGCCGCGAAAGCGCCGGTCTCGGCCACGTCCGCCGGTGGCCACGAAGCGAACGACGTTGCCTTGGCAGCAACTTCTACAACTGGGAGCGCAGCCGATGACGCAATCTGAGATGGATTTTGGCATCTACAACATGACTGACGCGAACCACATGCGGAGCCGCAACGCGCCTCCGCTGCCGGACGTCGACGGGCTATTCGACGTCGACGGCGTCGTGACGATCTGCTGCCGCCGCCATTGCCACTTTGAGCCGGTGTCGGAGCTGTTCGGAAACGTGACGTTCATAGAAAACATCGTGCGCCTGGACGCACTCGCGCCGGGACGCTGGGATCCTGTGGCAGTGCTGGCTGCCTGCACCAAGGTGCACGGCAATAAGGTATATGGAGTTGACTACGATGGCGCCTGCACTAGGAATCCCGCGAATCTCAATGAGCTCCGCATCGCCGCCGTCGTCGGAGCTGACGGCACGCAGCCGTACGTGTCCAAGCGAGCAAGTCCTCATCGCTGCGACCCAACATGGGCTTTCCGGAATCTGCTCGATGGACTTGGCGTCGACGGACGTCACAGGTACAGCGGCGACTACCGAATTCGCCGCGCGCTGCGCGCCCTCGAAGACGCCGGCCTGATCCACATCGAGCTCGGCGCGCGCGGCGGCATGACGACGGCGAAGTTCATCTGGACGGCCCGGGCCTATCTGGCGCCAGAGCGACTCGCTCCTCCTGATGAAGCGGCCATGGATATCCTGACGTGAATCGTGAAGGCGACAGTCGGAGACTCGGGCGCAGCACTGGCATACGTTCGGCTCGGCGACTGGTGCCGCCGCCGTCCGAATACGTTACGAAGCTACTACAGCCCTCGGCGTTATCGTCGCCGGCCTCGCTTCATCATCGGACGCGGCGGCAAGGATGCGACGTCCCACCGAGCTCGCCGGGCACCCAGAGAGCTCCGTACCCGCTGCCGGATGACGCTGCCTCCCAATACGCGCGTCACCGTTTAGAGAGTGGCCGCCTGAACAACAGAACGAGCCAGAACATGAACCGACCCTGCGATCACGCATTCGACGCCGGCTCCGCGCGGTTTCCTTCTGGCGATGGGCAAAGGTGCCGTGCTGCCCGAACGCGCTTTCAACTAGACGCTGCCGCGTCCCGGCCAGGCGCTGGGGTTAGCACGGCGGGATCAGCCGGCCGCGCTAGGAGGACTTCATCGCCCGCGGCGGCGTTCTGCCGCTGCCCGGTGTACTCAAGCGCTTCCACGAATTCGACTGGAAGATCACCGACGCGGGATTCAAGGCCGGCGGCGAAAGCCAGAGGCCGCTGACGTGCGCCTCACGACAGGTCCGCTTCACTTAATCGTCGCCATGGCGCGCGGCGCCACTCTCCGCGAAGCCACTTACCGCAGCAGGACGTGGTTCGCACTCATCCAGCCTGGACGAGAGGGACTCGCACGCGTTCACGCCCGCGCTGTCAATACGCTGCGCCAGTTCGGACTCGTCGAACGCGAGGACGAGTTCGATTGGCGAGTCTCGAGGGCCGGACACGATTGGCTGACCGCAAACGGAATTAAGGCAATTGGACAAACATGCACGCGAACGAGCGTCGTAAGTGGGGAAGTAATGGGGGGTGTCGAGAAAATGAATATCACGGGTGATGTCGTCACCGGTAACGCTCCACGATAACAAACGGTGCGGTGACGGTAGAATACCGTGCGATAATGCGAAGCTAAATCAGGTTCCCTTCCCGCAAAATGCAAGCCACGATCAAGACCGGATCCCTGTCCTGGTTCCTTACATGAGCGCTTCGGCGACGTCAGAAAACACGTTGCCGTCATGGAGGACTTAGGCCTGAATTTAGGACGGCTAATCCATGGTCATGGAAGGCTGGTAGCTCTTGTTGCCCCGCCGATCAAAATCGTATTCGTAGACGACGCACGGAGCGATCGCCTGATACTGCTGGCCCAGATAGAACAACAGCGCGTTCGGCGCCGCCGCAAAGACATGAGCGAGGGCGTCGATGTCGTTTCCCTTGAGCGAACGCAGATGGTTCGCCAAGGATTCTGCGAGCGCCGCCGCGTGTCCACCACCCAACACGCCGCGCTGACCGGGACCTAGAACGAAGACGACCAGCCTGCCGACGTTCGGCAGGGATGCCTCGCAGTAGGCCCGCGCCGCGGCTTCCGCGGACTGCGCGACGCTGATGGCGATCGCGATCTCCGGCCCGTCGCCGAGCCTGTGTTCCGTGATTTGGAAGTCGGGCGCACCGCTTTCCGATCCATCGTCGGCGCGCCACACGCGGGACCCGACCCGGCCCTTCTGCACCAGCTCGACCGCTACGCCGGACTTCACGTCCAGCACCGCGCCGGCGATGAAGGCGACCGATGCGTGGGCGTCGAGGATCAGACGCAACATCGGACTCCGCACGACCTTCTCGCGCAGGAAGCTTTCGACGCGTGGGCGGATGTCGCGCTGCCAGTCGAGATCGTCACGAAGATATCGCTGCCGGAACGAGTCGGTCAGCACCAGCGTATGCTCCGGCAAGGCGCCCACGATGTCCGACGCGGGCCCGAGGAACGACCGGATGGCGACGGGCAGGTGGGGATCCGCCGCGGCAGCGGCCGCCTCGGCGAGAATCGATTCGTCCCTGCACAATTGCCTGAACGTCTCGCGCGTGAACGAGTTGAGGCCGCGCTTCTTGAGCGCGCGGGCGAGCTCGTCGAGGCGGAAGTCGGAGCTGGTCGGCACGGTCGTGATGACGCCGACCGTCCTGGCGCGCAGAACGATCGAGTCCTTGAGTTCTTCGAGCGAACGGTGCCCGTCGAATATGCGGAAGCCGGCGAGCACCCCGCGCAGGGCTTCGTGGTCGGAAAGTCCGAGGTGCTCGCGCCAAAGCTTGCGGACCGCGCCCATCCTGCTGCCGTCGGTCTTGGTACCGTCGAATAACTTTTCGACCAGCAGCGACCGGTCGTTGCCGGAAACGAGATCGGCGAGCGGGTCGCCGTCCTTGATACGGTAGGTGGTGAGGAAGGAAAAGCAGGCGCCGGGTCCGGCCTTCTTCCGCGCCTCTTCGAGACGCTGGAGGATGGAGAACGACTTGGCGCCGATGAAGGCGGGATCGACGAGATCCGCGTAGCCGAAGCGGCCACCGTACTCGACGTGCCATTTCACCTGATGGTAGTCCGCGGTGACGCGTTCAGGCCCCGACCGGACCACGGCGGGATCGTAGCGCACGACGACATCGTCGAAGGCCTTGGGGCCGTCGGCTTCGAAAGCCACTTCCACGATGCACGACGTGCCGTCGTCGAGCAGGTTGAGCGCGTTCTCCCAGAATACGCGGGCCTGGTAGTTGTCGCCGTGCCATCTCGGCAGGACCGCGTCAGCCATGTTTTTCTCCTGCCGGCAGGTTGTGCTTCATTGTTCGGCTCAAGAGATCGGAAACTTCGGCCCGAACAGAGCGCGCCAGGCCCTCAGCGAGTCGCCCTGGCGCCCCTTGCGGGCCAGATCGATCGCGAATGCGGCCTCCTGCTCGGCCGCCAGCAGCAGGCCGCGGGCGCGCTCCTTGCGCGCCTGGTCCATGCCGTCGCTGATCGGAGGCCCGAGCCCTGCGGGATCAAGCCAGGTGTCGAAGATCCGGTCCCCGAGCGTGGCGAAGAAGCCCTGGATCTCCCGGTCGAAGCTGCCGCCGAAGCCACCGTAAAGGATCTCGAGCGCCATGACCTCGATCAGGAAGGACGGCTTGATCGGCTTCTCGCCGTGCTTGGGATTGTTGTTCCAGTATTTGACCATGCGGACGAGGCCCTTCCATTCGCTGGAATAGGCCTGATGGGCAGCCGTCGCCTTCTCGGCATGCGTCTTCGGGTTGGTCTTGATCCACTTGCCGAGATCCCTGTCGGGGATTTCGTAGTCAGCGCCGGCCACGAAGGCGGGCACGGCGTCGACGCTCATGATGCGGTAGTCGGTGTTGTCCTCTGCGTCGACCTGCACGCCGAAGTCGACGTTGATCGAGCGCCCCTGCTTCTTGACGGCCTTCTCGCCGTACTTGTCAACGAGCGCGTCGTGGAAGTCACCCAGCACGACCGACGGTGCCTCGGAGCGGTAGTCACGCTTGTTCGGGTTCAGCACGAAGAAGATGTCGACATCCTTGAGCGGCTTGGTCTTGGTCCACCGCGCGTAGGAGCCGGTCAGGAAGTCGTTGTCGATGGAGAATTTGGTGTCGAGGTACTCGCGCACTTCCTGCTCGCGCGACCGCGCGTTGTCCTGCTCGCGCTGGTTCAGCTCGAGCTTGCTCTTGAACTTGCGGAAGGCTTCGTTGGTGGTCAGCATCAGGGTCTCCTCAGGTAGGACGTGCTGGCGCTGAGGCTGCCGTGGCCGATGGTGGTGCCGAGGCTGTGCCGCACCATGCCCTCCGTGGAGCGCGCCGCGGCCTTGCTCCAGCCGGCGATGTCGTGGCGCCCCGGCTTCGTGTTCAGACGCAGGTCGTACTTCGCTTCGCTTGGCGCCAGACCGGCCTTGCGGATGGCGTATTTCAACTGGTCGGTGTCGGTCCAGAAGCTGCCGTCGCCGCCATTCCAGGCGTAGGAGATCTCGATGCTCCACTGGAACAGCAGCACGCCCGTACGTGGGTGATAGATGTCGAGCATGACGCGGTCGAGATCGCCGGAGCGGAGCCAGCCATCGACGCCGCGCATGTGCAGATCCCAGTCGTTCACGAATTCGGTGGGGTCGAGGCCGCTGAGGCGGATGATGTCCTTCAGGCTCTTGAGGATGTTCTCGGCCACGTAAGTGACCGAATGCGTGTGAGAGTAGACGTTTACGGCGACGGCGGTCATGGTTCGCGCAATCCCTTCAGGTCGGGGACGAGCGAAAGCCGGGCCGCCGCCGCGGCCGGCTCGTCCTGGTCGGCGGCGACCGGCGCGTCGAGTTCGCGCGCCGTGATTCGGGTTCCGTGCTTCTTCAGCGCCCGCTGCACCCAGTCGAGCTCGTCGGCGTCGCAGGGCAGCGAGACGGCCCAATCGCCCTTCAAGGCGTCGTAACCGAGCGCGGCTTCGTTGGCGTCCGAACCGTCGACCGCGTCGTCGTCGAAGAGGCAATAGACGCGGGTGCGCGGGCCGTCGCAGGTTGCCACGATGGCATGGTCCTTCGGCGAGCGGTCCGAGATGATGCTGGCCGCGATGCCGGCGACCGACGTCAGCTCCTTGCGGGCGGGATGCGTGGCGCCGGGCGCGAGCACGTCCACGATCGCACTCCAGGTCGACAGAGCATCGCGGGCGGGGGCGGCGGCGAAGGTGCGGCGGTAGACGGTGCTCATGGTCAGCGATCCGCCGCCGAACGAGCGGCCTTCGCGGCCTTCGCCGCGGCGAGGATCTGCGCAAGAGTGACTTTCTCCGGACGCACCGCCGTCTCCGGATCGCTCGCGAGCGCGCTCGCGACCATCTTGCGGATCGCGCGGCCGTCGAGCCCGACGCAGGCGGCGGCGCACTCGGCGAAACCGGCCGCGTTCGCGAGCCTGGCGACAGCGGGATAGGTCGCGCCGAGTCCGCTCAGGCAGTCCTTCAGGATCTGCGCGCAGGCTTCCTTGGCGGGAAGCGGGATCTCGACGATGAGGTCGCAGCGCGAGGTGAACGCGCTGTCGACCGCGCGGGGGAAGTTGCTGGTCGCGACGAACAGGAGGTTCGGGTAGCGCTCCGCCAGTGCGTCCAGTTGGACCAAAACCGCGTCGGTGGCGCGATGCACGTCCACCGGATTGGCGTCCATGCTCAGCTTCGCGCGATCCACGGCGAGCGTCTCGACCTCGTCGAGCAGGACCACCACCGGTCCCCTGGCGGCCGCTTCGGCGATCGCTTGGCCGAACAGTTCGGTGACCGCGCGCTGGCTCTTACCGAGGGAGGAGCTTGCGAGCTGATGCGGCTCCACCTCCATCAGGCGGAACTTGCCGCCGGGGAATGCCTTGGAGATTTGGTTGGCAAGGCCGCGGGCCAGCGACGTCTTGCCGGTGCCGGGGGGTCCCACCAGCAGGATAACGCCGTGCAGCGGGAGCACGGTCCGCGAGACCTTCTCGCGAACCGTGAAGTTCAAGATGCCCTGGGCCTCGAGCTTGTCCTTAATCGCGAGGTCGATGACGATCGAGTTCCAGAGGGCGCCGAGCTGGTCGTTCGGCAGGGGAAGGATCCGCTGAATGCCCTTGGGCAGTTCGATCTCTGCGGAAAAAGGCTTGATTTGCGCCGTCACGTTCACCTCCGGGGGTGCATTCGACCTCTCTGCGCTTGCATTCCCCACGTGAGGCTGTAAAGCTGGTGTCCAGCCAGACAACGCCCGGGCCCATAAAAACGCCCAAGCTGCGCAGCGGGGCAAGGGCGTGTTGTCCAGCCAGACAACAGGCAAATGTGGCAAAATTTTGTTGAGAGGGCGAATGCCGGAGACGGCGCTTGGAACCTGGTTGAAGGATCTGCGGGAACGCCGCAGCATGAGCTTACGGGAAGTCGCTGAACGCAGCCGCGTCGACCACGCCTACATCTACCGCCTCGAGACCGGAACGAAGGAGGCCCCCTCCAAGGAGGTAGTCGACAAGCTGATATCGGCGCTCGCGCCCCCCAAGCGCGACGCGGAGATACTTCGCTTCCTCGTCGACCACACTAACCTCGACGTCAAGCTTGTCGAGTTCGTTCGCGGCGATCCGAGCATCACCTTCGACCAGTTCCACATGCTGACAACGGTCGTCAACCGCGGCGCGCGCCCCGATTATGCGACCTCGCTCGCCCGCATCCGCAAATTCATGACATAGGGGGTACCATGATCGATGAACTCGGCATCGCTATGAAGGCGCGTGAGTTCATCGGACGCTGCGGACCATTGGCGTTGCCGGTTTCGGTCGATGCCTACGCTTCGCAGATAGGCGGCGAAGTGCTCAAGGAGGCGCTTGAGGAGAATGAGGACGCCTGGTCCTTCCGAGACAGCGCGGGCAAGTACCGCATCTGCGTAAATTGCGCTCATAAGGCGCGGCGGCAACGGTTTAGCGTCTGCCATGAGGTAGCTCACGTCGTCCTAGAAATAGCCTCCAACCATGCGACGCCGAGCTGGAGCTATTCGCGCCGGCCCCCAGGCGAGATCGCTTGCGACGTTTTCGCGGCCGAGTTGCTGCTACCCCATAAACTGTTCAAGCCCCGCGTCGACAGCGCCGATATGGCGCTCGCGGCAATTGGGAATCTCGCGGACGAATTCGATGCGTCGCTGATTTCCACTGGCTCGCGCTTCGCGACCTTTTCACGCGAACTGTGCGCGTTCGTTGTCTCCGAGGGAGGAAAGATCCGATACAGCGCCCGGTCGGCGCGTCTTCGCGAAGCGAAAGGCTGGATCAGGCCGGGTTCGCCTCTGCCGACCGACTCCTACAGCGCGCGCGTTCGTTCAGGTGAGAAGGCGTCAGGGGCCGAGGACGCAGAGCCGGATTCGTGGTTCGAAGACTGGGCACGTGACGGGGCGCTCTTCGAGGATGCACTGCACCTAGGGCAGTGGGACCAGACGCTGACGTTGCTGTGGTTCGACGGCGATCAGATCGCGGCGCCTGCCCCCGAACGAAAACAATGGGACGAAGACTCCTATCGGTTGCGCGAGCTCGACGGAGTGCTTCCCTGGCCCAGCGGCAAGAAGCGCAGGTAGGCAGCCGCATGTGGCTGCGCGTCCAGTCGCTTCTGATGTCGCTCGCGGCGTGAGGACGATCCAGCGCCGGCGACGTTGTCCCGCACGGGGCTGCGGGAACAGATGGACAAGCCCCAGCCCCGTCGATTGCGAATCCCTGACCTGTGTTAACTGCCCGGAACGATCGGGAGGGCGGAACGATTCGTCCCAGCAGGAGTGATCTCGATGCTGACGACGAAGGAGCGGCGGCCGGCGATACGGACGCTGCGGGGGTGGGCGATCAACGTGCTGTTGGAAGCCGGCGCCATCCACGAATGCGAGGAGCACGGCTGGGTGAGGGACCGTGCCGACCCGCATGCACGCGAACGCGCCGTCGATCTTGCCCGTCAGAATCCGCCGAAAGAGGTCTCGCCGGACGACGCCGTTGCGGAGGTCCGCGAGGTCTTGGGTTCGATCGGCGACGTCTGTCCCGAGTGCCCGGCGGCGGAATAGTCCACCACAGATTGAACATGGTTCCGATGAAGACTAGATGGTGACCGTCGTCATCTTCCAGGTCTTTTCACATGAGCGACCATTTCTGGCGCCAATTGCCCGCGGGTATTTTGAAGAAGAAGGCCAGAGGCTGGATGCGCCTCGACGCCGACGTCAGAGAACTTGTCGTCGAGCTCGCGCGCGCGCAGGACTTCAAGTGCGCGTTCTGTGACGAGACCCACGACCTGATCATCGAGCATGATCACTACCCGGAGCGCGGAAGCGGCGAGAAGCTCACGGTATACAACATTCGTGGTCTCACCTGCTCGGGGTGCAATTGGCATCTCGGAATGTACGAAGCGGATGAGCGGGGCGACTATCGCGGGTTCGACGACGCATTCATTCGAATCGACGAGCGGGATTTCTATCCCTACGCTCAAGCGTACGAACATCGCGTGCTCACTCTCATCGAGAAGGAGCTCGAGGATCGGATGGAGCCGGTCAACTACTGGCGCAGACGCTTTTTCCTGCAGAAGTTCGATGAACGAGAATGGAGCCGGGACTACCCGTGGCCGAGCTATTTCGCCGAGATCAAGCAGCGGCGTCGCATCCGTATTTCGACGCCGGAGCAGTTCTGGAACATGTTCGTCGCCTGCGCACGCTTCGTCATCGAGGAAAAGCGTAGAAATCCGGATTTCGAGATACCGGAGGACTTCATTCGCATGGTGGTCGCGGTCAAGCCCCTGCTCGACGATGCGTGGCCTCTGATCGAAGAGCGATACCAGGCCATCAAAGCGAAGAAGCTCGCGGAAGCGCAATTGCTTTCGCCACCGCCGGCCTAGGCGGACTTCCGCTGCGGCCTGGCCGACGGCCTCTTCGCGGCCGCTTCCTTCTGCTTCTTGCCAGTGATCGGCATCAACATCTCTTTCTGGCCTGACGCCGCCTTGCGCGGCTTCTTGGCGGGCTTGGCCGCCTTCGCCGGCGCGACCTCCCGACCGACGCTCTGCCTCAGCGCTTCCATCAGGTCGACCACGTTCTCGCCCTTCGGCCGCTCCTTCGGACGGATCGTCTTACCCGCGCGCTTCTGGTTGATTAGGTCGACAAGCGCGGTCTCATAGTGATCCTCGAATTTCCCGGGATCGAAACTTCCTGCCTTCTGGCTCACGATGTGCTTCGCGAGGTCCAGCATGTCCTTCGTCAACTTCACGTCCTGGATATCGTCGAAATACTCCGCCTCGCTGCGCACCTCATACGGGTAGCGAAGCAACGTACCGACGAGCCCCTTTGCCTTTGGTTCGAGTGCGATGATGTGCTCGCGGTTGGTCAAGACCACGCGCCCGATCGCGACCTTGTCCATCGCGCGGATGGTTTCGCGGATGACCGCGTAGGCGTCATGGCCGATCTTGCCGTCCGGCGTGAGGTAGTACGGTCTGATCAGGTAGCGCGGGTCGATTTCGGACTTGTCGACAAACTCATCGATCTCGATGGTCCGCGTCGATTCCAGCGCAAGCTCTTCGAGCTCTTCCTTCGTGACCTCGATGTACTGCCCCTTCTCGAGTTCATAGCCCTTGACGATGTCCTCGTTCGACACCTCGTCGCCGGTGTCGGCGTCCACCTTCACGTACCTGATGCGGTGTCCGGTCGTACGATTGAGTTGATTGAAGGAGATCTTCTCGCTCTCCGACGTCGCCGGGTAGAGGGCGACCGGGCAGGTGACCAGCGATAGGCGGAGAAAGCCCTTCCAGTTGGCGCGCGGGGCCATGTTACGCAGAACTCCAGTTCGGGATGGCTCGGATTCAAGACGAACGGCAGAAACTGGTTCCGACAACCGCCGGGGCCAACTGACCATCCTTTTTTCAGGCGGAGGATCGACTCCCTAGTCTTGTTCTTGTTATGTTCTGGTATGACCGATCGACCCGCGAGCTGGCGCATGCCGACCACCAAGCAAATGGACAAGATGGCCGCTCTCGTCGGCAGAAACGTGCCGCAGAAGCCCGGACTGGCTCCCGACGCCGATCTGCCCGCGGAATACTGGCAGGCGCTCTTGGACGACCCTCGCGCCGAGGCGCGGTCAGGCCCTTCCGAAGCGGCGCTGCGGCTGGACCAAATTCCTAAGCATCTGCTCAGGGTGGGCTGCCGGCGCTGTGCCAGGGTGGTCGAGATCCAGAAAGTAGACGCCGTGCGCCTGTATGGTTGTGAAGCGCTCTGGAAGGATGTCGCGCGGCGGCTCTTGGAGAATACCTGTGCCGAGCGGACTGGGCGACATGAGGAAGACGGCTGCTGGCCTGCGTTCGAGTAGTCGCCGGCACGGCCGGAAACGGATGCTGCTATGGCACCGAAGTATCACCCGACGCCCTTGTCCGGCGGCGACCGCAAGGCGCTCGCCAAAGAGCTCAGTCGCGCACGCGCCATGACAACGATTCTCGCTGGTCAAGCCGCAGAGGCCCGCATCAAGGGTGAGGCGTTGATCCGCCAGGCCGACAAATTGCTCTCCGAGTCGTGGAACGAACGAATCTGGGCGAGCGGCGGCCCGATCGATCCTTCACCCACCGTAGATCAAGCCGTCAACGGCGGTTACACTTGGCTCGAGATCGAGTGCTCGCGGTGTAAGTCACGGCGAGCGGTCGATTTGGCGGCGCTGCGCCATCCGCCGACCACATTCGTCCACGATTTGGCGAGCCGTCTTCGCTGCAGCAAATGTAGCAAGGCGGGTCGTCGACCCTCAGCGACTCTTCTGCAGTTGGCATCGCGGTCCCACCAAGCCGCTCCGGAGACCTGACGATGTGTAACCTTTATTCAATCACCACCAACCAGGCCGCCATCAGCGAGCTGTTCCGAGTGATCAACCGATACGTAGGCAACCTCGCGCCGATGCCCGGCGTGTTTCCGGACTACGCGGCGCCCATCGTGCGCAACAGCGCCGAACGCCGGGAGCTCGTCACCGCGCGATGGGGCATGCCGTCGTCGCAGCATGCTTTGATGGAGGCGGCCAAGAAGCGCGCGGCTAAGCTTGAAGCCAAGGGCAAGTCAGTCGACTTCAAGCAACTACTTCGGATGGAGCCTGACGGCGGCACGACCAACATCCGCAACGTGAAAAGCAAGCACTGGACGAGGTGGTTGGGTGCGGAGCATCGCTGCGTCGTGCCGTTCAACAGCTTCAGCGAATTCAACAAGGCCGAGGGCGGCGACATCTGGTTCGCGCTCGACGAGACCCGCTCGCTCGCCTGTTTCGCCGGCATCTGGACCAACTGGACAT
This sequence comes from Bradyrhizobium sp. 18BD, assembly GCF_054185225.1. Taxonomy (NCBI): domain Bacteria; kingdom Pseudomonadati; phylum Pseudomonadota; class Alphaproteobacteria; order Hyphomicrobiales; family Nitrobacteraceae; genus Bradyrhizobium; species Bradyrhizobium sp. 18BD. The sequence continues at coordinate 109,768 of NZ_JAVAYL010000022.1, read as the reverse complement.
CGGTCAGGAAGGTCAAGGAAGGTGAGACTACCAACGACCTCTACGCTTTTCTCACGACGGAGCCGAACGCCGAAGTTGGCGCCATCCATCCGAAAGCGATGCCAGTAGTTCTAACCACGGGGGACGAAGTCGAGACTTGGTTGACCGCGCCGCCGGACGAAGCCTTAAAGCTTCAACGGCCGCTACCGGACGGCTCGCTGCGGGTTGTCGCCCGCGGAGTGAAGGAAGACCCCGCTGGTTTATCAGAGGACAAGACTAGGTGAATCATACCGACTCGAAATAGGATGACCCGGAGCAGCGTTCATTTAGCGCAAATTTTCTCCCGCCGACTAGAACGACTTGTCTCACCGCTCAGGACCAACAATGAACGATACAAAGTCACCCTCCGGAATCGATTTCGATCCTGCGGACCCCGAACCGCAACGTTCGGAAGACATTTCGGCCGTCGAAGAGCTGAAGGAGGTCCCCGAGGCTACTGCGCTCCCGGAAAAGCATAAGCCATACCTAGATTTGGCGACCGCGGCGGCCGATCCGATGCGGGAGCAGGTCCAGAGCGCGACACAGTTGGTGCGCGCCTTTGACTCACCGGCGATACGCGCCCTGCGTGATTACGCGGACTCGCCCGTCGCTCGGATGATGCGTGATCATCTGGAATCGCCGACGGCCCGAGCCTTGCGCGACTATGCAGATTCGCCGACCGCAAAGATGATGCGCGACTACGCTGTTTCACCTGCAGCAAAGGCGTTCCGGGACTACGCCGAGTCGCCGGCCGCGCGCGCTCTCCAGGACTGGGTGGATTCGCCCGCAGCCAAGGTTTTGAGGGAGTTCGCGGATTCGCCGACCGCTCGGATGCTGCGCGATCTCTCAGATTCGCCTGCAGCTCGAGCGCTTCGGGATTACGCGGATTCGCCGATCGCCCGCGAGCTTGCGCGATATCAAGACACAACGATTGCCTTAGGGCGCACGGATAGGTGGGCGCTTCAACTTTCGAACACGAACGCGCTTGCAGGCCTGACGGGAACTTCCGCCAAGATCGCCGAGCTCGATAAGATTCGAGGCGTTGTAAATTATGTGTCAGGCTTCGGTACGGGAACCGTTGCGGACATCGGCTTTGCGTCGGGATTGGCGGACACGCGGTTGAAGGTGGCGGCGCTTGCGGGTTCGGCGGATCTGCTGGGCTTTAGCGCCGGAACGACGAACGCGGCCTATGCCCGCCTTTTCGGAGAATGGTACACTCGTCCTGATCTGCCAGATCGTTTCTGGCACGACCCCGATCACCGTCGAGGCTACTACGCCGAGGCCGAAGTGGACGCCGGCTTGATCGATGCGACGCCTGAGACGGTGGTCGCCGTGACGATCGAAAGCGGCCTCGCCGGCGGAATCTCCGATGGGGAGACATCCGTCGCGACGTTCGAGATCGGTGGGATGTCCATGCAAATTCGGTCGGCCAACTTCCAAACCGATGCATTCCAAGCCGTCGATCGGTTTGAACGGACCTTAAGGCTTATGATCGCCCAAAAACTCGCGGCACTCGCCGGCCCGCGATGGTTCAAGCAGCGCGTCGACGAGAAAATGCGCGATAAAGCACGTGGCAACCGCGCCGCAGCGATGGCAAACGGCGAGCGCGACGAAGAGTTGATTTGTTATCTAGACCTCGGCGATTTGACCGGCATCTTGCTTCGCAAGGACAACTGGGACGGAGCGTTCGGGCATGTATTCCCGAATCGAGAGCGTTTGACCCATGATCTTCAAGCTCTCGTCGCCCTTCGAAGGCCCACGATGCATGCACGCAATCTCGATGGGGTGCAGCTTGTGGAGCTGATGTGCGTCATTCGCCGTCTCACGCAATTCATCGATGGCGACGGCGAGTGGAAGCGTATAGCTGGCTCCGAGGACTGACGCTATGGCGCAGCGCAAGAAGCTGAACACCACGCGTCGCCGCGTTGACTCGGGCCGCGTCGAGGCATAGTTGCGCAGATGAACGAACTCTTTCTGAACGCGGTCAAATCGCTCCAGCTCGGTCTCGAGGACTACCAGGCGAATGATCCAAAGCGCTCGCTGTCGGCTGTGCGCAACTTCTACGCGGGGACGCTGCTGATGGCGAAGGCCGCGCTCGTCAAGCAGCTCCCCGAAGCGGATCCCGCGCTGGTCCTAGCGGCGTCGTACAAGCCCAAGCCCGACGGCAAGGGCGGCCTTGTGCTGGTCCCGAGTGAGAGGACGATCGACTTCAACGAGATCGGCCAACGCTTCAAATCGTTCGGTCTCGCGATCGACAACACCGCGCTCCGCAACCTCAACCGGATCCGAAACGAGGCCGAGCACAATTACACCTCGGCCAGCCATCAGAGCGTGCGCGAGGCGATCTCGCAGGCGTTTCCGGTCGTCGTCGACCTGTTCGACCTGCTGGGCGAACGGCCCCACAAACATCTGGCGGAATGCTGGAACACGATGCTCGAGGCCAAGAATCTGTACGACAAGGAATTCGCGCAGTGCCAAGGCTCGTTCGGCGACGTGCCGTGGACCTCCGCATCGATGGCCGCGGCCGTCAAGACGTGTCCCTCCTGCCGCTCCCATCTGGTCCAGCTTGCCGAAGACTCCTCGACGGAGCCGACCGATCTAGAAGCGAGGTGCCGGCAATGTGGTGCGGAGATCGCAGCCGGACGCCTGTTCGAGGCTTCGCTCAACGACTATTTCGGCGCCGATCTCTACGCGGCGGCCGCCGACGGGGACGCTCCGCCGTTGGGCGTATGCCGGGCGTGCGGCTTCGGAACGTACGTCATGGCGGGGGACGAGAACGCGTGCGCGTTCTGCGAGGACGGCCTGTCGAAGTGCGAGATGTGCTCGGAGCCTCTGACGCCGTTCAACGTCTCCCCCGACAGCGACCGGATGTGCGACTACTGCGCGCGCGTTCTTTCGAAGGATTGATGGGCCGCAGGCCTAAAAGAGTACGGCCGGTCGATTTCCGTCGTCTAGCCCCTGTTTCGCCGGCTTTTTCCGGCAGCTCTGAGCGTACGGTCGCTCGACGACCGATCGAACACTCCCGGTCCGACATGAACGCGCCTCAACGGCCCAAGCGCCGCCACCACCACGTCTGGCAGAACTATCTCCGTCCCTGGACCACGAATGGGGGCATGTTCTGTCTGCAGGACGGTCGCGTCTTTCCGAGCGGCACGCGCGTGCTTGCCGTGCAGACCGACTTCTACAAGCTGCAGCGGCTCACGCCTCAGGATCTGGCGCTGCTCAAGATGCTCTTCGGGCAAGGACGGCCGTCGGCGGTCCGGACGCACGGGAACCTAGTCGGTATGCTGGTCGCGCCGTTCGAACTGGCGGAGCGGTTTCGGGGAAGCCCGAACTGGCCGAAGATCGAAGCGCAGCTCGACGACCTCGCGTCGAACGTGCTCGAGGACTATCACGCGAGCATCGAGTCTTCGTTCGCGCCGGCGCTGGAACGGGCGCTCGCCGGCGACCTCGGCTTCTACGCTGACGACGCGCAGTGCATCACGTTCCTCAACTTCCTCTGCACGCAGTACATGCGAACGCGCGGCATCAAGGAGCGCACGCTCGAATTAAGTCCCTCCCTCGAACGCGTCTGGAATATCGTGATCCACATCACCGCGACGAACATCGGCGGAAGCCTGTACGTCGAGCGCAAGAGGCGGAAGCTCATCGTCGTCGAGAACCGCTCCGAGGTGCCATTTGTCACCGGCGACCAGCCGGCCATCAATCTGAAGAGCACGCGTCCCGCTCCGACGGACAGGCTGTCGATCTACTATCCGATCTCGCCGACGGCGGCGCTGCTTATGGCGGACGTGGACGAAGAGCCGCTCTTTCCGGCCACCGGTCTCACCGGCGAGCAGGCGACGGCGCTCAACGTGATGGTCGTGCGCGCCGCGCACAAGCAGGTCTTTGCGCGGTCGGCGGCTTGTCTCGCACCGTACGTTGACGGCTAGACCAACGTTTCGCCTCTGGCTGAACCCGACGGCGACATCGTCGTATCTATTGCAGATCCGTGTGCGTGACACGGAATAGCGACCTGCGCTTGTCTGCCTTCACGACTTCCGCCTGACAGTCGGAATGACGTGGCATTCTTCCGATGACGGGAGAACCGAACGCGTCAACGCCTCGGTCGGCCACGCGCTGATTTTTCTGAGAGCGTGGCCTCGACAAAGATCGAAGTTCCCTTGCCGACCGCATCGAGGAAGGCGGCAAAAAGCTCCGAGACCGCTTTCCTGATTTCCGCGTCCAAAGCAAGCCAGGCGTCGGGCTGCTGCTCGGACAGCAGCGGCTCCGTTGACGTCAACCTGAAACCTTTGCTCATCGGATTCCGGCCGACCAAGCTGCGGCATCTGACGACCGGTCGGCCATCGTATTCTCGCACGTCGATCCCCGCGAAGAATCCGACCCTGCCGTTCTTGTCGGAGTGGGAACGCCAGTAAATATGAAACGTCATTACCCACGCACGTTTGTCCCCGTCGTTGCGGCTCCGGACCACTTCGACGGTATCGGTAAGGCCGACGGCAAATGGCGCGAAAATTTGCTTTCCTGAAGCGGCCGCCACTGCGACTTGAAACGTGGCCTTGCCTGGTTCGCCACGATCGCGAACCAAGTTCTGTAGCTGATCCCTGATCGTATCCACCAGCACGCGGCGGGCGTTCGCGTGCGCGATATCCCACTCGTCGTTCGCCGCCCGGCGCGCGGCGGTCCTGGCATCTTGCTCGGCTTCGGTCTTCATGAGCCTTTCGGAAGCCTCGTCCGCCTCCGGATGCGTGCCGGCTCCGTCCATTCCTGCGAGTATCGAATCGAGATGTTCGATGACTTCGGCCATCGTCTGGATCCGCATCTTGGGATCGCGCCGAATCATTCCGGAAAGCAGGGAGTTCAGGCGGCCGAGGCCGTCGCCCTCCAGAACTTCGCGATAAGGCGATTCATTCAGTCGCTCCCTGGGCAAGATCGTCCCGCCGGACAGCATGAAAAAAATGACCTTACCCAGCGAATAGACGTCCGCCTCCGGACCGACGTCGAGCGGGCCCCCGCCTTCGAGCTCTGGAGCCATGAACATTGCCGGACCTGCTCTTTCGCAGTCCTCTGTCTGGCGAGGCCGGTCGTCGTCGATTAGGCAGATGCCGAAGTCAGAGACCCAGACGTCGTCGGCGTCCCTTTTCGGAAACAGCACGTTGCCAGGTTTGACGTCGCGGTGGACGATCCGCGGCGTATTCGTGTGCGCCGCCGCTAGGCCGGCCGCGATGTGTCGCGCCACGCCAAGCGTCCGTCTCACATCACCTTTGAAGCGCGCGGCGTCGTCCAAGCTTCCGCCCTCGGCAAGAGGCATGACCAGATATCTGCGGTCCTTCTTGCCGACCGGATCGTGCAAGGCCGACTTGTCGATCAAGGGCACGACGTTCGGGTGCTTGAGCGCGGCGACGGCCTCGACTTCGTTCCTGAAGCGATCAATCCGATCCCCGTTCTTCAGGCGCTTAAGCGCGAAAATGCCCTGCTCGACACCGGTCCGATCCTTTACGCGGTAAACGTGCGCTTGGCCGCCCTCGGAGATGCCATCCACTATCTCCCATTTCCCGTATTCGTCGTTCGCCATGTGCAATCTCAACCTCTAGCCGGCTCGGCAAACGATGTAATGTCTCTAGCGCACCGCGCTATGGGACCGACGAAACGATTTGCCGCAGTGGGCCCGGCCATAACGGGGAGATAGGGCTGCTAATGTGCACAAGCACCCCGCGGAATGGCCCTGTACCACGGGCGGCGCAGCTTGGCGTGCTCGGACCAACCCGATCACGACCAAGACGGGCTGACGTCGGCGTAATCGACTGCCCGAGCAGTTTCCCTTGGCTTGGCGCCACCAAATTTTCGGTAGCGAGGCGGTGTCGGCTCAGCCCGCAGCGGCGGAGGCGGCACCTCGGAATAGAGCGATCCGGTGGAGCTGCAGTGGCCCCCTCCGGATGGCACTTTGAAGATCGTGGCGAACGTCGTCGCCCATCCGGCTGATCTCGAGAGCGCTGGCCTGGCGCGGCGTCGAGAGGCACCTTCTGGCCAGAGCAAGGATCGACACGACGCGGACCGGCGCGCCCGAATCCGGGTCTTCGTCGATGCCATCAACAGGCGATCAAGGCCGGATGGCCGAGGGCTTGAACTTCGATGACAGTTATCTTCGCATTCTTGTGGAAGGCGACTACGCGGGCTGGACTCCCGCTCTCGTTGAACGTTCGCTAGGTCACCATTTTCGAGCAAGTCTGGAAAGAGAATGCGCAAGCAAAGGAACCTGTCCGACACAGAGATACGTTGGTCAAGGCGATGCTTCGGAAAGGGTGGCGGAACGACGCCATCCACTTCTACTTCAACAAGCCGGATCGTCTGATCAGTCCGGGCAGGATCACTCAGATCAAGAAGGAGAAGTACGGCGCATCGGTCGAGGAAGCACTTCCGGAAGAACTGGAAGCCTTCCTGTCGGCCTGGGAAGATTCCGTGTCCAAGCCCCCGCCGGTCCCCTCCCCTGTAGACATGAAAATTCTGCGATCGATGTTCGTCCGGGATGCCGGAACATGGCGGCTTGCCGGCGGCGAAACGGACCGAACCGAATGCAAGGCCAGTTTTAGGGTGCAGCCCGCGGATAGCTTCTCTAAATCGCTGCGGGCCATTGCGGGTCTCGCAAACAACAAGGGAGGTTACTTGCTCTTCGGAGTCACGGACGGAAGCTTCCAAGCGGATGGACTTGCGGACGAGACGTTCGCAAAATGCGACGTCGGGGTCATCAACAGGGTCCTCGCGAGTTCTCTAGATCCGGTCCCTTACGTCACGAAAGCCACCATCGAACTCGCGGGCAAATCGGTCGGCGTCCTATACGTCGAAAAGCACGATCATGGTCCGATAGTGGCGATCAAGAACGTCGGCCAAGACGTCAAAGAAGGGGGCATCTACTTCCGCTATGTCGGCGAAACTCGGCTGATCAAACCGGGAGAGCTGCGTCAAATCATCGCCGCACGGGAACAACGAGCCATTGCAGCATTCAGCGCACGGATGGGACGGGTCGCGACGGGCAAGGAGGCCACGATCGATCTCGACTCTGGCGAGGTCGCCGGCACCAGCGGCAAGTTCGTCATCGACAAGTCCCTCCTTCCGAACATCCAATTCGTCCGGGAGGGCGATTTCAGCCAAACCAAAGGTAAGCCCGCGCTCCGGCTCATCGGCGACGTCGAGCCGGTGTCGGAAGCAGAGCGGGAACGGACGCGCATCATCCGCGATAACGTGACCCCGGACGCCGTCGTTCGCAATTTCCTGCGCAACGAGAAGGTCGCCGAACCCATGCAGTACATCCATTACCAGGCGCACTGCCAGCGCAAGTGGCTCCCCGTCTGGTTTTACATCGATCAAACGAACCTGACGGCCACCGGGGTCGCCGAAGATCTGCGCAGGCAGGTCACGACATACCCCTCCTACCGGGATGCACTCGTCGACAGAATCGCAGGGAAAAATGCGGCCTTCCGTCAATCGACCGGGAAGGCCGAAGCCCTGCGCGCGAAGCTTGTGCGCGGGGAGATATCTCCGCCATCTGATATCGACCAGGACGTCGTCTTCGCGGCAGCCGTGCAGGCGCTGCCTACGACGGTCAAACCGAAGGACCTCGATGCGATCCGGCAGGCGCTCCTAAAGTCCCTCGATCGGGCCCAGGGAGCCGACTCCCGGAGCAGTAATCGTCGAGGCTCCATCTACAGGGCCGCCTGCCGCCTGGACGAGTTGTTGCGCTCGGTGAGCGAGTAGACGATCCTGCACAATGGCGATGCAATTATTTTTGCCGCCTCACAGTTTCAAAATAATTGCGCTCAACGCGGACGAATCCGCCGGGGCGCCGCGCCCTCGGACGTTTCGAAACAATTGCCTTCGACCACGGGACAGGGCCGCGGCTCACCGAACGGCCACTTAATCAATCTCTCGTCGTCGGCGGAGACATAGCTCCCGGAGGCGACAGCCTCCACTGACGAAGAATCGCCGCGACGTATCTCGACACCGTTCTTACCGAAGTTTTTGTCGACGGCGGCGCGCCGATAACCCGTCCGGGGACCATTGCGACTTCACACTGGGTCATCATCAACGGGAAACTTAAGACCGTGCCCGATGAGAGTGAGTACCGAGATTCCCTCAGGTTTTGCTCGCATTCCCTCAGTTTCGGTAACCCGCGTTGAGGGAAACTTGAGCCGGCGCCCTGTATTCATAGATTCGTAAGATTCGTCGAATGTCTCAAGCCTCTGACAGCAAAGCGAATTCTCGAATATCATTTTTGAGTTTCCCTCAGATTCGGCAAACTTTCCCTCAAAGACTGCTGCCGGGACGCTTGCTGCAGCGCCGGGAACGAGCTGCTATCGGCCCAGGGTCTCGATGATGACGGCTTTCGCGCGAGCGAGCCGCTCCTCGTCTTGCCTGATCTGGGCTAGGGAAATGAGCAGGGTTTTCTGAATAAGGTTATCCGTCACGGTGCGGCCATGCGCGATCGCGTTAAGATGCCCCTGCGAGCGGACTTTCGCCCTGGCCAGCGGGTACTGCCAGCGTGGGCCATAGGTCAGGTTCACCATAGTGAAGAAAAGCTCCCGGGGAGACCGCTTGAGGTAGTCGTCCAAGAATGGCTTGGCGTCGATGTAGTCTGCCGTCGTGATTCCAGCGGCCTTCTCAGCGTCCGACAACCCGTCGGCTTCGCCGTGGCCGGCTCCGCCGCGGTCGGCTCGATCGGGACTGTCGCATTTGTCGAGCCGTTCGAGGCCTTTGATTTCGTCTTCGAGAGGAATAGGACAAATAGCGACGGAGTCGTGATCAAACGCGTCGTAATCGACGTCGAGAGGCTCGGGGAAAATCTCTCCGTCCAAAGAGATGGGGCAGACGATGACCGAGACATCATCATCGGCGAAGTCGCATTCGACGTCGAGCAACTCGGGGAAATCCCGCTCGCTTGGCAAAAGATCGCTCATCTCTACTCCGTTCGTACGCCACCTGCTGTAAATATCGGCCGCATAGGCGCTCATCAATCGAGCGTCGACCTGCCTTATCCGGAAATGGCGGTGGATAGCGGGGACAATTGGTCCATAAGCGCCTCTGATCTACGAAGTTTACTTGATCCATCTCGACTAGCTTGGAGCGAAAGAGTGTCATTCGCTCGAACCGGCACAGTCAAGCCGACGGACACCATCGGCCGCCCGTTAGATATTTCAGGAGCTACGCTTCTGAAAACGGACTAATCCGCCCGCACGTGTCAAAATAATCGCGCCCGCCCGCGGACTCATCTGCCGGCACCGCCGCCGCTCTCACGTGTCAAAATAATTGCGCCCGACCACGGACTCCTCTGCCGGCACCGCCGCCGCTCTCACGTGTCAAAATAATTGCGCCCGACCACGGACTCATCTGCCGGCACCGCCGCCGCTCTCACGTGTCGAAATAATTGCGCCCGACCACGGACTCATCCGCAGGCGCCGCCGCCGCTCTCACGTGTCAAAATAATTGCGCCCGACCACGGACTCATCTGCCGGCACCGCCGCCGCTCTCACGTGTCAAAATAATTGCGCCCGACCACGGACTCATCCGCAGGCGCCGCCGCCGCTCTCACGTGTCAAAATAATTGCGCCCGACCACGGACTCATCCGCAGGCGCCGCCGCCGCTCTCACGTGTCAAAATAATTGCGCCCGACCACGGACTCATCCGCAGGCGCAGCCACCGCCCTCACGTTTCCGCCGACGCCAGTGTCGTCGTCGCGGGCTGCGAGGCTCAACTTTGCCGCGAACGCTAGAAGGCCCATTGACCGGCAATCTTTCCGCCAGATCAGATCAGCGCAATCTCGGCCGAGAGCCGGCCGCTCTTCCCATGATCGGCCGAGAGTTGACTTCGGTGGCCCTTGCCGTCCTACGACCGTGCTCTCGTCGAAGAAAATGGGTCGCTGGAGCCGCGGCGGTGGCGGCCGCGAGGATCGCTCTAGCCGCCATTCTAAGGGCCTTTTCCCCCGACGACGTCGCAGGCGACCGCCGCTCGGTCACCACGCCCTTGGCCGCGGAATTGTGAGAGGCGCTCCTTTTGCTCGCCTTGAACGAGCGGACCTCGCCCTCGTTCGGCCAAGGAGCTGGGACGTTAGCTCTGGTCAAGAAATTTGAAGAATTCGGCGATTTCTCGAGCCGCCAGCTCCGGCTTGCGTGACGAGCATTCCCAGACGATGAGCACCCGGTAGCCAAGCTCTTTCAGCCGCCTTACGTGCTCGAGATCGCGAGCCTTCGTCCTGTCCAGCTTCGGCCGCCAGTATCCGCGGTTTGATTTGGGGTCGGACGCCAGCGCGCAGCCTTCGTGGGAGTGCCAGAAGCATCCGTGAACGAAGATCGCAAACTTGCGGGTCTTGTTCGCAAAATCGGGCTTGCCCGGAAGATCGCGGACGTTCAGCCGGTATTTGATCCCGGCGACAGAAAGGAGCTGCCTGACGACGCGCTCCGGAGCCGTGTTCGTAGACCGGATCCGGGACATGGATTCGCCCCGGCTTAGGGCCGCCCGTTTGTGCCGAGGGAGAAGCTTACGGAGTTTGGCCATCTAAACGATCGGTGTCCTAGGCTGCGAGCCGATTCAAGCCCCAGCAAGGCTGATGCCGATCGCCGGGACGCGATCCGAAGGTACCAGGAGCGTCGCCCAGTCGGCGATGAGACGCCCGTCGCGCCGCATGCCCGCTCCGACGATTCTGCAGCCGGAGCTTACGCTGCTCGCCGGCAACGCTCCGTGAATGGAACGGCGGGTCACTACGCTTGCGGTGGTCATCCCCGGCACCGTCGAAACGGCCCCTGCCAGAGTGACGGTCTGCAGATCTCCATCGTTGCCGAGCTGTACCGAATTCACTTGGCCGCTGACGGCAACGGGCGCTTCTATTACGGCGCCGTTCGGACTTCGCCGTGCGAGCCACTCCCAGAATGCAGGACATACAAGCTGGAAGCGGCATGACCCGCAGGAGGTTTCCGATGGACTCGCGAGGTCCGCAGCACGCGCCGCGGACGATAGCGCACCGTTCCACGCGTCGAGATCCGCGATCGCGGCGTCGGCTTCCGCATCGCATTCGGCCGGCGCGAGCCCAAACTCGATGGTCTCGCCCGACGCGCCGGCGATGATGCCCTTGTTCGGCCAGAAGCCGAGGCTCTCGGCGATGATCGCGGCGTATATTAGGATTTGGCGCCGGTGCCGGCCGAACAATTCGATGCCGAGAGGTGTCGCGCGGTCCGGCAGGTTCGACTTGATGTCCGTCACCGTGGTTCTGTCGAAGCGGTCGGGACGTCCGACCAGGCGGCCGCCGCGTGCGGTCAGTCTCCGCTCGGTGCCGGACCGCGACGGCGCCTGCACGCTGCCGGACGAAGGTTTCGCCGCCGAGTTCAGCTTTGCCGCCGAACTGAGCGCTCGCTGCCTCGTCAAATAGTAGGCAGGCCAGCGGGTCGGATCGGAGAACCGCCGGTCGAACTGATGAGATCCGATCCGCTGAACGAGCTTGGCGATTTCGCCGTCCCATGCGCCCTCGATATCGGCGATTCCTTCGTGCCTGGTTCTTTCGAGGAGGGCATGCAGCGCCGTCCCCAGCCAAAGCCTGGGGTCGTGTAGCACCCATTCGTCCGCCTCGCGGCAGGAGGCGAGGCCGGCGCGCAGCGGGCAGATCCTCATTTCGTTTCCGAGCGAGGGGCTGGTCGTCGCCAGCGGCCGTATCGAGAGCGCCGCGGGCATGGTCAAAGCGGGCGCCGCAGCGCCTCGAACACCGAAACGAATGACTGGCCGGGATCTATGCGAAGGCCGTGGACGCGCTCGGCCTCGTCCCAGGCGCTTGCCAGATCGGGTCCCAGGTTGTTCCGGTCGGTCAGCCAGAGCGGGTGGGTCACGATCTTGACGTCGGTGCCGTTGGTGATGGCCGGCAGCCCCGCGATCGTCAACTGTCTGTAGCCCGGCCGTGCGCCGAGCAGGGTGACCGCCGCGATGTTCGCCACGCGTGCCCATCTGGGCGACGAAAGAGAGATCGGAGCGGCCGCATCGAGCGCGAGCGACGCGAGATCGACCGCGAGCCTCCAATCGAGAAGGTTGTGATACTGGAGGTTGCTGTAGCTTCGCAGACAGTCAGGACAGGACGTATCGCAGGCGTCGGCGTGGCGGCTGCCTGCCAGAGTTTCGTAGAATCCGTTGTATCCGGGCTCGCAGATGAGCCGCAGCAGATATTCGGCCTCGACAGGCTGGCCCAGATAGGTGGCGTATCCGGCGCCGTTCTCGAGCGTGTCCGACAGGAAGATCTGCCCGGTCACTCCCGCGGCGGGATCCTCGACGCTGCGGATGCCCGATTTTAGTTCGTAGTCGTGGATGTCCAGCAGCACCGCGGCTGCACGCCGGAGCATGAAGGCCAGCGAGTAGAGCGCCGCGCGTCCCTGAGGAGTGCGGGGATCGGCACCGCGGCCGGCACCGTAGTCCAGGATGCCGAGCAGCAGCATATCGGTGTCGCTGATCGCCGCCAGCGCGCAGGCGACCGGATTCTCGAGGGGCGCCAACCGCAGCGGAGGATTGCGGCTCCCGACCGAGGCGGCGAATTTCGCATCGGCAGCCTCCGCGGCGGCGATATCGATCTTCGCCTGCGAATTGGGCCAGACCCTCGCCAGATGGTAGAGGTCGCCCCCGTTGTCATTGATAACGTAGAGGCTTCCGACACCGGCGCCGACCTGGAAATTGAGATGAGGGTTGATCGCGAACGGAGGGCGCCCGACCTTCGGCCGCGCGGCCCGAGGCACGAAATCGAACGAGCCGTCGTAGTCGCGGGCCCACCGCGAAGAACTGTAGAATCCTTTGGGTTGGCGAAGATCGAGGGCGCGGTATTCGCCCTCTCCGTTTCCGGCGACAGCCGCGCACGTGGGGCAGGCCGGGCCCCCCGGATTAACCGTCTCGACGTGCTGGCAGTTGCCGCAGACGGCCACCGGGATCGACGGACCCAGCGGATCGGCGTCTTCAACGGCGCGCTGTCCCTGCCTCGAGTAGTGCGTCACGCCGATCGCCGTATGGATCGCGCGCTCCTTCACGGTCTCAGCTCCGGGAGCGAACATGCTGACGGCGAGTTCGAGATCTCGGTCGATCACGTCACGCGGCGGCCAGCCTCGCGGACTTCCGTGATAAAGATTCCGCGCTCTGGTCGGGAAGCCGAACATGGGCAGGATCCCGCGGTTCGCCAGCCTTTCGCTGAGCCCGTCCTGAATCAGTGTAGGGTTTTGGCTCGCCAGCGTGACCTGCTGAACGAGATCGTTGCGCACGAAATTTAAGGCCTCGACGCGCGATGTTGGGTTCGTCGCCAGAACCGTACCCGTCAAGAGCAGGTCGCACGCGTGCTCCACTTCGGCGGGGTGCCGGTCAATCCATTCCTGAACGATGTCCGCGACCGTGTTTCCCGTATACCCGGCCGGCATCGTGTCCGGAAGCTGCGTCCAAGCCGCGGCGAGTCCGAATTCGCCGTGCACGCTGTCGCCGCCGGAGCCCACAAAAAGCCGAAGTTCGGCAAAGGCCGCGCGCAGCACCTCCTTGCTGAGAACGCGCCGAAGTATCTGCAGGCGATTGGTGTCGACGTAGGGAGGCGGCGGCGGATCGGAGGTAATGCGGTCGGGCCGCTGGAAGTAGTAGTCGTCGTGGCTTCGCCCGCGGCACAGCGTCAGCGCGATCGATACGGCGGCTCCGCGCCGTCCGGCGCGTCCGACGCGCTGCTGGTAGTTGAACCGCATCGGCGGCATGTTCGCCATCATCGCCGCGAGCAGCGAGCCGATGTCGACGCCGGCTTCCATCGTGGTCGTGACGCTGAGCAGATCCAGATTTTCAGTGAGCCCGTGCTCGTTTCCGACGTTGACGTTCTGAAAAAGACGTTGGCGGTCCCGGGCGACGATCTTGTCGGTCTGTCCGGTCATCTCGGCGCAGTTCAGGCGGAAGACGGGACCTGCCCGCGTCGCGAGCCAGCTATAGTAGTCGAGTTCATCGTTCGCGTCGTCGTCCGCGATGCGCCGCGGCTGCCCGAGGCGGGCTTCGCAGTTCGAGCAGATACCTCCGCTGTGGTGCAGGTGGACACGCGAACAGCGGTCGCACTGGAAATATGTCTCGCCCGGGCCTCTCGCGAAGAGGCGATCGTATTCGAGGATGCCCTGGTTCAGCACGCCCGAGCGCGTAAGTATGCCGGTGACGTCCTGTTCAAACGCTTGGGGATCGCGCCCATTCAGGTCCGCCACCGCGGCGAGATAGTCCCGTGCATACTTCGGCAGCCGAGGGTCCCGGTCCGTCGCCCGGTGCGTGGTGATCCGCCGGCGTTTTCCGAGCACCCGGATGCAGCTATCGGCTGCTTCCTCGAGGATCGGGTCGCCGGCAGGCGGCCGAAACATCGGATTGAAGGTAACCACGCCAAGCTTCAGCGATTCGAAATCGCGGCGCCCGCCAGAAAAGACAGATTCCGCGATCGCTTCGCGCTCCGCGTTTTCGATTCTGTTCTGATGGGCGCGTTCGTCCGGAGACAGGTTGGCTCGGAAGCCGGGCGGAACGAGCTGCCAGTCAAGCAGCCGCGGCCACTCGCCCTCATGCGTCTGCGGGTTCGTCCATGTCACGCTTCTATCGACACCGCCGGGATTCATTCCGGTCGCAAGCAGCCGTCTTTGCGCCTGGGCCTGAAGGCTCTGAATCGGCAGGATGCCGCTGCGCGCCTGGGCGAGCAGCAGGTCGGCGAACTGCTGCTGCGTCATTCCACCGACTGCCGACGGCATCGCTCCTTGCCCGTTGGCGGCCGCCAAGATCGCATACGCGGCATCGGGCCGCGCGGATCCGAACCGGTTGGCGAGCGTTTCCTCTTCGGGCGTAAGATTCTCCCGTCTCGTCCTCCGCTCGAACGCGAGGATCGCAGCCGCCTCTTCGCTAACGCCTTCGACCAGGACCTGGCGCATTGCGTCGAGCCAGTGCGACTTCGCCACCCCGACGGCAAGCTTCGCGGCGTCTTGCCGGCTGTCGGAAAAGAGGACGAGCTTGCGCCTGGAATCCTCGGTGGCCTCGGCCGCACCGCGAGGGACAGGTGCGATCTCGCGCAATAGCGCGTCCGTCAGAACTTGCGCCGTCTTCTGGAAACCGGTGCGCTGCGTCCGTATCGGCGCAGCGCTCGCCAGTTGGCTCCAGTTCGCCTCGCATCTCGGGCAAACTGCGGGCCTGTCGTTTTGCGCCGACTGCGCACTCTGCGCCGCCGCGGGAATCGGCTGCTGATGTAGCTGCGGCACGTAGTAGAGCCACCCTGTCGTTGAGGCGGAATTGCGCGCAAGCTGGATCTCCCCAGTCCGGTGGTCGTAGTTGGCGCGCCTCCAGGTCCGCCGGACGTTCTCCTGCGTCCAGGTGTCGTTCTGAGGGCCTTGAAGTCTGGTCGCGGTGCGGGCGGGCCAGTACACGGCGTAGTTGGAATAGCTCCGGTCGCTCGCGGAATGGTCGGGCGCCTTTTCAATGTTTGGATCGTCCGGAACGAGCGACCACACATTGGGCCTGAGCTCGCGCCGGTGCCCGCCGAGGAAGACGTCGCCGCACGGTTCGCAATAAAGCATCTCGAGGACGCGCGATCCGCAAGGGCAGGTCGTCGCTGGTCGGTCGAAGAGCCGGCCGACCAGGATGTCGGGCTCCGTCCGCGCCACCTCGGTGCAGTTCGGATTCGTGCATGCCCAGATGCCCTGCACGTTCCTGAAGAAGACATGCGTCCGCAGCGGAAGTAGGGGGGCGTCTCCCGAGCTTCTCGCCCGTGCCAGGGACGACACCAGTCCTTGTCCTGCCGAGGCGGCTTCGTCCGAGGAGATCTCAGGGAAAAGCGCCTCGCCGATCGCGCCAGGCGTCAGCGGCCGCACCACGGGGTCGTCGTCGGTACCGCTGTTGCAAGCCGCCCTGACGGCTTCGGCCGCGCCGGCCGAACTGAGGGCTTCGCCCAGCCGCCGCTCGATCGGCAGCGCCGCGTCCGGAGGCGCGGCGCCTGCACCCGCGCTCAACGCATCGACGGCCGCGTTGATCGCCGCGGAATCGTTCGCTTCGATCGCCAGGCCGAGCTGGCGGAACGGGCCGCCGAGATTTCGCAGGCTTTCCCGCGCTCCGGCCGCGATCGGCACGGCGCCGCCACGGATGAGCTCGAACGGCGTGGACCTGCCGAAGAACTGCCGCAGATATTCCTGCGCGCGAGCCTCGTCCGATCCCAGCGACGCGCTGGATGCGAGGATACGAAGCTGAGGATGATCCGGATGGAGGCCGATCCGGTCCAGAAGAACCCTCAGGATGTAGGCGACTTCGGTGCCGGGTGTACCGCGGTAGGCATGAAGTTCGTCGACGACGAGATGGAAGACGTTCGACTCGTCGTCTTCGAGCCAAGCGCGCGTCGCGTCGAAGATCGGCGTCTCAACATCGCGCATCAGCATGATGTTCAGCATGCTATAGTTCGTCACCAGGATGTCGGGCGTCGCATCCTGCATGTCCCACCGGCTCCACATCTCTCCACCGTCGAGGCGTGGAAAGAAGCGCTCGGCATCGGTGCCGGCGACCGCGTTCGCGGTGTCGGAGAGGCGCTTCATCTCGGTACGTAGGCTCGTTTCCGCTTCGCTGCTCGTCGGGCGGCCCGAGACCGGCGTGGACCCGATGTAGCGGCCGAACCAGAAGCGATTTCCGGGGCGGTTCGCCGACAGCCATCCTCGGATCGCATCGCTGTCCAGAGACTGGCGAAGCCGGGTCATCTGGTCTTCGGCCAGCGCGTTCAGGGGATACATGACGAGCGCCCTCATCCCGGGGAGGCGCGCACCCTGTTCATGGTCGCGCTGGCCGATGCGCGTGTGATGCAGCCGCCGCCCCGATCCAGGAGCGGGAGGCATATTCCACCAGTCGTTCTGGGGCGCGGCGGGAATGGCGGGCCAGCGCGCCGACTCGCGGATGAGCGAGGCGAAGACTGGCAGATAGATCGACTCCGTCTTCCCCGAACCGGTGCCGGTGAGGATGACCGCGTCGCGTCCTTCCGCCGCGGAGATGCGAAGCATCTCGACCTGGTGGCGGTAGAGTTCGATCGGCGTGGGGGTTCTGGAGAGGAACAGGCCGTTCCCCGCGAACTGGCCGAGATCGGCGATGACCTGCGCCGGCCATCCGGCCGCGCCGCCCAGCGCGGACTGCGCTGCCTGGACGATGTTCTGCTGGCTTCCAGCGTACGGTGGCTGCGGCTCGATGAGCGGTTCGCGATAGAGGACGCCATCGCGGTCGAGGAGCTCGCGGCGCTCATTGACCAGTTCGTCGAACCGGAGATCGAACGGGCTGTCGAAGTACCGAAGATACGCGTCCTTGAGTCCGCGAAAGATGGCTGCTGTATCGGTCATGCTAACTTCAATCCGGTAATCGAGATGGCGAGGTGCGCGGTGCGGTGCGATATTCCGCGAAAAGTGAGCTCGCGTCTTTCGCGTCCGAATTCCGGCAGCATGCCCGAGCAGAGCGCGAGTGAACGGGTGATTAGCGTCGGTGGCCTCAGCGCGGCGGGCATGCGCAACGACCGGGTCTTGAGATCTAGGTGAAGCTTTCTGGCGCCTGCGACCACGGCGAGGCGGCCGGCGGCCGCATCGATCTCTGACTGCGAGTCCTTGCCGTCCTTCAAGAGTACGATTGAATTCCAGTCGCGCTTGATCTGGAACAGTCCACGTAAGGCATCGCGCGCTTCGTCGAGCGAAGAGTCCATCCAGCGCAGGCTCGACTTGGAAAACCTCCTCACCTCTTCCACTTTTCCGGCCACCATCTCGCACGGCTTCCGCGGCCAAGTGGCGATCGCCGGAAGACTTGCCAGTAGCGTGAAGGCGGCGTCCCGCTGCCAGTTCAAGGCCGCTTCCGCGGCTATCGTGCAGAGAAGCGAGCTCGTCGCGGCCGTCACCAGCGTGCACTCGGGACGCTCGGTCTGTGCTACTGAATGCATTTCGGCGCCGTACTTGGCGCAGACTTTCGAGAGGCGGCCGGTCAGACCTCGGGTCCTGGCGCCGCACAGGACCGCTGTCGCGCTATTCTCCGAGTCTTCGCCGAGTGCGGCCAGTACCGGCGGTGCGACGTGCCAGCGGTCCCCATCGAGTTCGATATGGCCGAGCACGGCGAGATCCTCCATAACCCGGTACGGCCGGCGGTCGGGGACCAGTTCGGAAGGAAGATCGTTCAGACGCCCGCTTTCGCGGTACGAGATCCACTCGAGCAGGCGATCGGTCATCGAGCACGTTTCCGGCGGCGAGCTTCCTGGGTGGCGGACCGCCAGGCGGCTTTCGCAGCCGGTGTCTCCGGCCGGACTGGGACGCGCCGCGCGGCCATGTTTCTGACGATGAATGCCCAGCGGGCGTCGAGCTTCTGGGGCTGCCGCTCCGACGCGGCCTGCGGAAAGTCTAATACCAGAATCCTGCTTTGCTCCCTCCGCCCACCGGACGACAGGACCGCGAACAGCGGCTCGAAGGACAGCGCCGCGATCGCCGCGGGCGCATCCTGCCGGACCGGTAGCATCTTGATCTCATGGCGTGCGCCGAGGGCCGTGACGCTCGAAGCCGCTTCGGTCGCGAGCACGGTCCTGCCGTCCGGCGAATAGACCATGGCGCCGCAGATCGCCGCCGCTCCGGAGAGCGCGGGAGCAAGCGAAGTATGGGCGGTCCACCGCTTCCAGCCGTCACGATGCGCGGGATCCGGCATGATGTGGTAGGTGAGCGACTTTCCCGGAACGATGTCGATGAGGTGCGGTCCCGGCTTATCCCAGCCGGGCGCGCTCCAGCTTCTGTCGGCCCGCATCTGCGCCGGCGAACCGTCGATAAAGACTTCGCAGTTCGACGGCATTCCGTCGATACGGATTAGCGGCGGTTCGCCTTCCGCATAGACCGCGGTTTTGATTTCAAAGCCGCCGTCGAGCACGATCGTCATTTCCGCGCCGGGATCGAGCGGTCTGAGCCACTCCGGTGGTGAAACGAGGGCCCGCACCGGCACGTAGCCGTCGAGCACGGTCCATCCGGAAGGCAGACCCTCGAAGCCCGACAGCCGCACTGGCGCGGAAGATCCCGCTTCTGTCGCGGTAGCTTCGATGTCGGCGGCATGCCTTTCTCGGCACACGATCGTACAGCGGTTGCCAAGAGGCGCCGAGGAGACCGAAATCAGATCCGGTTCGCCCGGCGCGCCAGTGAACAGATGAAAAGGCCGCGCGCTGCGGACCCACTCCAGCTTTTGCGTCTCGTCCGAAAAACGAATCTCGCCATCGAGAAGTCCGGGGGTCCAATCTAGATCGAAGTCGTCGTAGCGCGAGTCGTCGAAGTTCTGCACGTCCTCTCCGCCGATCCGGATACGATCGGGAAAGCCCTCGGGTCTTTGCAAGATGGCGGCGAGCGCGATGCGCTTTCTGATGGGATCAACCATGAGACGCAGCTTGGCTTCCGCCTGGCGAAGGCGTGACGATGCCCGCCGCTCGCGCCGCGGCTCGGCTTCTTCCCGCGGCGGGATCTGTCTGCGCGCACCGCGCCGGTCGCGGAAGACCGCCCGCGGACGCGGCCCTGTGTCTTCATTGCCTCCCTGTGGTTCGGACGGGGCGGCATCGGCATTCGGCGCGTCCGAAGAGTGGCCGGCCGTGTGCTCTTCGGGTGCAGCTTCTTCGCGAGCAGAATAATCATCTGCTGGCTCGGCCGCGCCGGACAAATCGTCTTCGGAGGACGTCGGCGGCTCTGTCTCTGGTGAACTCTGCGGCGGAATGGCTTGCGAATCCGGCTGGCTGACTGCCGCTTCGACGGAGGCGTCTTCGGCAGGTGCCGGAGCGCCAACAGCCGTCTCGCCGCGATCGCCAGCGGCAGCAAGGTCAGGAATCCAAACCTCAGGAATTTCGGTCGTGATGCCCGCGCCGGCTTCATGGTGCGGGGCTTCGCCAACCTCGGTAGCTTCTGGCTCGGCGTCGCCGCGCTCGTCGAAGTCCGGACCGTGGCCTCCGCCGTCAGGAGGCGGACCGCGAAGGTCGAATGCTTCCGCAAGGCTTCTGAAGCGGTTCGGCG
The DNA here is from genome assembly GCF_054185225.1 of Bradyrhizobium sp. 18BD. NCBI lineage: Bacteria > Pseudomonadati > Pseudomonadota > Alphaproteobacteria > Hyphomicrobiales > Nitrobacteraceae > Bradyrhizobium > Bradyrhizobium sp. 18BD. Next base: position 89,725 of record NZ_JAVAYL010000022.1, on the reverse strand, counting down.
CAAGCGGACGAGAGTGTGCGGCAAGCAGTCGGGACAAGTCCTCAGGGCCGCGCTCGGTCCCACTCCATGAAACGACCGGATCCCAGCCCAGCGCTTTCAGACGCTGGGAAACGTCGGCGACAGTCTCGTCATGAGCAGAGATGTGCGCTTTCTCCTCGACGAGCACGGCGGTGCGGCCGTCTTTGTCCAGGACAATGCCCTCGGTCGCCCCGCGCGAGATCTTCCAGCCCAGCGACTGTGCCGCTCGGGCATCGGCGCTTTGGGGCGGCTCTGCAGGGCTCGAAGCTGACCGGAGATCCTTGCGGCACAGGATCACGACGCCGTGGGCGGCTCTCTGAGCGATGTCGGCGAGATCCGCATCGTGCAGTTTGTCGAAAGCGGCGACCACGACACCGGCCGCCTCACTGCCGGATGCGGACGCGCTGCAGCCTTCCCGCCGAAGTTCGGCGGCCAGACGCTCTGCTGCGGCTGAAAGTCCGCCCGCGTCCAGCCCTTCGTCCTCGCGGACCAGCACGCCGAAGCCGTCTGGCTCTCCGAGCCAGCGGTTCGGTTCGCCGGACGCGGCGGCGGCGACTTCTGGATCGGTCTGCCGGTGCGGAATCTCGAGCGAAATCGTCCCGTCGTCCTCGGCGATGCCGAGCAGGTGCACGGTAGGCCGGAAGCGTTTGATTTGCGCCAGCGTGTCGGCAGGAAATCCGGAGGCATCGTCGATCACGACGACGTCGAACCGGTTTTGAGCGAAGGCTGCGAGCGCATCGGAAGCGGTCCGCGCCCGCCGCACCGCTGCAGGCCATCGCTCATCCGCGGGACGCTCGGACAATGACGTCAGATCGAGCAGCAGGTCGAGGACACCGGGGCTGTAGGATGGTCCGGACGCCGGCTCGGCCGCCGGGACCGCGAGGGAAGCCTGCTCGATTTGCCGGGCGAAGTCCTCGGGAGCGTTGAGCATGTCACCGAAGCCCGTGCTCGCGAACAGATCACGAAGCTGTCTGGCTTCGTCGGCCGCCTTGGCGCGCGGCTCCAACATCCCGCCGGCCGCGCCAAGCGCGGTAGAGGCCTCCTCGATCGGCGAGTTGAGCAACCTTTCGAACGCGGGTTTGGACATCGATGCGCGCAGCAATCCGAGATGTCCAGGCAGGTGACGGGCCGCGTACCGTGCTTCCCGGAGCAACTGGACGAGCCGCGCGACATCCGGTACGGCCGTACCGGTTTGCCGCGACGCTGCGGCACCGAAGCTGGCGAGCGGCCGGCTGCCGTACTCGGCGACGAACGGCTCCAGCAGGGCGCTGTCTTGCCTATAGTCCTGCAGCGCCGCTTCGAACGTTCTGACCGCCGTTACCGCCCCCTGGTCCGGTTTCATCCGCATGAAGTATTCGATCGCCTTCGCGGCATCGCTTCCGCTGCTCGCGGCGAGTGCGGCCTTGAAATTCCCGTGCCGTCTGATCAGCGAAATGGCGGTGCTGATCGTATGAGCCATGAAGGCCGCATGTTTTTGGTAGTCCGCCAAGCTCCGGTCGGTCGACCGCGGACGCAGGAGGCTGGCTACCGCTTTCGAAACGGCTCGCTCCAGGTCGGCTTCCTTCTGATCGGAGACGATCTTGGCGATGCCGGTCTTGTACTCCGCGTCGCCGGCCCGAATCAGGTCCATCGCCTCGTCGTCGGGCGGCACTTCGATTGCCCGGCCTGCGAGGGCTTCGCCGACGTCCCTTAACGTCCTGCCGGCCCGGGCATTACCCGTCCACAGCACGTCGGCGACCCTGGCCGCGTCCTGAGCGGCGAGCGACAGCGAATTCAACGTGGCGGCTGAATGACCGCGGTTCGCCGCGGCACTGCTCTCGATTTCGCCGGCCGTCAGATTGTGGGTTCGAGCCAGTGCCCGCGCCTTCTCGAGGATGAGTATCGCCGCGCGCGCGGCGTCGGGACTGGTTCTGGCCCGTGCCTCGATTGCGCTCGCGGGTGCCACCGGCGTAGCAGCGGAATCGCCGGAGACGTGACTGATCTGCGCCCGCTCCGCGAGAACCCGGTGGATCTCGCGGACGATGGCGAAGCCGAGGGGCCGTTCAAGTACCTCGCTCGCCCCGATCAGAAGACAGGTCCTGCCGGCTCTGGCGGTTTCCGACGCGATCGCGTTCGCCAGCACGGACCTGCCCGTGCCGCGGCGCCCCGCCACGCCGACGGGACCGGAAGCGGACTTGCGGAGCGCAAGCGCCTGTAGTGGGTCGAGGACGATCATGTGCAGCCAGCGACCCGCTACCTTTTAGCCTCTGTCATTTGCCCCCGCCGGATTGTTTTTAGCAGTAGGATTGAGCCTACTTTAGGCATGTGCGAGACCGCGTCACAACCGATTTTCCGCTGTCTGAATCCAAAGTACCAGGAAAGTTCGCCTTAGGATTCGTTCGGCCGCGGAATCGGCGGTGGGCCCGAGACCGGCGGCAATGGCCGTTACATTGCCCGCAGCAGCTTCTTCGCCGCCGTCGCTACGGCATGGCCAAGAAGAGGCGGCACCGCATTCCCGACCTGCTTGAGTTGCTGAGTTTCGCTGCCGACGAAGACGAATCCGTCATGGAACGACTGCAGTCTGGCCGCTTCGCGTACCGTGATCCAGCGGTCGTGCTTGGGGTGCACCCATTCCGACAGGTCGCGCTGCATCTGCGCGAGGATCGTGTAGGAGGGCTCGTTCGGATGCAGCCTTCGCCACTTGTACGGACGAGAGCCGCTCCACAGCGCCGACGGCAGCGAGTCTCCGCACATTCCAGGCTTGAGCGCCCGCAGGATGCGCTTCCTTCTGCTTTCGATGCCCTTGGTGTGGTGATTGAATAGCGACGGAGCTCCGTCGACGTTTGCCCGTTTCCACTGCTTCGGGATCAGCGGGCTTTCGAGATCGAGCCGCATGCTGCGCTGGAAATCGGACAAGGTCCGCCTGCGAAGTTTCGGATAGGGCAGCGGCCCATCGTCGAGCGAGACGCGTTTGGGAAGATCGGAGATCGCTTCGGCGACCGTGGTCTCGCGCTCGGTTCGGCTGGCGTCGAGATAGCGCTCGAACCGTTCCGCGAGATCGGTTGGAGCCGCCAGGCCGTCTCTGGTGCCGACGAAGAAGACGCGCCGGCGATGCTGAGGCACTCCAAATTCCGATGCGGTCAGCGTGGTCAGTATCGTGTTGCGGTAGCCCGCGCCCTTCAGCGCGGAGAGGATGAGGTCGCGGAAGTGACCGTTCTTCATGGCGACCATGTTCGGCACGTTTTCCATCACGAAGACTTTGGGCTTGAGCGTTTTCAGCACTCTCGCGAATTCGAGATAGAGGAGATTTCGGGGGTCCTTCAGATCTCGCGGACCGATCTGGCTGAAGCCTTGGCAAGGCGGCCCGCCGAACACCAAGTCGACCTCTCCATCGAGAAGCTCGCGCCTGCTGGGAACGCCCGGCTGTGCATCGATGAGGAACGTCGAGATGTCACCCCTGAACATGGGGACCTTCGGGAAATTGGCACTGTGGGTGCCCGCGGCGTGCTCGTCCATCTCGACTGCGCACGCGAGTTTGAATCCCGCGAGGCGAACGCCTTCGCAAAAGCCTCCTGCACCACTGAAGAGAGAGACGGCGGTCGGCATTGCCACGAAAATTCCTGTCGGATGACGCGCTTAAAGCCCAGTACGCTCAAATCAAACGCTAACAGTGTCAATGAGACGGCCGATCTTGTGAACCGTTTCTTTGACGATAGCGACTGCCGCGTCTCGAGCCCATAGTGCATAGAAAGCGTTAATCGAAAGACTCTAGCCACCTTGACGTGCGTGCCTATCGAGACAGCGCTGAGCAGGTAGTCGTCTTCCAGCGATCAGAACAACAGGGCACCGTCGGTCGACTGTGTGTCCTCGCCTCGGCGGTCGCTAGAATGAACCAGCCTGTTGCGGCGACGGCGGAGCGACTTCAGCGTCTCCTCCACGCTGTAACCATGTTCCTGCAACGTCACCAGTGTCCTCTTGACCAGATCGAACTCAGCTCCAGTCCGATTCAGCAGCCTTTCAGAGTCGCTGGTGACCAGCGCTTCGACCAGGGCCCGGCCGATCTCATCGATGGTCGGCGCTTTGCGCCGGTCCATGTCAGCCCGCCAGCGCGCAGTCCTCATTCGCTGCTGCGCGCGACGTAGCTCGATCGGCATACGGTTGCGGGCCTTGCAGAATCGATTGTCCGGCCTGTCTGGGTCGCGCTGAAAGTAGATCACGCAGGCTGAGTCCATCGCGGCGATCCGGTCGATGTCATCCTGGGTCAGTCTGCGCCTGAGCTTTGCCATCGGTGATCTCCCCTTCAAGTCGGCGGACCGGCCCACTTCGCGTCTGTTATCCCGTCCAGCGCAGCAAGGGTCAACAATCCGACGGAGAGCACCGTAGCTTCGCAATCCGCGGCGCCAGAGCTCCGCAGTTACTGCCCCAGGCATGTATCGATCAGTCCAATACTGGTTCGAGGTCGTGGTCGGCGTGAACGATGCTGAAACTGCGCTCGAGTGCGGAGCCCCCGACAGTGCCGTTCCTGCGAAAGAGTGGGCGAGCTTTGCCGAGCGCGAAAGCTGCAAGTCTCACTCGTTAGCATCGTGGTAATGACCGCAGGCAAGCGGAAAAACTCCAAAGTAACTATCCCAAGAGCCGCCGCGAGACGCCGACTATGCCGGGCAGCCTTCGATATGGCGCGAAGCGCGGGTCTAGAATCTCAGTAGCGCTGGCGCGGCTTCTTCGACGCCAGGCGCCGAGCTTCTGCCTCTTCTGGATCGTCGCCGCTATCGTCGGGCTCCAGGTGGCCGCCCACGGCGGCTGGCCAATACGTATCTCCGTCATCGAACCAGTCCCGAGGGGCGTTCTGGCCGAAAATCAGCTCATGCGCCTGGGAAAACCGCTGCCAACGCTCGGCAAGACGCAGCGGCTCAGAGGTTCTCATGTCGAAAGGCGTTGGCCCGGAGGTCGGAACCCGTTTGCCCATATTATCAAGCTTGGGGTTGCGGGGGTCCGCTCTTAGCCAATTGATCAGAAGTCGCTCGATGTAAGCCGACCGCGACAGGCCGGCCTCCGATGCTCTCAGCGACAACAACTTCATCAGGTCGTCATGCGCACGTAGCGTCAGCCGATTGTGCCGAATGTCGTTGACGTCGCGCGCGACAGGGCCGCGCTTTCTCTTTGGTGGGAACCCTTTGCTAACCATAGACCAGACGAGCCCTTGATTTCGTTATAACACTGTTATAACGAAGTTATTCAATGATGGCAACTTCGTACGCGTGGATAGCATGACCAGCAAGGATTCGTCGAGACCTCGCCAGCCTCATCCGGCCCTAAATCTGCTATTTTGCCGCCGCTGGGACGATGCGTTCGCCTTGATGCACCACCTTTCCGAGGAGACGCTCGGTCAGGCGCGGGCGCAGCGGCTGCTCGACGTCAGCGGCGACCGCCAGGTCGTTCAGGACGAGATCCGCAAGACCGTCGACGAGCTCTATGCGCTCGGCGCCCGGGAAGCCGGCGAGCTGGCGCTGGCCTGGTTGATGCTCACCTGCAGGCCCAACTATGCCCCTTCGTTCAGGGCCGTGCTGCCGCAGCTCCAATATGCCCTCGATGCCGCCGACCTGGAGGACGACGTCGACGCCCGTGAGCGCCTGCGCATCTGGTGGGCAGCCGGCGCCGGCGGCTACGTCAAGGAGAAGAAGCGCTCGATGTTCTCCGTGGCAGCCGCCGTGCTCGCGGGCGAGATCGAGAAGGAGCCCGCTTTTGAGATGCCGGCGCGTGAGGCCGACGTGGCGAAGTGGTTTCGGTCGCCGTACCCGGGGCCGATGCTGGTCGTGATGCCGGCGGCGAAGGCGACGAAGCTGAACGCCGGCAACAAGCAATTCAACGAGATTCTTGACAAGCCGCTGCCGCTCGTCTGCGCTCGCAACCTCGACGAGGCGCGGAAGCGGTTGTCGTATGAGTTTCCTCACGCCTCGGCCGCGATCGAGGCGCTGTTCAAGGATCTGCGCGAGGGTGAACCGATCAAACTGCGCAACACGATTCTTTTGGGCAGCCCCGGGTGCGGCAAGTCGCGTCTTATTCGCAAATTGGCGCAGGCCGTGTCGGGAGGCCAGCAACACGTCCATCGCGTGGATGCCGCCGCGTCAGGAAATGATTCACATTTCGCCGGGGTGTCAAAATCTTGGTCGTCCACCGAGGCGAGCGTGCCGGCAAGGGCGGTACTCGCTTCGCGCACGGCTAATCCTTTGGTGATGATTGACGAGCTCTGCAAGGGTTCGCCGAGAGGCGGATTGAACGGCACCCTATGGGAAGCGCTCGCGGGGCTGACCGACAGGGAGACGGCGTCACGTACGCGCGATCCCTCGCTTGATGCCGAGCTTCACCTCGGGATGGTGTCATACATTTGCACCGCCAACGACGTCACCGTGCTACCGGATTTCTTAAAAGACCGGTTCCGAATGCTGCGCGTGCCAGCGCCCACACTCGTCGATTTGCCGCTTCTAGCGGCGTCGATCGTCGACGCCATGCTGATCGAGGAAGGCGACGAATGGGCCGGAAGCGTGGCGCCGTTCGCTCCGGACGAGCTGGCCGTCATGGCGAAGGCCTGGCAGGCACGCGGCATGTCGATGCGCGCGTTGCAGAAGATCGTGCGCGCGACCTTGGAAGCCCGCGACGCCTACGCAATGAGGCACTAACAATGTCGAACTCGGGATGGAAGGAAGACCTAGCGCGAGACATCGAAGCGTACACCCTCGGCGAGGAGCCGTCGGTGTTCGAGATGATGCGGGCGCCGGTGATCGAGGACTGGACGACGGAGATCAGGCGGCTCGGAAAGGAGTTCAAGCTCGTCGTCAAGGGCCGCGCGCGGAAGCATCCGGATTATGACAACGGCGAGGACATCTGCACTGCGGCCATCAATTGGTTCGATCGCAAGGCCCGCTTCTGCCGGTCGGCGCACCGGCTGTACATGCTGGGCCAGCAGGCCGGCGAAGACATCCCGGTCGACGGAGTGGACGTATGATGCACGCCGCGCTGATCTCGTTCGCCGTCGTGGCGCTGCTCGCAGTGCTCGCCGGCGAGCTGTCCGAGCTGCCTTGGCGACGGCGCCTGGCCGACGCCGGCCGATCGCGGCTGTCGGCCACGGCGCAACCCCCGAGGCTTCGCCGATGAGCCACAAGGTCGAGCTGGTCCTCCGCGTCGACGGCGCTGACGTCGAGACGCTCGCGTTCACCGGCGAGCCGGTCCGGGCGTCGATCGAGCGCAACCAGGCCGGCCTGATCGTGGCAGTGTTCTCGGCCGGTGACGACGGCGATCCTCCGGCCATGCTCACGCGCGGCGGAGCCGGCGGGCATCCCGGCATGCACACTGCGGTCGTCCGCAAGGTCCCGGTCGGCGAGGAAAAGCGCTGGCGCCTGGTCAGGGCTGTCGGATGGCGAAAGGATGACTGACTACATGGCAATGAGCCCAAGAAAACCGGACGAGTCCGACGACGACTACGTTGCTCGCCTGGCGGCAGAAATGCCTCCAAAGCCCGGTATCGAGATCATCGTCGCGTTCGACCCAGGTCCCGACGACCTCATCCTCGCCAACATCCGACTGGCGCCGGACGGCACCGTTCGCGCCTGGCAGGTCGTCGGCCAAGGCGGCGAGATCGAGTTCAAGGCCACGCCGATTCCGGACTGGGAGTCTCTTGGCATGTTCGCGACGGTCGAGCTGCTCGCCAAGATGTGCGACGCCGTCCAAGAGGGCCAGGGCCGATGAACGATGACGCAGACTATCTCTCGCTGAAGTGGGGCTCGCTGAAGTCGCTCCGCATGCGCACGCCCGCCGTCGAAGAAGCGTTCCGGCGCTACGACGAGACCGGGACGCACCATGGAAGCGCGCTGTTCCACAAGGACAGCCAAGGAAGCGGACGCCGTCGATGATCGGCACGGCGTCGGCGTCCAGGAAGGTGACGAAGGTCCGGCGCGCGGCGTCGCGGAGCTGCGCGGCAGCGTCCTGCAGCACGCTCCCGTAGTATTCGTGATTGCCGGCGACGAACAGGATGGGCTTGCCCCACAGCGCGCTGGTTGGTCATCCAGTTCACCGCCCGGTAGGCGTGATGGACGTCGCCGGCGAATACCGCCACGTCGAAGTCCAGGTTCTCGGGGACGTCGTAGCCATGCGACCACGCCTCTCCGTGCAGGTCGGATGCGATGAAGAGCTTCATGGCCGTACGATCGCTTCGCCGTCAGCAAGGGGCAAGGGCGCCGTTTTTTCAAGGATTCGGACTCGCGCCAGCGCGCCAATGATGGCAACGTGAGCCGGTCGCGCTGCCACCCCGCGGTGCTACACCGTGCTACACCGCCCCAAAATCGGTCGCTCGGGAGACGCCTTGTTTTGAAGGGAATCTGCGCTGCCGCAAAGCGGTGGCGGAGAGAGTGGGATTCGAACCCACGGTACGGTTTCCCGCACACACGCTTTCCAAGCGTGCGCCTTAAGCCACTCGGCCATCTCTCCGGAGCGCCCTCTCTTGAAGGGGCGCGGGTGATTTTGCAAGGGATCGCGGAGAGATCGGGTGATTTTTCCGTAAGATGTTGTATTTAAACAATAATATCTGGAGCCGACGGATCTGCGGGAACCACCTGCAGGCTGAACCAAAGGCGGGTTTGGCACGACGATTCACTTGAGACCGCCAAACCGGACCGGGGACACCATGACCATCCGCAAGACCATCGCCGCACTCAGCCTGATTTCCGCCTTTGGCTCCGCCTTTGCCGTGCCCGCATTGGCGCAGGTCTGCACCCGGCAGGGTATGGACGTGAGCTGCGATGACGGGCGCCGCGGGGTGCTTTCCGGCGATGCCATCCTCTGGCCCGACGGGACACGCTCGAGCTCGACGCCGCATCAGAGCGTGATCATCGGCAACAAGAGCTCGGTGCATATCGGACCCGGCGTGTTCGTCGGCCAGGGCAAGGGCATGGTGCCGCTGGACGATCCGAACGCGCCGAACAAGAGGCAGTGCGCGATTCTGGAGGGCGTGTCGTATTGTTATTGAGCGTCCTCCTCTCCCCCGTCAGAACGCGGGGCGAGGGAGAAGATCTAAATCAACCGCACGCCTGAGATCGCCGACTTCAGCCAGCGCAACGCTTGCGGCGGCTGGGCTGCCAGCGGGGCGACGGCGGCCTTCTCCGTGCGGCACTTCTCCAGCTCGGCGACGAAGTCCGCCGACCATTGCTGGATGGTGTGGCCGCGCAGCTTCTTCATCATCGCATCCCAGCGCATCTTGCGCTCGGTGAGCGGCATCGCAGCCGCGACCGCGATCGCGCGGGCCATGCCGTCGATGTCATGCGGATTGACCAGCAACGCCGTCTCGAGTTCGTTGGCAGCGCCCGCGAACTTCGACAGCACGAGCACGCCGGGATCGGCCGGGTTTTGCGCGGCGACATATTCCTTGGCGACGAGGTTCATGCCGTCATGCAGCGGCGTCACCACGCCGACCTGCGCAGTGCGATAGAGGCCGGCGAGCACGGTCTGGCTGAAGCCCTTGTTGAGGTAGCGGATCGGCGTCCAGTCCACCTCGCCGTGACGACCGTTGACGTCGGTGACGAGACGCGCGACCTCGTTCTGGAGATTGCCATAGGCCTCGATGCCGCCGCGCGAGGGGTTGGCGATCTGCAGCAGCGAGATGCTGCGCGCAAACTGCGGCTGATCGGTCCAGAGCCGGTCGAACGCACTGATGCGGTTGACGAGGCCCTTGGAATAGTCGAGCCGGTCGACGCCGATCGCGAGCCGCTCGCCGTTGAGGCTGCGGCGCAGGCGCGAGACATCCGGATGCGACGCCGACTTCGCGGCATAGGCCGCGAATTTTTCCGCATCGATGCCGATCGGGAAGACCTCACAGCGGGTGCGGCCGTGCTGCGACAGCACGATACCGTCCTCGACGGTGAGGCCGAGCTCGCCGCCGGCATAACCGAGAAAATTCTGGCAATCTTCTTCCGTCTGGAAGCCGAGCAGATCATAGGCGAGCATCGCCGTGATCAGTTCGCGATGATTGGGCACGCCCTGCATCACCGCGGCGACGGGCCAGGGCGTATGCAGGAAGAAACCGATCGGATCGTCGACACCGAGATCGCGCAGCTCCGCACCGAGAGCGAGGAAATGATAATCCTGCACCCAGAACGCGGTCTTGGCTTTGCGGAAGCGCAGCAGAGCGCGCGCCATGAAGGCGTTGACCTCACGATAGCTGACATAATCTTCGCGCGATACGCGGATCAGGTCGCTGCGCGAATGTAGCGCCGGCCACAGCGCCGAATTGGCAAAACCTTCGTAATAGCCGCCGTAATGCGCAGCCGGAAGATCCAGCGTCGCAATCGCGCCGGAGCCCAGCGCCTCGATCTCGGCGAACGGTTCCTTCTGATGGCCGTCGCGCACGCGGCCGGAGGAACCCACCCAGATCGCACCTGAATGCTCCACTACGGGAAGCAATGCCGCTGCGAGGCCGCCCGTCATGGGCTCGTTGGGTTTACCGCGCGCAACTCGATTTGAAACGACGACTAAGTTCACAGGTCGTCCCCTCCTGTTCATTCCAGCCCGTTTAACTGCCGTTCATCAATATGGTTCCTGTCATCATTTCCACGAAATGAAACCAAAGTCAGGCATGCGCGTTGGAACCAGTTTCCTTGCGGGAACTCGGCAATTTCCATTGAAAAAGAGAGTTTTGGCGACTGTTTTGCACAGCATCAATCGCATGCGCTGCGGATCAGCGCGCGCGACAATGTGGCCCCGAGATGACGTGCCTTATTCCAACCTTGTATCGTCGAGCAGGCGCGCAAGGAACGCGCGCACATCGTTCGGCGCGTCGAAGTGGCCGTTGACGCCGATGGCGCGTCGGCCGACCGAGAAAGAAAGTCCGTTCATCTCTGGCATGATCGCGAACACGGTTTCATCGGTGACATCGTCACCGATGAAGATCGGACGACGTCCCCTGAACGGCTCATGCTTCATCAACTCACGCACGCCGGTTGCCTTGGTGAACCCGGAATGCTTGATCTCGCAGACGAACTTGCCGGGCAATACCTCGATCGGTGCATTGGGCAGGTCGGCGCGGATCAACGAGACGGCCTCATAGATCGCCTTCTCCGCATGCGGCGCGAGGCGATAGTGCAGTGCCAGCGAATAGCCCTTGTCCTCGAGCAGAATGCCCGGGCTGAGCTTTGCAATCGCCGCCAGGCGCCGCTTCAATTCCTTGTCCATCGGCGGCGCATGCACGTCGTCGGCCTCGCTCCCCGCCGACAGGCGCATCTCCGCGCCGTGTCCGGCGACGGCGCGAAACACGTCTGGCGCGAAGATCAGGTCGATATCGTTGAGCGAGCGGCCGCTGACCATCGCCAGCGCGCCGGATGTGCGCTCCGTCAGGCGGTTCAGCGTCTCCGACAAGCCCGGCGGCACCCACACCTCGCGCGGCGTCGGCATCAGGTCGAGCAGCGTGCCGTCGATGTCGAGCAGGATCGCGGTCTCGCCCAGATGCGGGACGAGCGCATGGGGCACAGGCACCGCGTCGGGCGCTTCATCTTCCAGCATGGGACGCTTCTGATCCAGTTCAGCAAGTTCCGATTTCATAGTCTACTCCATAGAAGCTAGCGGCCGCGCGATTTGTTCGAGCGATTTTCGTTCCGCCGAGACGGCGTAGCGCCACGCCACGATCGCGGCCGCGATCATCAGGAAGGATCCCAGCAGATAGCCGGCGAACACGCTGGTGCGCGATCCCGTGTCGATCAGCGCACCGAACAGGGCTGGCCCGATCACGCCGCCAATACCGGTGCCAATCGCGTAGAACACGGCGATCGCCAGCGCGCGGACCTCCAGCGGAAACGTCTCGCTGACGGTGAGATAGGCCGCGCTAGCCGCGGGCGAGGCAAAGAAGAAGATCACCATCCAGGCGATGGTCTGGCCCTGCGCACTCAGCGCACCGATCGAGAACAGATAGCCCGACAGCGCCAGCAGCAGGCCGGACATGCCATAAGTGAACATGATCATGACGCGCCGGCCGAGCGTGTCGAACAGGCGGCCGAGCAGCAGCGGTCCGAGGAAATTGCCGGCGGCGAACGGCAACAGATACCAACCGACATGGTCGGCGCTGATGCCGTAGAAATCGGTCAACACCAGCGCGAAGGTGAAGAAGATCGCGTTGTAGAAGAAAGCCTGCGCGCTCATCAGCACCAGGCCGACCAGTGCGCGTTGGCGATAGGCCGAGAACAGCGTGTGCACGACCTCGCGGATCGGCGTGTGGTCGCGCATCTTCAGGCGCATTTTGGCAAAGCGCCCGTCGCTCGCATCCTGATCGTATCCGATCACCGAGCGCTCGATCTCGTCGACGATGGCGTGCGCCTGATCGGGCCGGCCATGGATCATCAGCCAGCGCGGACTTTCCGGGATCCACATTCGCATCAGGAGCACGACGAGGCCGATGGCCGCGCCGATGAGATAAGCGAGCCGCCAGCCGAGATCGGGGCTGAAGAAGGCGGGATCGAGCAGCACGATGGCCGCGACCGCGCCCATCGCGGCGCCGAGCCAGAAGCTGCCGTTGATCACCAGATCAGTCCAGCCGCGATAGCGCGCCGGCACTAGCTCCTGGATGGTCGAATTGATCGCAGTATATTCGCCGCCGATGCCGGCACCGGTAAGGAAGCGAAACAGTGAGTAGCTCGCAATATCCCATGACAGCGCGGTCGCGGCCGTCGCGGAGAGGTAGAGCGCTAGCGTGATAAAGAACAATTTCTTGCGGCCGATGCGGTCGGTGAGCCAGCCGAAGCCGAGCGCACCGAGCACGGCGCCTGCAAGATAGGCGGAATTGGCGATGCCGAGATCCAGATTGGAGAAATGCAGCATCGGGCTCTGCTTCAGCGCGCCCGAGAGTGCACCGGCCAACGTCACTTCGAGTCCATCGAGAATCCAGGTGATGCCGAGCGCCAGCACGACGCGGGTGTGAAAGCCGCTCCACGGCAACGCATCGAGCCGCGCGGGAATGCTGGTCTCGACGATGCGGTCGGTCGCGGCCGCCGAGATCGCAGGTCCATAGTTCAGCGCTGGGCTTTGCTGCAATTCCATCGCGTTGTTGCGTTTGACCAATGGAATCGGCCCCGGTTCGCATGAGGTGGACGGGGGCGATCCGATCATGAGGGTGCGGCATTCCGCCTGCCACCTGCGACAACGTCGGCGGCTGCGCCAGGTTCCCTTAGGAACGGCGTCGAATGCGGCCCGTTTCCGATGGAGCTGCAAGGAGTTGGTGCATGGCTCATGTCAGAAAGACGACACATTCGCGGAAGAGCCGCGCAGGCAAGGCGGCGCGCCGGAATACCAGCGCGAGACGAAGCACCGCACGCAAGAGCACGAAGCGCGCCACGCCAAAGCGCTGGTCGCAGCGCGTGACCAAGGAGAGCGACGCGCTCGATCTCAAGCAAGGCGTGTTCAAGCTGACCAGCGCAAAGAAGATCGCGGCGTCGCTGAAGCGCTCGGCCGAGCACAGCTCACGCCGCAAGACCGGCGCGTACCGGTCGGCACTGTCGATGCTGACCTTCTACATCAACCGCGCCGGCAAGACGCTGCCGAAAACGCAGCGCGAGCGGCTGGAGCGGGCGAAGGTGGAATTGAAGCGGGCGTTCGGAAGGGAGTGAACCTCACGCCGCCCGGATATTCCCCATGAAGCGGTCGAGCTCGGCGCGCAGGCGGGTGCTCTCGCTGGAGAGCGATTTTGCCGAGTTCAGCACCTCTTCCGAGGCAGAACCGGTCTCGGCGGCGCCCCGGTTGACCTGGCCGATATCGGTGGCCGCGGTCTGGGTGCCCTGCGCGACGGTCTGGACGCTGCGGGCGATCTCCTGCGTCGCGGCGCCCTGCTGCTCGACGGCGCTCGCGATCGAGGTCGAGATCGACGAGATCTGGCCGATGGTCGCGCCGATCTCCTTGATCGCGGCGACCGACTCGGCGGTGGCGCCCTGCATCCCTGCGATGTGCGAGGAAATCTCGTCGGTGGCCTTCGCCGTCTGGCTCGCCAGCGACTTCACTTCGCTCGCGACGACAGCAAAGCCGCGGCCGGCTTCACCGGCGCGCGCCGCCTCGATGGTGGCGTTGAGCGCGAGAAGGTTGGTCTGCTCGGCGATCGCCGTGATCAGCTTGACGACTTCGCCGATCTGCTGAGCGGCATGTGACAGCTTGCCGATCCGGCCGTCGGTTTCCTTGGCCTGCACCACGGCAGCCTCGGCAATGCGGTTGGAATCGCGCACCTGGCGACCGATCTCCTCGACCGAGGCCGAGAGCTCTTCGGTCGCGGTTGCCACCGACTGCATGTTGCTGGAGGCCTGCTCGGAGACGCCGGCGACCTGGCTCGACAGGCTCTGCGTGGTCTCGGCGGTGCGCGTCAGTGTGGACGCCGCCGATTCGAGCTGCACGGCGGAAGCCGAGACGTTGGAGACGATGGCGCCGACAGCGCTCTCGAAATCGTCGGCAAAACGAATCAGCTCGGAGCGGCGCGCGGCGGCCTGCTCCCGATTCTGGACTTCGCTGGCGGCGGCATCGCGCTCGGCCTTGGCGACCGCCTGAACCTTGAATTCCTCGACCGCGCCGGCCATCTCGCCGATCTCGTCCTTGCGTCCCAAGCCCGGCAGCACGACGTCGAAATTGCCCGAGGCGAGCTCACGCATCGCCTTGCACATCGCGATCATCGGCCGCGAGATGCCGTTGCCGAGCATCAGCGCGAGCGCTGCGCCGACGGCAAGACCGCCCAGCGCCATCATCAGCATCAACCGCTCGGTCTCGCCGATGGTCGCATTGGCGCTGGCCTCGATGCGCTGCTGATCGGCGGTCAGGTCCGAGCGCAGATCGGCCGAGAGCTTGAGGATGGACGCGGCCGTCTTGGTCATGTCGCCATTCGACTTGACGATGATTTTCACGTTCTCGGTCAATTTCGAGAAGGAGGTGCGGTACTGCTTCAGCAGATTGCCGATCTCGGTGACGCGGTCGGTGATCTTCTGGTCATTGGCATAGATCGAGACCAGCAGGGTCTCCAGGAACTTGATGCGGGCGATCACGCCGTCGGCGGTCTTCGGCTCGGGCTTGGCGACGAAGGCGCTGACCGAGGTGGAGACCGCGAGATATTGCGAGGTCACGTCCTTGGCCGTGGTCTGGACCGAAGCGAGCCCGGCGAGCGCGGCGGTATCGGAAAGGTCGTCGAACTTGAAGCGGATCTTGTTGCCGACACTGTTGAGCTCATCGGCCGCGATCTTGTTGTTCTCGCGCGTCAGGGCGATGATCTCACCGAACACCTTCGTGAAGCGCTGGAACTCGGCCTCGAGCTTGCCGACCTGCTCGCGGCGTGCGGCCCCGGCCGTGGCCGCCATGGACTTGGCGATTGCGCCCTTCAGATTCTCTTCGGCCGCCTTGGCCGCGGTCTCGTCATCGGCTGCGCCGGTCAGCGTGTAGGCCCGAGCCAGCCCCTGATAGGCGATCAGCTCGCGGTCAACCGTCCGCGCCAGGTCCGCTTCCGACACGCTGGCCCGATAGGAGGCCACGGCGGCCTGGATCCGTTCGAAACCGAAATAGGCGAAAGCCATACTGACGGCGAGGATGGCCAGCACTGCCACGAAGCCGAGGATGATTTTTGCGCGAAAACGCAAGGTGAACAGCTTCGATGAATTCGCTTTCGACTTGGCGGACATTCCCCCACCCCATTCCATTCGCGGAAAACCAGGCGCAGCCCGGGAGCAGCCCGCTCCCCGACTCGCATGCACGGTAAGGGGCAAAGGATAAGCCATGGTAAATTTGTGGCGTCGCAACTTGCGGTTAGGTGACGCGGCCCGGCTGTCATCCCGGACAAGCGCAGCGAAGCGGAGCGCGATCCGGGATCCCCGCGCGAGCGCTTGCGCTCGTCGCGATCACAGGGAGAAGTTTGGCGGAGACCCGGAGTTATCAGGTCGCTCCATAACCCCTCCCTGGGGTTATGGGTCCCCGCGTTCGCGGGGACGACAGCGGAATGCGACGTGACAGCTGGGCCGAGCCTTTATGCCGCCCGGATATTCGCCATGAAGCGATCGAGCTCGGCGCGGAGGCGGGTGCTCTCGCTGGAGAGGGTCTTGGCCGAGTGCAGGACCTCCTCCGAAGCCGAGCCAGTCTCGGCGGCGCCCCGGTTGACCTGGCCGATATCGGTGGCCGCGGTATGGGTGCCCTGCGCGACGGTCTGGACGCTGCGGGCGATTTCCTGGGTCGCTGCACCTTGCTCTTCCACCGCGCTGGCGATGGAGGTCGAGATCGACGAGATCTGGCCGATGGTGGCGCCGATTTCCTTGATCGCGGCGACCGATTCGGCTGTGGCGCCCTGCATCCCCGCGATGTGCGAGGAGATTTCGTCCGTCGCCTTTGCCGTCTGGCTCGCCAAGGACTTCACTTCGCTCGCAACGACCGCGAAGCCGCGGCCGGCTTCACCGGCGCGCGCTGCCTCGATGGTAGCGTTCAGCGCGAGAAGGTTGGTCTGCTCGGCAATCGCGGTGATCAACTTCACCACCTCGCCGATCTGCTGGGCGGCGTGCGACAGCTTGCCGATCCGGCCGTCGGTTTCCTTGGCCTGCACCACGGCGGCCTCGGCGATGCGGTTGGAATCGCGCACCTGGCGGCCGATCTCCTCGACCGAGGCGGAGAGCTCTTCGGTCGCGGTCGCGACCGACTGCATGTTGCTGGAGGCCTGCTCGGAGACGCCGGCGACCTGGCTCGACAGGGTCTGCGTGGTCTCCGCGGTGCGCGTCAGCGTGGACGCCGCCGATTCGAGCTGCACGGCGGACGCCGAAACGTTGGAGACGATGGCGCCGACGGCGCTTTCGAAATCATCGGCAAAACGAATCAGCTCGGAGCGGCGTGCGGTGGCCAGTTCCTTGTTCTGGGCTTCGCTTGCAGCGGCATCGCGCTCGGCCTTGGCGACCGCCTGAACCTTGAACTCCTCGACCGCGCCGGCCATCTCGCCGATCTCGTCCTTGCGACCGAGACCCGGCAGCACGACGTCGAAATTGCCCGAGGCGAGCTCACGCATCGCCTTGCACATCGCGATCATCGGCCGCGAGATGCCGGTGCCGAGCAGGAAGGCAAGGACCGCACCGAGCAGCGTGCCGCCGACGGCCAGCATCAGCACCAGTTGCTCGGTCTTCCCGATGGTTGCCTCCGATTCGGCATCTAGCCGCTGCTGTTCGGCAACGAGGTCCGCCTTCATCGCGGTCGCGCCTTGCAGGATCGCACCGGCTGAGCCGCTCATCTCGGTGACGAGCTCGTCGACCATCTTGGCGTTGGCGATCAGCTTCTCCAGCGCTTCGCGATAGGCGACGAGGATGGTCTTGGCGTCCTTCAGGCCGGCAACGATCTTGTCGTCCATGGAATAGACCGCGCCGAGCGAGTTCTCGACGAATTTCAGCCGCGCCAGCGCGCTGGTTGCGATCGCCTGGTCGGACGTCAGCACGAAATTGGTCGCCGCTGCGCTTGCGGTCTGGAACTGGGCGTTGACCTGCTTGGTGCCGAACTCGATCGACTGCGCCTCGGAATCGGAGGCATTGTTGCCGATATCGTCAAGCTTGTACTTCAGGAGATTGGCCTGGCGCGTGAGCTGGTTCTGCACCAGCAGCGTGCTGTCACGCTTGGCTTGGAGCACCTTGGCGAAGGTCGACGAGAAATTCGAAAACTCCTTGGCGAGCTTGTTGAGGCTCTCCAGCCGCGCCGGCTTCTTGGCGCTCTTGACGGCCTGGTCGATGGCGCTCCTCAGGCTGGCCTCGGCGTCGAGGGCCGCCTTGGCGTCGTCCTCCTTGCCGGTGGCCACGAAATATTTGACGGCCGAGCGATAGGCCAGCAGCTCGCGGTCGATATTGCGGGCAAGGTCGGCCTCGGAGACGCTGGTGCGGTAGGAGCCGACCCCGGCCGAGACCCGCTCGAAGCCGAAATAGGAGAAGGCCATGCTGCCGGCGGAAATCACCAGCACCGCCGCAAAGCCCAGGATGATCTTGGCGCGGAACCTGAGGGTCGGAAATATTGTGCGCTTAGACGGCGACGCGACACGCCCGGACATTCCCAACCCCCATTTTTCATTTCAGCCGTGATCCGGAAGCGCCCCGCCTCCAGACCCGGATGCGCAAAACTAGGGCACAATGGATAAAGGGCGGTAAATTCGGCAGGCTCGCGTAATCTCAGGCTTCATCGGCCAAAGGCCGATCTGAATGACGATGATTGCTGGCATCCCACGCCGGCCCGACTGCCCCCTCCGGGCCTGTCCAGCCGCCCGGCAAATCATTGCAGGCCCGTCTGGATCAATGACTTTTCCATGACCAAGGCGACCAAAATCCTAGTTGCAAAGTTCCGGGTCGCTGTCTCTAATTAGAAACAATCAAAATCAATCCCGGGAGGATGACACCGTGTCTACAGTCAAACTGACAGTGAACGGCAAGGCCGTTGCTGTCGACGTCGAGGACCGCACGCTGCTGGTCCACCTGCTGCGCGATCACCTCAACCTGACCGGAACGCATGTCGGCTGCGACACCAGCCAGTGCGGCGCTTGCGTCGTGCACATGGACGGCAAGGCGGTGAAATCCTGCACTATGCTGGCCGGTCAGGCCGACGGCGCCAACGTCACCACCATCGAAGGCATCGCCAAGGGCGACGAGCTGCACCCGATGCAGGCCGCGTTCCGCGACAATCACGGCCTGCAGTGCGGCTATTGCACCCCGGGCATGATCATGTCGGCGATCGACATCGTGCAACGTCATGGCGGCCAGCTGGACGAGGCTACCGTCCGCCAAGAGCTCGAAGGCAATATCTGCCGCTGCACCGGCTACCACAACATCGTCAAAGCCGTGCTGGATGCAGCCGGACGCATGAAGGTCTCGCAGGCGGCCGAGTAAAGCGGCCGCCTCGAAAGAAGAACCACCGCCGCAGCTATCGATGGACAGCGCGGTCAAAGAAATTTCCGGTCGGGAGGACCAGACATGGGTGTTGAAGGCATCGGCGCGCGCGTCGTGCGCAAGGAAGACAAGCGTTTCATTACCGGCAAGGGCCGGTACGTTGACGACATCAAATTACAGGGCATGACCCATGCCCATTTCATCCGCAGCCCGCACGCACACGCCAAGGTCAAGAAGATCGATGCGTCCGCCGCGCTGAACATGCCGGGCGTGGTCGCGGTGCTCACCGGACAGCAGCTGGTCGACGACAAGGTCGGCAACCTCATCTGCGGCTGGGCCATCACCTCAAAGGACGGCAGCCCGATGAAGATGGGCGCATGGCCCGCGATGGCGCCGGAGACGGTGCGCTTCGTCGGTCAGGCCGTCGCGGTCGTCATCGCCGACAGCAAGAATCTGGCGCGCGACGCGGCGGAAGCTGTCGTCGTCGATTACGAGGAGCTTCCCGCCGTCGCCGACGTGCAGTCGGCGATCAAAGCCGGCGCGCCGCAGCTTCACCCCGAAGCTCCCGGCAACCAGGTCTATGACTGGGTGATCGGCGACGAGGGCGCGACGGATGCCGCCTTCGCCAAGGCCGCCAATGTCGTCAAGCTCGACGTCACCAACAACCGCCTCGCCCCGAACGCGATGGAGCCGCGCGCGGCGATCGCCGATTACGATGCGGCGGAAGAGCACTTCACCCTCTATACGACGTCGCAGAACCCGCACGTCGCCCGCCTCGTGCTGTCGGCGTTCTACAACATCGCCCCCGAGCACAAGCTGCGCGTCATCGCCCCCGATGTCGGCGGCGGATTCGGCTCGAAGATCTTCATCTACCCCGAAGAGATGGTGGCGCTGTGGGCGTCCAAGAAGGTCGGCCGCCCGGTGAAATGGACGGGCGACCGCACCGAAGCCTTCCTCACCGACGCGCATGGCCGCGACCATGTGACCCATGCCGAGATGGCGTTCGATGCCAGCAACAAGATTATCGGCCTCAAGGTGAAGACCTACGCCAATTTCGGCGCCTATATGTCGCTGTTCTCGTCGTCAGTGCCGACCTATCTCTACGCGACGCTGCTGTCGGGCCAGTACAACATCCCGGCGATCCATGCCGAGGTGGTCGGGGTCTACACCAACACCACGCCGGTCGACGCCTATCGCGGCGCCGGCCGTCCCGAGGCGAGCTACCTGATCGAACGTCTGATGGAGACGGCGGCGCGGCAGCTCAAGGTCGATCCGGCCCAGCTGCGCCGGACCAACTTCATCACCCAGTTCCCGCACCAGACGCCCGTGATCATGGCCTATGACACCGGCGACTTTAACGCTTCGCTCGACGCGGCGATGAAGGCGATCGACTACGCCGGCTTTGCAGCCCGCAAGGCGCAGGCGAAGTCGCAAGGCAAGCTGCGCGGCATCGGCGTGTCCTGCTACATCGAGGCCTGCGGCATCGCGCCGTCCAGGGCCGTCGGCAGCCTGGGAGCCGGCGTCGGCTTATGGGAGTCGGCCGAGGTGCGCGTCAATCCGGTCGGCACCATCGAGATCCTGACGGGCTCACACAGCCACGGCCAGGGTCACGAGACCACGTTCTGCCAGCTCGTCGCGGATCGCCTCGGCGTTCCCATCAGCCAGGTCTCGATCGTCCATGGCGACACCGACAAGGTGCAGTTCGGCATGGGCACTTACGGTTCGCGCTCGGCGGCCGTCGGTCTCACCGCGATCCTGAAGGCCATGGAGAAGATGGAGTCCAAGGCCAAGAAGATCGCGGCGCATGCGCTGGAAGCGTCGGAAGCCGACATCGTCATCGAGAACGGCGAGTTCAAGGTGACGGGCACCGACAAGGCGATCGCCTTCCCGATGGTCGCGCTCGCGGCCTACACCGCACACAATCTGCCTGACGGGATGGAGCCGGGGTTGAAGGAGAGCGCCTTCTACGACCCCACCAACTTCACCTTCCCGGCCGGCGCTTACATCTGCGAGCTCGAGGTCGATCCCGGTACCGGCAAGACCTCCTTCATTAACTTCGTCGCGGCCGACGATTTCGGCCGGCTGATCAACCCGATGATTGTCGAAGGCCAGGTCCATGGCGGCCTCGCCCAGGGCATCGGGCAGGCGCTGCTCGAGCATGCCATCTACGATGCCAACGGCCAGCCGGTCACGGCCTCGTTCATGGATTACTCCATGCCGCGCGCCGACGATCTGCCGTCGTTCAACCTCTCCCACACCACGACGCTGTGCCCGGGCAATCCGCTCGGCATCAAGGGTTGCGGTGAGGCCGGCGCGATCGGCGCCTCTGCGGCCGTGATCAACGCGATCACGGATGCGATCGGCAAGAACAATTTGGAAATGCCCGCAACCCCAGACCGGGTGTGGCGCACCATCCACGCGGCTTAAGAGGGAGGAACGAAGATGTACCAGACAACTTATCATCGCGCTTCCTCGGTCGACGAGGCCGCAAGCCTGTTCGGCCAGAGCAGCGAGGCGAAATTCCTGTCCGGCGGCCAGACGCTGCTGCCGGTCATGAAGCAGCGCCTCGCCGGACCCTCCGATGTCATCGATCTCGGCAAGATCAAGGACCTGATCGGCGTCGAGGCCTCCGGCGACACCCTGACCATCAAGGCCGCCACGCCGCATTATGATGTGGCAACCAGCGATGCCGCGAAGAAGGCGATCCCCGCGCTCGCCTATCTGGCATCGCAGATCGGCGATCCCGCCGTGCGCTATCGCGGCACGATCGGCGGCTCGATCGCCAACAACGATCCCGCCGCGGACTATCCGGCCGCACTGCTTGCGCTCGGTGCCACCGTGAAGACCAACAAGCGGTCACTCTCGGCCGAGGACTTCTTCAAGGGCCTGTTCACGACGGCGCTGGAAGACGGCGAGATCATCACCGCCGTGTCGTTCCCGGTTCCGGCGAAGGCCGGCTACGCCAAGATGCGCCATCCGGCCTCGCGCTTCGCATTGACCGCCGTCTTCGTCGCGCAGACGAAGTCCGGCGAGATCCGCGTCGCCGCAACCGGCGCCTCTCAGAGCGGCGTGATGCGGGTTGGTGCTATCGAGGCCGCGCTGAAGGCGAACTGGTCGCCGTCGGCGATCGACAGCGTCAACATTCCCGCGAGCGGACTGCTGGCCGACATCCACGGCACGGCCGAATACCGTGCCAACCTCGTCAAGGTGATGGCGCAACGCGCAGTGACGGCCGCTGGCTGACAATCGCGGCTAGCGGCTGAACGCAAATTTTCCGCGGCGCGCAGAAATGCGCGCCGCTTTTATTATGCGCCCATGCGTGAAAAGCGCTTGCCTCGTTGCCGTGAAGGCGGGAAAAGTTAATCAGCCAATTAACTCGCCCAGAGAGGAATGTCCGAGGCGTTTGCCGAACACCGGCATCCGTCCGCGACCCGAGGAAACAACAACGTGCTCGACAAACCAGCCCCCTCCGCTTCCGTCCGCACCTCCGGCCCGCTCTCGGGCTTCCGCGTCGTCGAATTCGCCGGCATCGGACCCGGCCCGTTCGCCTGCATGATGCTGGCCGACATGGGCGCCGATGTCGTCACGCTCGACCGCGTCGGCGCGAGGAAGAGCATGAAGTCGGTGGCGGGCCGCGGCCGCAAGGTGATCGAGCTCGACCTCAAGGACAAGGCCGCGATCGCGCAGGTGCTCGACCTGCTCGCCAGCGCCGATGCGCTGGTCGAAGGTTTTCGTCCCGGCGTGATGGAGCGGCTCGGGCTCGGCCCGGATGTCGTCCTCGCGCGCAATCCAAAACTGGTCTACGGCCGCATGACCGGCTGGGGCCAGGAAGGCCCGCTCGCCAACGCCGCCGGTCATGACATCAACTACATCTCCATCACCGGCGCGTTGGCCGCGATCGGAACCAAGGAAGCGCCGGTGCCGCCGCTCAATCTTGTCGGCGATTTCGGCGGCGGCGCACTCTATCTCGTCGTCGGCGTACTCGCTGCGCTGCTGGAAGCGCAGAAGTCCGGCAAGGGCCAGGTCGTCGACGCCGCGATGTGCGACGGCGCAGCGTCGCTGATGTCGTTCTTCTTCGACATGACAACGCTCGGGCGTTGGACCGAAGGCCGCGACCAGAACTTCCTCGACGGCGGCGCTCACTTCTACGGCGTCTATGAATGCGCCTGCGGGCACTTCGTTTCGATCGGCTCGATCGAGCCGCAATTCTACGCGCTGCTGCGCGAGCACGCCGGCCTGACCGATGCCGATTTCGACGCGCAGATGAACCCCAAGGCCTGGCCCGCGCTGAAGGAAAAGCTCAAGGCCGTGTTCAAGAGCAAGACGCGCGAGGATTGGTGCAAGATCATGGAAGGCACCGACATATGCTTCGCGCCGGTGCTGACCATGTCGGAGGCGACGGAGCATCCGCACATGGTCGCCCGCAACGTGTTCCTCGAGCGCCACGGCGTGAAGCAGCCCGCGCCCGCGCCGCGCTTCTCACGCACGCCGTCGGCGGTTCGCGAGCCGGTAGCGGCGGAGATCGGGACCGTGACGAAGGCGTGGGAGCGGTAGAACCGACAAGCAAGCTCTCATAGGGTGGGCAAAGCGACTTGTCCGCCGTAGCTCGGAGAGCGAAGGCGGAAGCGTGTCCACCGCTTTGACCCAGATCACGGAGAGATGGTCGGCACGGCGCTCCGCGCCTTTGCCCACCCCACGCAGTGTGCGCGACGGCTACGACCTTACGCCGCGTTGTCCACCTTCAGCACCCCGCGCCGGATCTGGTCCTCCTCGATCGACTCGAACAGGGCCTTGAAATTGCCCTCGCCAAAGCCGTCGTCGCCCTTGCGCTGGATGAACTCGAAGAAGATCGGGCCGATCGCGTTGGCCGAGAAGATCTGCAGCAGCACCTTGGTCTGTCCGCCGTCGACCACGCCTTCGCCGTCGATCAGGATTCCGTTTTTCTGGAGACGTGCGACGTCCTCACCGTGCTTGGGCAGGCGCGCGTCGACCTTCTCGAAATACGTATCTGGCGGCGACGGCATGAAAGGCAGGCCAGCCGCGCGCAGGCCCTCGATCGTGCCATGGATTTCGCGACAGCCGCAGGCGATGTGCTGGATGCCCTCGCCGCGATAGGTCTTCAGATATTCCTCGATCTGGCCGGAATCGCCGGCGTCCTCGTTGATCGGAATCCGAATCTTGCCGTCCGGGCTGGTCAGTGCACGCGAGAACAGGCCCGAGGCGCGGCCCTCGATGTCGAAGAAGCGGATCTGGCGGAAGTTGAACAGCTTCTCGTAAAAGCCGGTCCAGACATCCATGCGGCCGCGATGGACGTTGTGGGTGAGATGGTCGAGATAGAACAGGCCGGCGCCGACCGGCCGCGGATCGCGCGCCCCTAGCCATTCGAACTCGGCATCATAGGCCGAGCCCTTGGCGCCGTAGCGATCGACGAAATAGAGCAGGCTGCCGCCGATGCCCTTGATCGCGGGGACATCGAGCGTCTTCTGCGCGGATGACACATCGGCAGGCTCCGCACCGAGCGCAATCGCGCGGTCATAGGCCGCCTTCGCATCGACAACGCGGAACGCCATCGACGGGGCGCAGGGGCCGTGCGCGGCGACGAACTCGTAGCCGTGGGTGCCGGGCTCCTCGTTGACGAGATAGTTGATGTCGCCCTGGCGATAGACCGTGATCTTCTTGGTCTTGTGGTGCGCGACGGGGGCATAGCCCATCAGCTTGAACAGCGCGTGCAGCTCTTCCGGATTGGGATGCGCATATTCGACGAACTCGAACCCGTCGGTGCCCATCGGATTGTCGGCGCTGACAGTGGCCGGCGGTGCATCGTGCGGAAACGGACCCATGGTGTTCTCCCAAATTGCTGCTGGGATGAACTATCCTTCACGGCGCGCGCAAAGAGCGTGCAAACGGGGCGCGTTTTGGCTAACATATGCACGATCTGTGCATGAAATGGATAGAAGACGCATGATTCCGGTGGATGCCTTCGACCTCAAGATCCTCGGCGCGCTCCAGGACGACGGCCGCCTCACCAACCAGGAGCTGGCCGATCTCGCAGGTCTCTCGGCCTCGCAATGCTCGCGCCGGCGGATGCGGCTGGAGGAGGAGAAGGTGATCGCGGGCTATCACGCCGACCTCTCCAGCGAGGCGCTCGGCTTCGGCGTCATCGCCTTCATCCAGGTGGGGCTCGCGACCCACTCGCCGGACAATTCAAAGCGCTTCCGCGCCCTGGTGAACCGGATCGACGAGATCCAGGAGGCCTATTCGCTGACGGGTGACGCCGACTACGTGCTCAAGGCCGTGCTGCGCGACCTCAAGGGTCTGTCCAACCTCGTCAACGATGTCCTGATGCCACATCAGAGCGTGGCGCATGTGCGTTCCTCGATCGTGCTCGACCGGCTGAAGGAAAGCTCGAAGCTGCCGCTGAAGGAGATCAAGCCCGGCTGAAATCGAGGGAACTACGTCATTCGCGCCGCACGCGCGATCTGCGATGATCGCGGCAATTGACGGAGATTGCGCCATGGCCCTCCAGCTTCGACCGAACTGCGAATATTGCGACCGCGACCTGCCGCCAAGTGCAACGGATGCGCGGATCTGCTCCTATGAATGCACGTTCTGCGCGGACTGCGTCGAGACAAGACTCTCCAACGTCTGCCCGAACTGCGGCGGCGGTTTTGCCCCGCGCCCGATCCGGCCGACGCAGGAATGGCGGCCGGGCGTATGCACGACCAAGCAGGCGCCGTCCGACAAGCGGGTGCATTTGAAGTACAGCGTGGAGGACGTCGTCGCGCATTGCGCACGGGTGCGCGACGTGCCGCCGGAGAGGCGATAGGCTTTCTCCACACCGTCATTGCGAGCGCAGCGAAGCAATCCAGAATGCCTCAACGGACGGACTCTCGATTGCTTCGTCGCGGAGCCTGTCATCCGGCCCGCCGAAGGCGGGACCGGGTGGCTCCTCGCAATGACGGAGGTTGTGGTGAGGGCGGAGGCTACTCCGCCGCCAAAATCGTCCCCTCGACCTCGCCGAATCCGACGCGGTAGCCGTTGCCCTGGCACCAGCCGCGCATCACGAGGCTGTCGCCGTCTTCCAGGAACGATCGTTCGACACCACCAGGAAGCTCGATCGGCTCGGTGCCGTTCCAGCTGATCTCCAGGAGGCTGCCGCGCTGGTTCTTCTCCGGGCCGGAAATGGTACCGCTGCCGAGGAGATCGCCGACATTCATGGCGCAGCCCGAGGAGGCGTGGTGCATCAGTTGCTGCACCGACGACCAGTACATGTACTTGAAATTGGTGCGGCTGATGCTCGCGGGCGCGTTGGCGCCGGCGGCGCGCAAGGACACGTCGAGCTCGACATTATAGTTCTGCGGCTTGCCCTGCTTGAGATAATCGAGCGGCACCGGCTCCTGCGCCGGCCCGTTCAGGCGGAACGGCTCCAGCGCCTCGCGCGTCACCACCCATGGGCTGATCGAGGTCGCGAACGCTTTCGCCAGGAACGGGCCGAGCGGCACATATTCCCATTGCTGGATGTCGCGCGCGCTCCAGTCGTTGAGCAGCACGAAGCCGAAGATCATCTCCTCGGCCTGGCTCTCCGTCAGCATGCCGCCCATGACTGAGGGCTGGCCGACCACGACGCCCATCTCCAGCTCGAAATCGAGCCGTTTGCACGGGCCGAAACTCGGCACCTCGACATTCGGCGGCTTCAACTGCCCGCGCGGCCGCTTCACCTGCGTGCCGGAGACCACGACCGTGGAGGCGCGGCCGTTATAGGCGATCGGCATATGCAGCCAGTTCGGCTGCAGCGCATTGTCCTTGCCGCGGAACATCACGCCGACATTGGTGGCGTGCTCCTTCGACGAATAGAAATCCGTGTAGCCCGAGACCGCAAACGGCAGATGGAGTTTTGCCTCGCGCATCGGGACCAGTGCCTGCTTGCGCAGCTCCTCATTGTCGCGCAGCTCCGGATGATCGTGGCGCAAGAGCTCACTGATCCGCGCCCGCGTCTTCGTCCAGACTTTGGGCCCAAGCGCCATGAACGGGTTGAGCGAGGGTCCGGAGAACACGCCAAGCGGACCGACATCGAGCCGCGAATCCTGCTCGAGCTCCCAGAGATCGAGCACATAGCTGCCGATCGCCACACCAACCCGCGGCGTCGGATTGGCCGCGGTCGAGAACACGCCATAGGGCAGGTTCTGGATCGGGAAGTCAGAGGCGGGATCGATGTCGATGAAGGAGCGGAGGCTGGGGTCGTTGGGGTGGGTTGTCACTTGCGGCTCGATTCTTTCTTCCTTCTCCCCTTGTGGGAGAAGGTGGCGCGAAGCGCCGGATGAGGGGTCTCTATCGGCGAACTCAAATTGTAAGAGAGGTCGCGGAGAGGGACCCCTCACCCGTCTCGCCGCTACGCGGCGAGCCACCCTCTCCCACAAGGGGAGAGGGTGAAGAGAACTACGGCCGGTTCGGATCGAACCGCTTCTCCAGTCCCTTCCAGCAATCCGCGTAATCATCCTGCAGCGTCGACGCATTCGCGGCGTGCGCGGTGACGCGCTGCGGGTAGCGGGTCTCGAACATGAAGGCCATGGTGCCCGTCAGCTTCACCGGCTTCAGCTCGCCGTTGCTGGCGTGCTCGAAGGCGTCGCGGTCGGGGCCGTGAGGCAGCATGCAATTGTGCAGGCTGATGCCGCCGGGGACGAAGCCCTGCGGCTTGGCGTCGTAGACGCCGTAGATCAGGCCCATGAACTCGCTCATGATGTTCATGTGATACCACGGCGGACGGAACGTGTTGTCCGCGACCATCCAGCGCTCGGGGAAGATGACGAAGTCGATATTCGCGGTGCCCGCGGTCTCCGACGGCGAGGTCAGCACCGTGAAGATCGAGGGATCGGGATGGTCGAAGCCGATCGCGCCGACCGGCGCGAAGGTGCGCAGATCGTATTTGTACGGCGCGTAATTGCCGTGCCAGGCGACGACGTCGATCGGCGAATGCGGCAGCGTGGTCTTGAACAGCGACCCGCCCCATTTCACGAACAGCTCGGTCGGCGTGTCCTTGTCCTCGTAGTTCGCAACCGGCGTGAGGAAGTCGCGCGCATTGGCGAGGCAGTTGGCGCCGATCGGCCCGCGCTCCGGCAGCGTGAAGGCGCCGCCGTAGTTTTCGCAGAGATAGCCGCGTGCCGGACCGTTCGGAATCTCGACGCGGAATTTGACGCCACGCGGGATCACCACGATCTCGCCGGGCTCAGCGTCGATGCGGCCGAACTCGGTGACGAGGCGAAGATTGCCCTGCTGAAGCACGAACATCAGCTCGCCGTCGGCATTATAGAAGTGCTGGTCCACCATCGACTTGGTGATGAGATAGACATGCGCGGCCATGCCGGCCTGGGTGTTCACGTCGCCCGCGGTCGTCATCGTTTGCACGCCCTGGACGAAGGTGACCTCCTCCTTCGGCAGCGGCGTCGGGTCCCAGCGCAGCTGCGCGATCGGCAGATCATATTCATGACACGGCGCCGAGCGCCACAGGCCGGCATCGACCTTCTCGAAGCGGCCGGAATGCTTCACCGACGGACGGATGCGATAGAGCCAGGAGCGCTCATTGGTGCCGCGCGGCGCCGTGAAGGGCGAGCCGGAAAGCTGCTCGGCATAAAGCCCATAGGCGCAGCGCTGCGGCGAGTTGCGGCCGATCGGCAGCGCGCCGGGCAATGCTTCGGTCTCAAAGCTGTTGCCGAAGCCGGACATATAGCCCGGCGTCACCTGGGCCGAGCTGCGGATGACCTGATCAGGCGAGGTATTGATGTTCATGACTATCCTCCTCCTTGCAGGGCGGCCCACATTTCCTGGTCGCGCTTGTCGGTCCAGATCACGGGATCGTCAATGCCCGACGCTTCGTCGTAGGCACGCGACACGTTGAACGGCAGGCAGTGCTCGTAGATGGCGAAGCTGTGGAACTTCGGATCCATCACCTCGCGCGTCGCCGCCATCGATTCCTTCAGCGTGCGGCCCTTGGCGACCGAGATCTCGGCCGCGCCATAGAGCGAGGTGACGAAGTCGCGCGTCATCGCAATGGCTTCGCGCACGGTGGCTGTACCCTTCAGCGCATCGCCGCGGCCCGGCGCGATCGCCTTCGGATTGAAGTTGCGAATCTCGTTCAGCGTCAGCGGCCATTCGCGCAAGTGGGCATCACCGCAATAGCAGGCCGAGTGGTATTCGATGAGATCACCGGAGAACATCACCTCGGCATCCGGCACCCAGGCGACGATGTCGCCCGAGGTGTGGCCCGCGCCGAGCTGCATCAAGCGCACTTCGCGCTTGCCGAGATAGATCGACATCTCGCCTTCAAAAGTCAGCGTCGGCCAGGTCAGGCCGGGGATGCTCTGCGCATCCTGGAACAGGCGCGGGAAACGGCCGTACTCGGAATCCCAATCCTGCTTGCCGCGCTCTTCGATCAGCCGATAGGTCTCCTGCGAAGCGACGATTCCTTGCGCCTTGTACGCGGAGGCCCCCAACACGCGCACGGCGTGGTAGTGCGAGAGCACGACATACTTGATCGGCTTGTCGGTGACGGCCTTGACGCGCTCGATCACCTTGTTGGCCATCGCTGGCGTCGCCTGCGCGTCGAACACGAGGCAGCCGTCATCGCCGACGATGATGGCGGTGTTCGGGTCGCCCTCGGCGGTGAAGGCGTAGAGGTCGGTGCCGATCTCGGAGAAAGTGATCTTCTTTTCGGAGAGATCGCCGGTGGATGCGAAGTTCTTCGCCATCAGTTCATCCTTGAGTCTTGGGTCATTGTTGTTGCTGTTGTTGCTGCTGGCCGTCGATCATGCGGCGTTTCGCCAGCACGAGCGCGTCCCGCAGCACGTCGATATCGCCGATATGGTTGGCGAGGATCAGCACCAGCGCCGCGTCGAAATCGGCGCTCTGCTCCTCCGTGAGACCACGATGCGCTTCGACGATGGCGCGAAAGGCATCGTCGGGCCGCGCGAAGTTGGAACTGGTCGAAAGCGGCATGCGAAACCTCAATTCAAGCCTGCGGCGCGCGATAATGCTGCCGCGATCGCCTCACGCGTCGGATGACGGAAGCGCGCGGCGACGTAGCCATCGGGCCTGAGCAGATAGGCCGCACCCGGCTCGGCGTCGTAGCGCCTGGCGACCAGGCCTTGGGGGTCCACAAGCCCACCCTCGCCGCCGATGCGGATATCCTTCACGCCATCGGGCACATCGATCGCCGCGCCATTGCTGAACGACAGCAGGGTAAAATCCGTTCCACCCTTGCAGAACGCATCGGTCAGATAGGCCTGCTCGCCTGCGCGCGTCGTAACCGGCGCATCGAGCATGGAACAGCCCGGCGACGGTCCACCACGCCACGCATCCGCATCGCGCGATGACAGCGGCGAGTCGTAGCTGCACGGCACCGAGAGCCGGCCGCCGTTGACCATGCGCTTGCCGAACTCGGTCTCCTTCGCCAGCGACAGCACCGCCTTGCGCAGCCGTGCTTCCTGATGCGAGTTCGGCGCCATGAAATCGGTCGAGCGGGTGGACTCGCGGATGTTCTCGTCAGCAGCCAGACTGCGCTCGACATGATAGGTCTCGAGCAGGCTTGCGGGCGAGGCGCCACGCAGCACGCGGTCGAGCTTCCAGGACAAATTCTCGGCGTCCTCGAGCCCCGAGTTCGCGCCGCGCGCGCCGAAGGGCGAAACCTGGTGCGCGGAATCGCCGGCAAAGATCACGCGGCCATGGATGAAGCGGTCCATCCGCCGGCACTGGAACTTGTAGAGCGAGATCCACTCGAACTCGAACTTGTCGTGGCCGAGCATGCGCGCGATCCGCGGCCGCACGTTCTCGGGCTTCTTCTCGACGACGGGATCGGCGTAACGATTGAGCTGAAGGTCGATGCGCCAGACATCGTCGGGCTGCCGGTGCAGCAGCGCTGAACGTCCCGCATGAAACGGCGGATCGAACCAGAACCAACGCTCGGTCGGGAATTCCGCAGTCATCTTGACGTCGGCGATTAGGAACTGATCCTCGAACACCTGTCCTGCGAATTCTGCGCCGACCATCTGCCGCAGCGACGAGCGCGCGCCATCGCAGGCGACGACATATTGCGCGTGCAGGCGATAGGCACCATCAGGCGTCTCGATCGTCAGCGCGACGGAGTCGTTGCGCTGCTCGACCGCCGTCACCTCGTTGCGCCAGCGCAGATCAACGCCGGGCAGATCGCCGATGCGATCGACCAGATAGGCCTCGGCGTAATATTGCTGAAGGTTGATGAAGGCCGGCCGCTTGTGACCGTCCTCCGGCAGCAAGTTGAACTGATAGAGCTGCGACTCGCCGTGAAAGATCCGGCCAACGCTCCACACCACGCCCTTGTCGACCATGCGGTCGGCGACGCCGAGCCGGTCCCAATATTCCAGCGAGCGTTTTGAGAAGCAGATCGCGCGCGAACCTTCGCCGATGCGGTCGGCATCATCCAGAAGGACGACGCGCTGGCCGCGCTGGGCGAGATCAATCGCCAGCGACAGCCCGACGGGCCCTGCGCCGACGACCACCACCGGATGCTCAGCCGGACTTCGGCCGGGGCGATCCTGGTCTGCGTGGCGGCGATAGCCGAACTGGGATTTGGCCTGATGCGTATTGGCGGGCGCCATACACTAACCTCGGCTCTGGTCAGGAGAGGACTGATCTGCTAGATAGTCTCACGTGCAACTATTTTGGACCGGAGCCGGCCGGCCGTCAACTGGAATTCGGAGTGCCCCCTTGGCGAGGACATCCAGCGACATCGCGCTGAAGACACGGCAGGCCGATGAGGCTTCACCGCGGCCAAAGTCACGGCTCGATCTGTTCAAGTTCGTGCCGTTCCGCCTCAACCGGCTTGCGGCGGAGGTGAGTTCCGCGCTCGCGGTCGAATATCAGGAGCGGCACGGCATCGACATTCCGGCCTGGCGCGTGATCGCGACGCTCGGTTTCCGCAACGATGCCTGCAGCGCGCAGTACATCTCGCAATGCACCCGCACGCACAAATCCACGATCAGCCGCGCTGTCACCACGTTGCTGCATGAGGAGCTGATCGAGCGGGTCGAGAACGAAGCCGACCGCCGCGAATTCCGCCTGCAACTGACGAAGAAGGGCCGCACGCTGTACGAGGAGCTGTTTCCGCAATTGCTGCGCCGTGAGGACGAGATTTTAGCTTGCCTCTCCACGCAGGAGCGCAAGCAGCTCTCGGCCCTGCTCGGCAAGATCGAGCAGAGCCTCGATTTGATCCAGACCAGTGAAGAGGCTGACGCCAAGCAGGCGTATTAGCCCCCGCCGTCATTTCGCAAACGACCGTGACGGCGGCAGGTGCAGCGCCCAGGCGTCGACCTTGCCGCTGGCGCGCGGATAGATCTCCGTCACGATCGGATCATGGCCGGGGATGAATCGATCAGGGTGGCCGGCGAGGCGCTCGATGGTCTCCCAGCCCTGCGCCATATCGCCGACATTGTAGACGATCGGGAACGGGCTCTTGCGCTGGAGATTGGCGTAATAGTGTGCGGCATCGGACGCCAGCACCACCGGCCCGCGCGCGGTCTCGACCTTGACCACCTGCAGGCCGTCGGAATGGCCGCCGACCCGGTGCACGGTGACACCCGGCGCGATCTCACCGTCGCCGGAATAGAAGGTGACGCGTTCGCCATAGACATGGCGCACCATCAGCGTGACGTGCTCGACCGAGAACGGATGTCGCAGCAGTCCGTTGCACATGCAGCGCCCCGTCGCGTAGGCCATCTCCCGCTCCTGGAGATGGAAGCGCGCGTTCGGGAAGCGGTCGAGATTGCCGGCATGGTCGTAATGCAGATGCGTGACGATGATGTCGCGAATGCTCGACGCCGCGACGCCAAAGCGCTCCAGCGCGTCGACTGGATTGAGCGTCAGCTTGCGCGCCCGCAACCCCGCCTCCTCGGCATTGAAGCCGGTATCGACCAGAATGTCGCGGCCGCCGCCGCGGATCAGCCAAACGAAGTAGTCGAGATCCTGCGCCGCGCTGTCATGCGGATCGGGCGCCAGGAAGTTCATGCTGGGGGTGCGCGGCGACATCGTCGCGTAACGCAGTGCGTAGATTTCGTAGACGTTTCCCATGATTTTGCTTTTCTGATTGGATCTTCGGGGACGATCGACCGCACCAAGCCATTGTCCGCCGAAAAGGTCAAACGCCGCGCATGCCGGTGAAGACCCGAGCCAATGTGAGATCAATCACATTTTGGTCGCCATCACTGCCCTAGCATGGCTGCCACAATGCCCAATTGGATCGCGTCGAGCAAAACCATGACAGCCCGTTCATTCCGCTTGCGGCGCGCCCCCGCGTTGCGGTCAATCGCCGCGATAACGCCGAATCTCCAAGCGGTTGACGCCCCCCTTCCCCGGTTTGATAATGCCTAGAGCGTAAGTTAAGGTCGCCGCGGCGCAAGCTGGGATCGGCGCCTTTTTGGCTGGACCGCGCTGATTATGAAAATTCGCTTCCTGTTCCTTCTCCCATTGCTCGTTTCACTCGTCCCGACCGCGCCGTCGCTTGCGGCTGGCGACCGCTTTGCGCTGATCATCGGCAACGCGAAATACCCGGATGCGGACGCCCCGCTGAAGGAACCGATCAACGATGCGCGCGACATCGCCGACGAGCTCAAGCGCGACGGCTTTTCCGTCGAGATCGGTGAGAACCTGACGGGCGACGGCATGCGCCGCGCCTTCGACAAGCTCTACGGCAAGATCAAGCCCGGCTCGGTGGCGCTGGTGTTCTTCAGCGGGTTCGGCATCCAGTCGGCGCGCCAGAGCTACATGCTGCCGATCGATGCGCAGATCTGGACCGAATCCGACGTGCGCCGCGACGGCTTCAGTCTCGAGCTGGTACTCGGCGAACTCAACACCCGTGGCGCCGGCGTCAAGATCGCGCTGATCGATGCCTCCAGGCGCAACCCATTCGAGCGCCGGTTCCGCAGCTTCTCGGCCGGCCTGACCCCAGTCATCGCGCCGAACGGCACGCTGGTGATGTATTCGGCGGCGCTGGCCTCGGTGGTTTCGGATGCCGGCGGCGAGCACAGCCTGTTCGTGCAGGAGCTGCTGAAAGAGATCCGCGTCCCCGACCTGATGGCGGAAGAAACGCTGAACCGCACCAAGATGGGCGTCACCCGCGCCTCGCGCGGCGAGCAGGTGCCGTGGATATCCTCTTCACTCGCCGAGGATTTCTCGTTCATTCCGGGAGCAGCGGGATCACGCCCGACGGCAAACACGCCGCCACCGCCTCCCGCGCCGCCTGTCGTCGCGAACAACCCGCCGCCGGCACCACCCGCGCCGCCAGCTCCGCCTCCGGCGACAAAGCCGGCCGAAACGGTCGCAGCCCCGGCGCCTCCCCCTCCGCCCGCACCGGCCCCGTCGCCGAAGCCGCAGGTCGAGGCCGCCCTGCCGCCGCCGCCCCCGCCGGTGAAACCGGCCGATCCCGCCCCGGGGCCGAGCCTGGACAGCGGGCCGAGCGCGGCTGTCCTGGCAGAGGATCCCACCATCAAGGGCCTGACCGCCAAGATCGCGGCCAATCCTGACGACGTGAACGCGCTGTACCGGCGCGGCCAAGTCTATGCCAGCAAGGGCGCCTACAGCCTTGCCATCAAGGATTTCGACGACACGCTGCGGATCAATTCGAAGGACGTCGAGGCGCTCAACAACCGCTGCTGGACCCGCACCGTGGTCGGCGACCTCCAGGCCGCGCTGAAGGATTGCAACGAGGCGCTGCGGCTGCGGCCGAACTTCGTCGATGCGCTGGATAGCCGGGGCCTCGTTAATTTGAAGTCCGGCGCGGTGAAGAACGCCATCGCCGATTTCGACGCGGCCCTGCGGATCAATCCGCGCCTGACCTCCTCGCTCTACGGACGAGGTCTCGCCAAGCAGCGCAACGGCTCCGCCCAGGAAGGCGCACTCGACATCGCCAATGCCAAGGCGATGGACCCGAACATCGTTCAGGAATTCGCAAGCTACGGAGTACGCTAGTATTTTTTTGAGTTGAGGCCACACGCGCCTCGAACCCTCGGCGGCCCAGAACAGACCAATGGACGGATGCCGCAGGCGGCCTTGCCCGGGGGCCTCTCGCAGAAATTTTGGAACCGCGCAGGCTGACTGCGCAGGAGGGACTGGCAATGAGATTGGCTGCAAAAAGATTTACCGCGATCCTGTCCATCGTCACGATCGGCGCCGCTCTGTCGCTGACGACCCCGCTCGCATTCGCCGGCGACGACGGCAACAGCAAGAACGTCACCGAAGACGAAATCGTCCGCGCGCTGGCGCCGCCGCCGAAGAAGCCGCTGACCCGTGGCCTCTCGATCGCCCCGCAGGCCGATCCCGTGCCGAACGCGGCAGAGACCAAGCTGATCCAGTCCGTGCGCGGCCGCTCGACCCGTTCGCTGTCGTCGACCGAGCGCGAGGAGATCGCGTCTGCCGCCAAGGACAAGCCGAACATCGATCTCGAGATCACCTTCGACTACAACTCGGCCAATATCAGCGCCAAGTCGATGCCCTCGGTGCAGGCGCTCGGCCGTGCGCTGACCAGCCCGGACCTGAAGGGTTCGACCTTCGTGGTAGCCGGCCACACCGACGCCGCCGGCGGCGAGTCCTACAACCAGGACCTGTCGGAGCGCCGCGCGGATTCGATCAAGCGCTACCTCGTCGAGAAGTACAGCATCTCGGCAACCGACCTCGTCACGGTCGGCTACGGCAAGAGCAAGCTGAAGGATCCGGCGCAGCCGATGGCCGAGGTCAATCGCCGCGTGCAGGTCGTCAACATGGAAAACAAGACCACCGCATCGAAGTAATCACGACGTAATCCTTTGAAGTGACCCGTCGTGATGTGGTGTAAAGTCATGCTGCCAAAGCGCGTCCCGCAGCCTTGCGGGACGCTGCTTTATTTCAGGGAAATGCTCTCAGCGGGCCTCGTACGGACGGCCGTGAGCCAGGCCAGGATGATCCGGCGATGAACCTCTCCGAATATCTCAAGCCGGCCGGAACCGTGCTCTTCGTCGTCGTCCTCGGCGTCGGCTATTATCTGTTCGAGCATCGGCGCCGCCCCGAGGTGAAGGAGACGCCGAGCGAGGCGCTCGTCATCGTGACGAAGTCGACCAATGCCTGCTTCTCCGACCTCGTGCGTGTGACCGGCTTCTTTGTGCCGCGCCGCGAGGCGGTGGTGATCGCCGACCAGGAAGGCTCCAAGGTCACCGACGTCTTCGTCACCGAAGGCACCATGGTCACCGAAAATCAGGAGCTGGCGCGCCTCACGCCGCCGCCGCAGATTCCTGGCCAGCCGCAGCGGCCCGGTCCGCAAGGCCCGATCTCGCTGAAGGCGCCCGCCCCCGGCCTCGTGACGGAAGTCCGCACCATCGTCGGCGCCCCCGCCTCGCCGCAGGCCGGCCCGATGTTCCGCATCGCCGTCAACAACGAGATCGAGCTCGACGCGCAGGTTCCGGCAGTGCACATGCCCAAGCTCAGCGCCGGCGCGACCGTACGCATCAGCCGCGACGATGCGCCCGATCTGATCGGCCGGGTCCGGCTGGTCGCACCCGAAATCGACCGCACCACACAGCTCGGCCGCGTCCGCATCAGCGTCACCAACAATCCTTCGCTGAAGGTTGGCGTCTTCGCCCGCGCGTCGATCGACGCTAAGCGAAGCTGCGGCGTCGCGGTTCCCAAGACCGCGATCGACCATCTCACCGTGCAGGTCGTCAAAGGCAACATTGTCGAGACGCGCAAGGTGCGGGTCGGACTGTCGTCCGATACCGCGACGGAAATCCTGGAAGGCCTCGACGTCGGCGAAATCGTCGTGGCCGACGCCGGCTCTTCGCTCCATGACGGCGACCAGATCAAGACCATGTTCGCCGATGAACTCGATCGCACGCGGGTACGCTGATGGCTCTCAATATTTCGGCATGGTCGATTCGTCATCCGCTGCCGTCGGTCGTCTTTTCGATCATCCTCCTGGTCCTCGGCTGGACCTCCTTCGTCAAGCTCGCGGTGACGCGGCTGCCGTCGGCCGACATTCCCGTGATCTCGGTCGCGGTGTCGCAGTTCGGCGCGGCGCCCGCCGAACTCGAATCCCAAGTCACCAAGACGGTTGAAGACGCCGTCTCCGGCGTCGAGGGCGTGCGGCACATCACCTCCTCCATCACCGACGGCCTGTCGGTGACCACCATCCAGTTCGCACTGGAGACCAACACCGACCGCGCGCTCAACGACGTCAAGGACGCGGTGACGCGCGTGCGCTCGAACCTGCCGCAGAACGTCACCGAGCCGTTGATCCAGCGTGTCGACGTGATCGGCCTGCCGATCGTCACCTATGCCGCGATCTCGCCCGGCAAGACACCAGAGCAGCTCTCTTATTTCGTCGACGACGTGGTCAAGCGCGCACTGCAGGGCGTGCGCGGCGTCGCCCAGGTCGAGCGCATCGGTGGTGTCGAGCGCGAGATCCTGGTCTCGCTCGATCCCGACCGTTTGCAGGCAATGGGGCTCACCGCCGTCAATGTCAGCCAGAGCCTGCGTGGCACCAATGTCGACGTCGCCGGTGGCCGCGCCGAAATCGGCAAGAACGACCAGGCGATCCGCACACTGGCCGGCGCCAAGACGCTGAGCGACCTTGCCGGTACCATGGTTCCGCTGTTCGGCGGCGGCGAGGTGCGGCTCGATGACCTCGGCACCGTCACCGACACCATCGCCGACCGCCGCACCTTCGCCCGCTTCAACGGCGAGCCGGTGGTCGCGCTCGGCATCAAGCGCTCCAAGGGCGCGAGCGATGTGAAGGTCGCCGATGCCGTGCAGAAGCGCATCAATGCGCTCAAGGCAGCCTATCCCGACGTCGACCTCAAGCTGATCGACACCTCGGTCGAATACACCAACGGCAACTACGAAGCGGCGATCTCGACCCTGTTCGAGGGCGCCATCCTGGCCGTCGTGATCGTGCTGCTGTTCCTGCGCGATCTGCGCGCCACCATCATCGCCGCGATCTCGTTGCCCTTGTCGATCTTCCCGGCGTTCTGGGCGATGGACCTGCTCGGTTTCTCGCTGAACCTCGTCAGCTTCCTCGCCATCACGCTCTCGACAGGTATTCTCGTCGACGACGCCATTGTCGAGATCGAGAACATCGTCCGGCACATGAACATGGGCAAATCGCCCTATCGTGCCGCGCTGGAAGCCGCCGACGAGATCGGCCTTGCGGTGATCGCGATCTCGCTCACCATCATCGCGATCTTCGCGCCGGCAAGCTTCATGTCAGGCATCGCCGGACAGTTCTTCAAGCAGTTTGGCATCACCGTCTCGGTGCAGGTGTTCTTCTCGCTGCTCGCGGCGCGCTTCGTCACGCCGGTGCTTGCCGCCTACTTCCTCAAGCATGGCAATCACGAGGAGCCGCCGCCCGGGCGCGTGCTGCGGTCCTATCACCGGATCGTGGCCTGGTCGGTGAAGCACTATTTCATCACGGTGCTGATCGGCTTCGGCATCTTCGCCGCCTCGATCTGGAGCATCACGCTGCTGCCGCAGGGCTTCCTGCCGGCGCAGGACAGCGCGCGCTCGCTGCTCGCGCTCGAACTGCCGCCGGGTACCCAGCTCGCCTACACCGAAAAGGTCACCGAGGACATCGTCGCGCGGCTGCGCAAGCGGCCCGAAGTGAAGAGCATCTTCGTTGACGGCGGACGCGTTCCACCGGGCACGCAGGAAGTCCGCCGCGCCGCCCTGATCATCAATTACACGCCCAAGGCCGACCGCGACATCACCCAGCGCGAGCTGGAGTTCTCGATCAGCCAGGAGCTGGAGAACATTCCGGACATCCGCTTCTGGTTCCTCGACGAGAATGGCCTGCGCGCCATCTCGCTCGTCGTGACAGGCGTCGACGCCAACATCGTCAACAACGTCGCCAGTGAGCTCGCGACGCAGATGAAGCGAATTCCGACCATCTCCAACGTGATCTCGGAAACCACGCTGGAGCGGCCCGAATTGCGCGTCGAGCCGCGCGCCGATCTCGCCGCGCGCCTCGGCGTCTCCACCGAGAGCCTGTCGCAGACCATCCGCGTCGCCACCATCGGCGACGTCGGCCCCGCGCTCGCCAAATTCGACGTCGGCGACCGCCTGGTCCCGGTCCGCGTCCAGCTCGAGGATGCCGCGCGCGGCAATCTGAAGACACTCGAGCAGTTGCGCGTGCCGCTCGGCGAGCACGGCGAGAAGGGCGGCGTGCCGCTGTCAGTCATCGCCGACGTCAAGCTCGACCAGGGCCCGACCAGCATCAACCGCTACGACCGCGAGCGGCAGGCCACCGTCGCCGCCGACCTCGTCGGGTCGGCCGCGCTCGGCGACGCCACCAAGAAGATCTACGACCTGCCTGTGATGAAGACCTTGCCGAAGAGCGTGAAGGTCTCACCCTCCGGCGACGCCGAAAGCCTGAACGAGCTGTCCGACGGCTTCGCCACCGCGATCACGGCGGGCCTGATGATGGTCTACGCGGTGCTGGTGCTGCTGTTCGGCACCTTCCTGCAGCCGATCACCATCCTGTTCTCGCTGCCGCTCTCGATCGGCGGCGCGATCGCGGCCCTGCTCATCACCGGCAAGCAGCTCACCACGCCAGTCTGGATCGGCATCCTGATGCTGATGGGCATCGTCACCAAGAACGCGATCATGCTGGTGGAGTTCGCCATCGAAGCCATTCACGCCGGCAAGCCGCGCGACGAAGCCATGATCGATGCCGGCATGAAGCGCGCCCGCCCGATCGTGATGACCACGATCGCGATGGCGGCCGGCATGATGCCGAGCGCGCTCGCGGTTGGCGCCGGCGGCGAGTTCCGCTCGCCGATGGCGCTCGCAGTGATCGGCGGCCTGATCTTCTCGACCATCCTGTCGCTGGTGTTCGTGCCCGCGATGTTCATGGTGATGGACGATCTCGGCGCCCTGATCTGGCGCTTCGGCAAGCGGCTGATCGTGCACAGCGAGGATACCGAGGCGGCCAGCCATCACGACGCTTCGGATGCGCCAGCGCCGAGGCCGAAGAACATGGTGCACCCCGCGGCGGAGTAGATGTTTCCCCTCCCGATCGCGGGCTCGACATGCGCAGGTTAAGTGTTATCTTTTGAGCATGAACCTCGTAAGCCGCACGCTGGAACTCGACGCCGACACTGATGCCCGTCTCAGGGAGATTGCCTCTGAGCGTGGTAAGGATGTTGCAACGGTGCTCGCCGAGGCCGTCGCGCTGCTGGATTCGGTCATCGACCTCTCAGGTCCGGATCTCGCAGAGGATCGCGATCGCTATGAGGAATTCAAACGCACCAGACTTGCCGTCCCCATCGACGACGTCAAGGCATGGGCGGCGAGCTGGGGCTCGGCCAACGAGCTTCCTCGGCCACAACCACGCAAGATCAGATGATCCTGCTTTCGCCCGCCGCTCTGGACGATATGGAGCGGCTGCGAAGCTTCCTTGACGCAGTTAGTCCCGACACCACCACACGTGCCCTGCGGTTGATCTGGAAGGCCATCGATCGGCTGTCGGAAATTCCGTCCCTTGGCAAACCAGCGGAAGAGGACGGCATCCGCCAGATTGTTA
Source organism: Bradyrhizobium sp. 18BD (assembly GCF_054185225.1). Lineage (NCBI taxonomy): Bacteria > Pseudomonadati > Pseudomonadota > Alphaproteobacteria > Hyphomicrobiales > Nitrobacteraceae > Bradyrhizobium > Bradyrhizobium sp. 18BD. Next base: position 49,279 of record NZ_JAVAYL010000022.1, on the reverse strand, counting down.
TCCGGTTCGGTTCATCCGGTTACGTCATCGTTGCCGAGACGGGTGATATTCTCATCACGCGGCTCTGGCACGGTCGTGAGGAACGCACCTGACGTCCCTACTCGTTCCGCGCGATCGCGGTCAGCTTGGTCATGTTCCTCAGCAGGATCCGCCCGCGCTGGAGATCCAGGATCGCTTCCTTGCGCCAGGCCTGAAGCTGGCGGTTGACGCTCTCGCGGGCAGCGCCGACGAAGATGCCGAGCTGCTCCTGCGAGATGTGCACCTCGGAGCCGAAATCGGCGGCGAGTGCGCAGAGCCGTCGCGCCAGGCGCACCGGCAGCGGCTGCAGCATGGATTCTTCCATGCGCTCGCTCTGCCAGCGGATGCGCTGGCACAACAGCGCGATGATCTTGATCGCGACCTTCGGCTCGCGCTCGAGAAAGCCGAGGAAATCCTCGCGCCGCAGCACGAACAGCTCGCTGACTTCGCCCGCGGTCGCATCCGCCGTACGGCTCTGGCCGTCCAGCACCGCGACCTCGCCGAACAGGTCACCCGGGCCCATGAAATTCAGCGTCAGCCGGCTGCCGTCGGAGGCGCCGGTTTCGATGCGGACCTGGCCGCGCCGCACGCCGAACAGCGCGTCCCCGGCATCGCCCTTCTGGAACAGCACCTCGCCATTCCCAAGATGCTGGGTGTGGCAAAGGTTGGACAGCCGCTGGAGCTCGTCTGCGCCGAGATCGGCGAACATCGGGTTCATCTTCAGGATGACCGCAAATTCGGCCTGCTTGCTCATTTCAACTTCCTTGTGAACTTTCCTGTCAATTTCGGCGGCAAATCGTTTGGAACCATCAGCGTCAGAATCGCGTAAAACCGCGCCGGAGAAGTGTGTCATAAGTCACATAACTTTGCAGCACCCCCTGACTATTTTTGACCGCTTGGAGGGGCTTGCCGTCCCGGGATAAACTCACGCGCAACAAGCGGGCGGGCGGCCGGGTTCGGCGCGGTTCGTCCGCCGTTGGAAAGTAGAGATGAGAGCAGTGAAATTCGTCGGCGCCGTGTTCGCCGCCATCATTGTCGTGATCGCGCTTCTGCTCGTGGTCGGGATCCCATCGGGCTTCCTGACCTCGACAATTGCCTCGCGCGTCGAGAGCGCGACCGGCTATCGCCTGTCGATCGACGGCACCACCAAGATCAGCCTGTGGCCGACATTGAACGTCACGCTGAACGATCTCGTCCTTGCCGACCCCAAGGACCGCAGCGGCATCACGCGCCTCACGATCGACAGCGTGCAGGCCGACATGTCGCTCTCGAGCGTGTGGTCGGGCAGCCCGAAGATTAGCGAGCTCGTCGTCACCCATCCGGTGCTCTACCAGCCGCTGCTGCGTGAGCGCCTGCCGAATGCCGGCGCCTCGTCGAAGCCGCTCGCGCTCGATGCGGGCGGAGCGACCATCGACCGCGTCAAGATCACCGACGGCGAGGTCGCCTTCTCGCGGCTGCGCGATCGCGTCGAGGGCCGCATCAGCGCCATCAACGCCGATGCCGTTGTTGGCCGGGATCGGAAGGTCAACATCACCGGCACCGCGCGCGTCGGTGAGCACCCGACCAAGTTCGACATCAAGGCGGCGGCGCCGGCGCCACCAACTGATCGGCCGACGATCCCGGTTGATTTCGCCATCGACATGCCCGACGTGCTGAAGTCCCAGCTCGCAGGTCATGCCGAGATGCGGCTCAATGGCGATCTCGTGATGATCAACGGCGTGAACGGCACGCTCGGCGATGGCGCGTTCAACGGCTGGGCCTCGGTCGACATCGCGAGCAAGCCTCTGGTCAAGGTCGATCTCGACTTCCAGCGGCTCGCGATCCCCTTGGCGAAATCGCCGCAGGGCGCGTCTGGACAGCCCTGGAGCGATGCGCCGATCGACGTCTCCGGACTCAATTACGTCGATGCACAGATCAGGCTCTCCGCGAACGAGGCTGTGATCGGCGATGCACGTCTTGCGCCGCTCGCGCTCGATGCAAAACTCGCCGGCGGCGTGCTGAAGGCCGGCACGGCCAATCTCGGCGCCTATGGCGGCCAGGTTTCGGGCGAGGTGATTCTGGATGCGACCACCGGCGCGCCGAGCTTTGCGATGCATTCCGACCTCGTCAATGTGCGCGCGCTGCCGCTGCTGCAGGGCCTCGCCGAATTCGACCGCATCGACGGCAAGCTGCAGGCCAAGCTCGCGCTGCGCAGCGCCGGCACCAGCCAGCGCGCACTGATGGCGAACATGCAGGGGACGGCCTTCGTCACGTTCCAGGACGGCGCCATCCGCGGCATCAATGTCGCGCAGATGATCCGCTCGTTGACCTCGGGCACGCTGTCCGGCTGGCAGGAGAGCCAGGAGCAGAGCACCGATCTGTCGCAGCTCTCGGCCTCGTTCCGGATCGACAAGGGCCAGGCGGTGACGACCGATCTCAATCTGATCGGCCCGCTGGTGCGTGTGACGGGCGCGGGCACGATCGCGCTCGACACCAAGATGATGGGCTTTCGCGTCGAGCCCAAGCTGGTGATGACGACCGAAGGCCAGGGCCGCACCTCCGATCCTGTCGGCTTCGGCATCCCCGTGATGATCCAGGGCAGCTGGTCGCAGCCGCGGATCTACCCTGACATGGCCGGCATGCTCGACAACCCCGATGCCGCCTATGCCAAGCTGCGCGAGATGGGCAAAGGCCTGTTCGGACCTGACGGCGCCGGGCTTGGCAACATTTTGGGCAGCCTCGGTAACCTCGGGCTCGGCGGCGCGACCGCGCCGGGCGGCAATGCGGCCGGCAATGCCAATCCGCAAGACCAGCAGCCGGGGCAGAACAATCCGCTCGGCGGACAGCTGGGCGAGGCGATCGGCAATCTGATCCAGCAGGGGCTTTCGAGCGGCGCGGCGACCGGCACGGGCACCGGCCGCAGCCGCAGCCTGCCGGCTGCACCATCGACACCGGGGCCACAGGCCTCGCCCGCGCCCCCGGCCCAGACGGACCCGCCGACGGCGCAGCAAGACAGTCAGCCGATGAACGACGTGCTGCGGCAGCTTTTCAATCGATGATGGGCGGACCAACGCTCTGGACTCCACGCCAATCCCTTACATCGGCCGTCCCGCCCGCGGCTTCCTCCGAACGGATGAGGCTGCGACAATTCAGCACCCTGCCGCACCGGACGTGACGCTGACGGCGGGTAACCACGCCGCCGGTCCACCCGTCCCCCGTCCCAAATTGTGGTAGAAGGACGGCTGGGCTCGTACGGCCCGTAGCGCCGGCGTCGATGGCGGCGCAAGAGGATGGGTATGGCAGGAGCGAACGACAAGACACGGTTTCTGCGCGAGGGCCTGTTCGCCAAATACGTCGTCTCCCTCGTCGGCCTCGTCGTGTTCGTGCTCGCCGTCAACGGCGCGATGGAGACGTGGATCTCCTATCGCGCGACCAAGACATCGCTGACCGGCGGGCTGGAGGACAAGGCGCAGGCCGCGGCCCGGCGGATGGAACAGTCGATCTCCGAGCTCGAGCGCCAGATCTCCTGGGTGACGCGGGCGAGCCAGGACACGCTCGAGAAGCGCCGCGCCGACTACGCCCAACTCCTGCACCAGGTCTCGGTCGTCCACCAGCTGTTCCAGCTCAACGGCGACGGCCGCGAGGTGCTGCGCGTCTCGCGCCAGTCGACCACCACAGGCAGCAATGCCGACCTCTCCCGCGACGTGCGCTTCACCGACACCGTCGCGCGCGGCGTCAGCTACGCGCCGGCCTGGTTCGTCGACCGCACGCCGTTCATGTCGATCTCGGTGGCGCATTCCGGCTTCAATGCCGGTGTCACGGTCGCCGAGCTCGATCTCAGCTTCCTCTCCGACTTCCTGTCCGACACCCAGGTCGGCAAGGCGGCCTTCGCCTATGTGGTCGATCCGCGCGGCCGCGTGCTGGCGACATCGTCGAAGGGCCCCGATGTCGGCAAGGATTTGTCGAAGCTGCCGCAGGTGGCGGCCGTGATTTCGCCCGGCCGCGAGCCCGACACGTCGGGCACCGATTTCAACGGCCATTCGGTGCTGACGGCCGCGAGCACCGTGCCGAAGCTCGGCTGGAGCGTGCTATTCGAGCAGCCGACCACGCAGGCGCTGACGCCGATCCGCGACCAGCTCGTGCGCATCGCGCTGCTGATCGGCATGGGCCTGCTGGTCGCGATCCTCGCCGGCACGCTGCTCGCCCGCCGCATGATCATTCCGATCACGGCGCTGCGCGACGGCGCGCACAAGCTCGGCGAAGGCGATTTCAACCATCGCATCGACGTTCACACCTCCGACGAGCTGGAGGATCTCGCCGGCCAGTTCAACCGCATGGCCGGCCAACTCCAGGAGACCTATTCCAATCTCGAGACCAAGGTGGACGAACGCACCCGCGATCTCGCGCAGTCGATCAACGAATTGAAGGTGCTGGAAGAGGTCGGCCGCGCCGTCGCCTCCTCGCTCGATCTCAACGCCGTGCTGCCGACCATCGCCGCGCGCGCGATCGAGATCACCCACGCCGACGCGGTGCTGATCTACGGCTACGACGCCGAGGCGCGCCGCTTCAACCTGGTCGAATCCAACGGCATCGACAAATCGGCCGAGGGTGCGCATGTCACGATCGGCGAAGGCGAGAACATTCTGAGCGATGCGGCCGCTCGCTGCGAGCCGATCGCGATTGCCGACCTCGACCATGCCGCCGAGCAGCCGCTGCGCGATGTCGCCGTCAATGCCGGCTTCCACTCGGTGCTGGTGGTGCCGCTGGTCGACCAGCAGGGCACGCTGGGCTCGCTGGTGGTGCTGCGCCGCGCCAGCGGCGAGTTCGCAGGCAGCCTCATCGGGTTGATGCGCACCTTCGCTAACCAGGCGGTGCTGGCGATGCGCAATGCGCGGCTGTTCACCGAAGTGGACCACAAGAGCCACGCGCTGGAGGCCGCGAACGAGACCGTGCGCGCCCAGGCCGACAAGCTGCGCGAGCAGACCGAGCAGCTCAAGGACTGGAACAAATCGCTGGAGGAGCGCGTCGCGACCCAGCTCGGCGAGATCGAGCGCATCCGCAAGCTCGAACGTTTCCTGGCGCCGCAGGTGGCGCAGCTGATCGCCTCCTCCGACAGCCCCGAGGGCTTGCTCACCAGCCAGCGCCGCGAGGTGACGGTGGTGTTCTGTGACCTGCGCGGCTTCACCGCATTCACGGAAGCGACCGAGCCGGAAGAGGCGATGAACGTGCTGCGCGAATATCACGCCGCCCTCGGCAAGCTGATCTTCAAATATGAGGGCACGCTCGACAAATATGCCGGCGACGGCGTGATGATCCTGTTCAACGCGCCGATCCAGTTCGAGGACCACACCCAGCGCGCCGTGAAGATGGCGGTGGAGATGCGCGACACGATCGGCCCGCTGACCGAGCGCTGGCGCAACCGCGGCCACAGCCTCGGCTTCGGCATCGGCATCGCGCTCGGTTATGCCACGCTCGGCCAGGTCGGCTTCGAGCAGCGGCTGGAATATGCCGCGATCGGCAGCGTCACCAACCTCGCCTCCCGCCTCTGCAGCGAAGCCAAGCCCAACCAGATCGTGGCCAGCCGCCGCGTCTACGGCATCGTCGAGCCCTTCGTCGAAGCCCGCGCCCTCGACGATCTCCAGCTCAAGGGTTTCAATCACCCCGTGCTCGCGATGGAGATCTTGAGCTGGCACGACGAAGCGGAGACCGTTATGGATACCTCCGCGGCAAGGCGGCTGGGGTAGCCAGAAACAAAAAGTGCGAAAACAACCCCATGCACAGTAGACAGGGTCTTTGGAATCAATGACTTGCGCGGGTGGTGGCGCGGTTTGACTCGTCGGGCAAAACACCGGCAGAATGGCATGATCTCCCGCCCTCCCCGCACGAACCACATCGCTGCTCCCAGCGACTAACCATCGCCTCAACGACGAGGCCGGATTCGGATGGGAGAGAGCTGTGGCGTTTGCCTTGCCTTCGCGCGCGTATGATTTGCAGATGCTGGACCGTCCCGCCGATCGCGAGCGCGACCAGGGCTGGGTCTATGGTCTGCCGCCGGGCATCAGCAGCGAGCAATGGCCGCTCGATCCCATCACCGGCTTTCCGCTGATGCACGGCTTTACGCTAAAACTGCCGGAGGATTATCGCGTACATGGCGAGGACATCGTCGCGGTGTCGTTCTTCGCCACGGCGCCCGATCACAATGACGGCGGTGCGCCCGATGATCCCGAGATCCGCGAAGCCGTGATGGCGCGTGCCTCGCATCCGCGGCTGTCGCGGATGACCGACATTCTCGACTACGAATATGCCGCGCTGCTGCTGACCAGCCGCGAATACGAAGGCGCGTTCGCAACGCCGCCAGCGCCGCTTGCGCTCGCGACAGCCGACCGGCCGCGCTGGCTCGACGTCGGCGGCGCCAGTGCGTTCTTCGAGGCCGCAGCGCCTTACGCCAAGAAGATGTTCGCCGCGCCGCCGCGCAACGATCTCGGCGAGACCCGCGCGATCGCGCTGACACCGCGCGCGACCGATCCCAATGCCGGCAAGGGCCCGCAGGACGAGCACACGCGGCGGAATTCACCGACTGGCTATCAGCCCTATTACTACTATGTCGGCGGTGTCCCGAGCCGCGACAATTTCCGCCTGCACGAATGGGGCCAGGACCACGCGCACAACCATCTCGGCGGCACCATGCGGCCCTGCCAGGCCGTGCCGGAGATGAGCCCGTTCTATATCGAGTTCGAGGAATATTTTGGCGGCTACAATTTTGGTGGCGGCAATGCGCAGCTTGATTTCAGGGATATGAAGTTCGACTGGGCGTGTGGGTGATCACGCCCCGCGCTTCGGCCCCATCGCCTCGAAGCCGGCCTTCTGCTCGTCGCTTAAGTCCGCCTCGAAATCATCGAGCGCGTCGCTGACGCCCTTGACCGATTGCAGCATCGTTTCCAGCCGTGCCTTCACGGCGGTGAGGCGGGCCTGCGGTGTCGCGGCGGATTTGGTGGGGCAGGCGCTCAGTGTCTCCATCGTGCGCAGCGTGGTGTCCTGGAGCACGTCGAGGCGGGCACGGGCGGTGTCGTCGAGCTTGAGCGTGGACGCGATGTCAGCGGGCCATTGCTGCTGAATGAGCTGCTCATATTGGCGCTGGGCCTGCACATCGTAGCGCGGATCATAACCGGCCTCGCAGGCGGCCGGCGTCTGCGCGTCCTTGGGCTGGCCCGCCGCAAGCGCGGCGCGGCGCTCCTTGGCCAGCCCGTCGAGTTTTGCCTTCTGGTTGTCGTCGAGGAGGCCCTCGAATTTCGCGAGCGGCGGCGCGATCGTGTCGGTTGCCTTGATCATGGCCTCGAGCCGGGCCTGCATCAGTCCGAGACGCTCCGCTGCGGTCGCGGGCACCTGTGCCGGGCAGGCCGCGCGAATGCTGTCCTGAGCAGTCGTCCAGGCGGCCACGAGTTGGTCGAGCGCGGTACGCTGCAATTCGTTCGGCTGCACGGCAGCAGTGATACGGTCCGCGGGGAAGCCAGCGGGGTCGCCGGCATCGCAGATGTTCTGCGCCGACGGCACCTTGCGCGCGCGCCGGCCTTGCGGCGCCGTGTAGGCGGCGAGCTCGGTCGCCGCATAAGGCGCGAAGATTGCGGCGTAGATGTCACCATAGCCGTAGAGCGAGAGGCTGGTCGTATCGGCGAAGATGACGGAATTGGTGAGATCGTCGTGGGCGAACGGCCAGAATACCGGGCCGGCCCAGCCGTAGCTGCCGTCGGGATGGCGCCACCAGCCCTGCGGATGGCGGCCGCCGCGCCAGCCCGACAGCGCTGCCTGCGCCGAGAGCGCCGCGCGCAGGATGTAGGGATTGGATTGCTGCTCGCGGCCGGCGCCGCGGGGGTCCTGCGATCGCAACGCCGCCGAACGGTAGCGGCCGCCCCGCACCGCCATGCGGGCATGACGCAATCGCGACATACCGATCACGTGGCCGACGGCAAATCGCGCGACACCGAGCGGCCCGCCGCGGATCCCGAATTGCGCCTCGGCGTTGTCAGGCAACAGCACTGCCGCAATCACGAGAGCCGCACCGGCCAATGCCAGTCCCATGCGTCCCGGAATGACCGCTGACCTGTCCACCTTGGCCCTCCTCCAGCGCCAAGCGCGCAGCACCTCGCATCACGAAGACGCGCGGAGGAACCAAATGTTCCCTGGGAACACAGCAAAACGTCGCAACCCGCAACTCGCACGGCCGATTGCGATGTCACTGCATCTTCCGTGGCAGCACGAAGGTCTGGCCGGGATAGATCAGGTTCGGGTTGTGGATCTTGTCGCGGTTGGCGTTGTAGATCACCGCGTAGCGATTGCCATCGCCATAGGCGAGGCGGCTGAGGGCCCAGAGGCTGTCGCCGCGGGAGATCACCCGGCTTCCGCCCGCCTCCGCCGGTGGTGCCATGGTGAGCGCGTCGGCCGGAGAGGCCGATGCGACCGTCGTGGCGGCGGGCGCGCGCGCCATGCTCCTCGGCTTCGGTGCCGCCATCATTCTCGGCCGGGCCGCAGACCTTTCAGGCACCGAAGCCAGGCGCGGCGCCGGCAAGGACGCCACAATATCCGATTTCTCGTCCGGCTTCTCGGCCTGCTTCAACTCTTGCTTGGCGGCGGGCAGAGCCACGCGCGCCGTGGGCGGTGCGGCTTCGGCGATCGTCACCGGCATGGTGCGGCTGGACTGCGTGACGGTGCCGTCAGGTGCCTTCGCGCGCAGCGTCAATTCATAGGAGCCGGCAGGAAGCTGCGGCGGGGTCATGACGAACTGGCCCGACGCATCGGCCACCACACTGTCCAGCGGCTTGCCGTCGCGCAGCAGTTCGACCTTCGAACCCGGCACAGCCCGGCCCGCGATCACGGCCGCCTCGCCATGATCGTCGACGCGCGCGACGTCGAAACGCGGACCGGTGTCCGCAACGGTCGGCTCCGGCTTGGCCGGCGCGATATCGGCGAGCGCTGCGACCTGCTTCTGGGTCTCCCCCAGGGCGCCCGTCTTCGGCGCGTCGGGCGCCGCCGGCGAGGCGGACGGCGTAGGTGGTGCAACCGCGGCGAGCTTCGGCTCTTCGGCCTTCTTGGGTTCGACCTTGAGTTCGGCCGCGGCTTTGGGCTCGGCTTTCAGCTCAGGCTTGGCGACGACCGCGACCTCGGTGCCCGTCCCGCCCGGCAGTAGACGGCGTAACTCGGTTGGCCCGATCACCAGAACGGTGCCGACCACTGCGAGCAGACAGAATGCAATGAAGGCCTTGGATGCAGTGATCATCGGTCGCCGAACCCTTAAGTCTAAGTCGCAAATCAACTCCGGCAAATTGCGCCGTTTTGGCCACGGCAGCAAGACGGCCGATGGGATGATCATCCCGTTTTGCCGCCGCACGCCGCGGATGAACCGACGAGGCCCCGTGCGCGTCAAATGATCGAAGCCGCAGCTCGGCACGTGTATTTTAAGGATTTTCCCGTGACCTCCTTTTCCCGCACCGCGCCATGGCTGGCGCTCGCCTTGACCTTCGCCGCCTCCCACGCGCTTGCCGCGTCCGGCCCGCCGCCGGGTTTCGTCCTCAGCGACAATGCCGACCTCGCCTTCACCTCGCCCGACGGTGCCACCAAGCTCGAGCAGTACATGAAGGACAGTGAAGACCTTTTCGAGGTCAAATGGCAGGTCTGGGCGCGACGCGGCGATCAGATGACGGAGCTGAAGCCGGAGCAGGGCTATGGCGCCGGCTTCCGCTTCACCAGCGACTCGCAGTGGCTGGTGCGGATGCAGAAGACCGGCTCGGGCTCGCAGGACCTGTTTCTCTACCATGTCGAGAACGGCGCCTTCGTCAACGCAACGAAGAAGTCGCTCAGCGATCTCGCCTGGGACTATTTCCACAGACGGCCCGACACGAAGAGGATGAAGCTCAACTACCACATCTCGGCCAATCTGATGAAAGGCACCGAGGATGCTTATCGCTGGCTCGGCGTCGACTGGCCGAACAACCGCTACCTCCTGATCTCGCTGTCGGGTGCGATGGACAAGCATCCCAAGAACGTCGCCGTGAAGGGCCTGGCGGACTGGACATGCCGCTATGACCTCAAGACCGGCAAGTTCGACGTGCCGGAGATGTTCGCCAAGGGCAATTCGGAGGCGTTGACCTGGGAGATCAAGCGGTGAAGCTTCGTAGGGTGAGCAAAGCGGCTTGTCAGCCGTAGCTCGAAGGGCGAAGGCGGAAACGTGCCCACGACCTCTATCCAACGCAGACAGATCGTGGGCCGCCTTCGCGCCTTTGCCCACCTTACGGGACTGCACCTCTCCGCGGGCTAATCAACCCCACGGAACCACCCCCCTGATTCCGCACCGATTCATATTTTCCTAACCCTTGCTGGTAACGGGCTCTTGTCGGTTTTGCTGCATCTTGCATCCCACGGGAGGGCTGTATGGGCGCATCGATCCGATGGACCGCGCGACTGCGCGCGTTGCTTCGCCGTTGGCGCGGGGCACCGCTGACATGGCTGATCGTCGGCGGCTTCGTGCTGATGGCCGCGACTGCCATCGGGACCGCACTCACGGTCGATCGCTTCCGCCAGAATGCAATCGAAAGCGGCCGCGACACCCTTGAAAGCGCCGTCCGCCTGCTGGCCCGTCATTTCGACCGCGAGTTCGAGGATTTCGCGGTGCTGCAGAAGAGCGTCATCGCGGAACTCGAAAGCCACGGCATCACCTCAGCCGATATGTTCCGCAGCGAGATGGGCACCCTTGCGATGCATGAGGTGCTGCGCGCAAAGGCCAGCGGCTGGTCCGACGTCGCCGGCGCCAACGTGTTCGATTCCAATGGCGTGCTGATCAATTCGTCGCGGCGCTGGCCAGTCGCCGACATCTCGGTCGCCGACCGCGGCTATTTCAACCACCTCCGGAACGACCCGGCTTCGCAGGAAGAGATCGAGGTCGTGCCAAGCCGGTTGGGCAACGGCCCTGCCATCGTGCTTGCGCGGCGCATCTCCGGCCCGCACGGCGAATTCCTCGGCATGGTGTCGCGCGCCATCGCACCCGAACAGCTCGAATCCTTCTTTGCCTCGACCGGGCTCGGCGAGGAATCCTCGATCGCGATGCACCACCAGAACGGCCAGCTGCTCGCGCGCATCCCGCATGTCGACGAGATGATCGGGCGCAACTACCGCACCGGCTCGCCCGAGCAGATCGCCGTGTTCGAGCGCACCTTCGTCACGACCAAGCTCGCGAGCCCGATCGACGGCAAGGACCGCATCGTCGCCTCGCGCCTGCTGACCGGCGTGCCGCTGGTCGTGGTCGCGACGAGATCGCTGGACGCGACGCTCGCCACCTGGCGCACGCAGACGAAATTCTTCGTCACCGTCGCCGTGCTGTCGATCGGCCTTCTGGTGCTGACGCTGTTCCTGATCTTCCGCCAGATGACGCACCGGCTCTCGGTGGAGAAGCAGCGGCTCGACACCGCGATGAACACGATGACGCAGGGCCTCCTGATGTTCGATCAGGACGAGCGCCTGATCGTCTGCAATCGCCGCTACATCGAGATGTACCGCCTCTCCACCGACATCGTGAAGCCCGGCGCCTATTTCCGCAACGTGATCCAGCATCGTTACGACGCCGGCTCGTTCGAGGGCGATGTCGACGCCTATTGCGACGGCATCCTTGCCAGCGTCGACCAGACCCACAGCGCGATCGTCGAGACCGCCGACGGCCGCCTGATCGAGATCAAGAACCAGCCCGCCACCGCCGGCGGCTGGCTCGCCACCCATGACGATGTCACCGCGCGCATCCGTGCCGACGAGCGCATCGCGCATATGGCGCATTACGACGCGCTGACCGACCTGCCCAACCGCGTGCTGATGCGCAGCCATCTGGAGCGCCGCGTCGCGGAGCTCGCCGAGGGCAAGCCGTTCGCGATCCTCTATATCGACGTCGACGAATTCAAGGGCGTCAACGATTCACTCGGCCACGAGGTCGGCGACGAGCTGCTGCGCCAGGTTGCCAATCGTCTGCGCGCCTGCGTCAGCGGCAACGATCTGGTGGCGCGGCTCGGCGGCGACGAATTCGCCATCATCAAGGCGGGTACAAGCGACCAGGCCGAACTCGCAGCGCTGGCGGACAACATCCTCAAGGCGCTGCGCACGCCCGTGAACTGCAAGGGTCAGGAAATCCCGACCGATGCCAGCATCGGCATCGCGATCGCGCCCGAACACGGCGACAATCTCGACGATCTGCTCAAGCGCGCGGATCTCGCGATGTACGCCGCGAAAACGGAAGGGCGCGGCACCTTCCGTATCTTCGTGCCCGAATACGACGCCAAGGCGCGGCAGCGCCGCCAGCTCGAGCTCGATCTGCGCCAGGCGCTCGCGCGCGGCGAGTTCGAGGTGCACTACCAGCCGCTGGTCGATCTCGCGGCCAATGTCGTCACCGGCTGCGAGGCGCTGCTGCGCTGGCGTCATCGCGAGCGCGGCATGGTCTCGCCCGCCGACTTCATCCCGGTCGCGGAAGACACCGGCCTGATCGGCGAGATCGGCGAATGGGTGCTGAAGCAGGCTTGTCACGAAGCCGCCTCCTGGCCCGGCAACATCCACATCGCCGTCAACGTCTCGCCGGTGCAATTCCGGTCGCGGTCGCTGGCCCTAAAGATCGCAGCCGCGCTCGCCGAGTCGGGCCTCGCGCCCGGGCGGCTCGAGCTCGAGATCACCGAAACCGTCCTGATCCGCGACGACGATGAGGCGCTGACGATCCTCCAGCAGCTCCGCGACCTCGGCGTGCGCATCGCGCTCGACGATTTCGGCACCGGCTATTCGTCGCTGAGCTATCTGCACCGCTTCCCGTTCGACAAGATCAAGATCGACCGCAGCTTCATCAGCGATATCGGCCAGTCCGAAGACTCCTCGCCGATCGTGCAGGCCGTGGTGCACATGGCCGCCGCCCGCCACATGGCGACGACGGCCGAAGGCGTCGAGACCGAAGCCCAGCGCGAGGTGCTGCGCCAGCTCGGATGCAGCCAGATGCAGGGCTGGCTGTTCAGCCCGGCGGTGCCGGCGGCGAAGCTGAAGCAATTGCTGTCGAAGCAGCCGGTGGCGGCTTAGCGGCCGATCGCGATCAGCCGAGCGCCAGCGCCAGATGAATGACCTGCGGATCCCGGGTTGCCGCCCGACGAAAGCCGAGCCGATCGAAGACACGGCGCATCGCCGCGTTCTCCGGCAACACCTCCGCGGTCAGTTCTTTCAGGCCGGCCTCGCGCGCGAGCACGATGAGGTGCTTCGCCAGCAGCGAGCCGATGCCGCGCCCCTGCCAGGCATCGATGACGACAAAGGCCATTTCTGCGGACATGGACTCGGAGTTGGGCTCCGACATGATGTAGCGGCCGCCGCCAATGATGGCGGCGCGGCCCTCATGCGGCGCGCAAGCAACCAGCGCCACGTGGCTTTTGAAATCGATCTGCATGAAGTAGGCACGCTCCTTGTCGGAGATATGGCGCTTCGGCGCGAAGAAGCGCGTCAGCAGCGTTCGCGCGCTCACCTGATCGAGCGCGGCCAGCATGCCGCCCTCGTCATCCGGCCGAAGCGAGCGAATCTCGACAGGCGTGCCGTCACGCAGTTCCTCGCGGCAAGTGTAGTTTGCAGCATCCATCATGAGCCGGTCCGTTTCGGTGGATCAGGCCCATCTGTCGCTGGCACCGCTTGATTTGAATCAAGTCTGGCGGGGAATGACCTCACGGCCGGATCAAGGACGTTCCGCCTCAGGCCGGCGCGGTGGGAACGATTGCCGGTTTTTCCCGTTGAAGCCGCGCAGGCGACCCGGCGCCCCGCGTGTCGCGATGCGAGCCGGGATCAGACGAGCAATGAGAGAGAACGATGACGAAGCTTTTCGGACTGGCCGCGACCGTCGCACTGATCGCAACGATGGGTTCATCCTCGCCGGCTTCGGCCCGGCTGGGCATGGCGCCGCCGGCCGCCGCGCAGGACGATGCCGTGATCCAGGTCCGCGGCGGCCATGGCCACGGTCATCACGGCTGGCATGGCAATCGCGGGCATCACTACGGCTGGTACCGTGGGCGCGGCAATTGGCGTCATCACCACTATTGACCAGTCCGAGATTCCGCAATCCTGAATGAACGACAAGACATTGCCGCGCGCATCTTGCATTCGCGCGGCTGTTCCATATCTCATCGGCATGATGAAGCTCACACTCGTTCAGGATCACGCCATCCAGGCGCTCGTCGCGGGCGCCGTCGGCGCCGAGACATTCGATCGCGTCTTCGCGGGCATCCGCTTCGACGAGGTCGAGGGCACGATGCTCTACGCCTTCGCCAGGAACGAGGACGTCGCCTCCGACATCGAGGACAGCTACTCGCCTGTCATCGCTGCAGTCGCGTCGCGGGTGCTGGGCAAGCAGGTCGACGTCGTTGTCGTGATGCCGAAGGTTTTGCAGTAGGGCCCGGTTTCAATAACCCGGCCGACTGCTGCTTCACTCAGTCAACGAATGCTGCAAGCTCCTCGGGCGCGCCCGACGGAAACGCTTCCTTGAGGCAGTCGAGGAACGCGGAGACGCGCGCGCTCAGCAACCGGCGCGATGGATAGAGCGTCCAGAGAGCGATCTCGGGCCCGTCGACATCCCCCCAATGCACCAGCCTGCCGGCCGTCAGGTCGCGACTCACCAGCGAGACGGGGAGCCGCGCAGCGCCGACACCCGCTCGGACGGCATCGCGGATCATGATGAGCGATGACAGGCGAAGCACCGGTTCGACCGCGATACGCTGGTGTCCGCCTGTCGTGGCCACATCCCAGCCTGGCGTCACATCGCCGGTCTCGCGCACCACGGCCGGCACGGCACGATCGCCGGCATGGCGAGCGAGGGTCGGACCCGCCACGACCACCAGCCGATCGCGCAGAAAGATTCGTCCGACCAGCGTTTCGTCCGGGTCCGGATTGACGCGGATCACGAGGTCATAGCCTTCCTCGATCATGTCGACGGCGCGATCTTCCGTCGTGACCTCAAGCCGGACCTCCGAATATCTAAGCGCGAACAGGGCGGCCAGCTTTCCCATTGCGGTCTGCGAGAACAGCAGCGGCACGCTGATCCGCAGCCTGCCGCGCGGCCTGTCGCCGCCGGAGGCGATGGCTGTTGCCGTCTCGTCGAGTTCAGCGAGCAGCCGCGCCGTCCGCTCGTAGAGTGCCCGCCCCTCCTGCGTCAGTTTCAGGTCGCGCGCGCCGCGCTCGAACAAGCGCAGGTCGAGGCTGCTCTCCAGCTCCGAGACCCGCCGGGACAACGTCGCTTTCGGACGACCGGAGGCGCGAGCGGCCCGGCCAAAGCCTCCGTGCCGGGCGACCAGATTGAAGTCAGCGAGTGCAAGCAGGTCCATCCGTTCCACCAATGAGACACTAGGTCTATAATTAGCGTCTATCGGCTCGAATGTGGATCACTAATTTGCGGGTGTCTTCTCAACCCAAACAGGAGTGACCCCCATGACCATCCTCGTGACCGGCGCCACCGGCCGTGTCGGCCGCCACGTTGTCCAACAACTCGTCAAGCGCGGCGCCGACGTGCGCGTGCTGTCCCGCGATCCTGCGAAGGCCGAATTTCCGGCCGGCGTGACGGTCGTGAAAGGCGATCTGCTCGATATCGACTCGCTGCGCACCGCGTTCAGCGGCGTCAGCACGCTGTTCCTGCTCAATGCGGTGACCGGCGACGAATTCACCCAGGCGCTCATCACCCTGAACATCGCCCGCGAGTCCGGCGTCGATCGGCTCGTCTATCTGTCGGTGATCCACGCCGACCGCTTCGTGAACGTGCCGCACTTCGCGGTGAAATCAGGCGCCGAGCGGATGATCGAACAGATGGGCTTCAGCGCCACGATCCTGCGTCCGTCCTACTTCATCGACAACGAGCTCATGATCAAGGATGTCATCCTCAACCACGGCGTCTATCCGATGCCGATCGGCAGCAAGGGTGTCGCCATGGTCGACACGCGCGACATCGGCGAAGTCGCGGCGATCGAGTTGATCCGGCGCGAGCGCGCTCCGGGTAAGCTGCCTCTCGAAACCATCAACCTGGTCGGCCCCGATACGCTGACCGGTTCGGACGTCGCCAGGATCTGGTCGGACATCCTGAAACGCCCGGTCGTCTATGGCGGCGATGATCCCACCGGCTTCGAGCAGAATCTGGCGGGCTTCCTGCCGAAGTGGATGGCCTACGAAATGCGCCTGATGGCCGAACGCTATGTCAGCGACGGAATGATCCCCGAGGACGGCGACGTCGCGCGCCTGACCAGGATCCTGGGCCGTGCGCCGCACTCCTACCGCAGCTTCGCGACACAGATCGCGGCGACCGCCGCAAATCCAGCCTGACGTCGGCGCCAAACACGACGATGCTTTGAACCAACCCCGGCCGCCGCCACGACGCAGCGTCCGGGGAATTTTGCGCGTGCATAATCTCACTTGCGTCATGACGCTGCTGCAGATCGCCAGCAACGCACCGACGCGTGACCTCTCAATAAATCCACGCTACGCTCCTCCGACAAGAACAAGAGGAAGCGCCAATCGTGTACGACTACATTATCGTGGGCGGCGGCTCGGCAGGGTCCGTGCTGGCCCACCGACTCTCCGCGAAGAGTGCCAACAAGGTCCTGCTGTGCGAAGCCGGACAGGACACGCCACCCGGCAACGAGCCGGCCGAGATCAGGGACAGCTATCCGGGCACGGCCTATTTCGATCCGCGCTTCCACTGGACCGAGCTCAAGGTCACGACGCAGGTCGTCAGCCACAACAATCCGAACGAAGCGCGTCCGCCTTTGCGCAAATACGAGCAGGCGCGCGTGCTGGGCGGCGGCTCGTCGATCAACGGCCAGATGGCCAATCGCGGCGCGCCGACCGATTACGATGAATGGGACGCCCGCGGCGCCGAGGGCTGGACCTGGAACGACGTGCTGCCGTTCTTCAAGAAGGTCGAGCGCGACCTCGATTTCGACGGGCCGTATCACGGCAAGGACGGCAAAATTCCGGTGCGCAGAATTCCGCGAGAGCACTGGACGCGGCACTCGCAGGCGTTTGCCGATGCCTTCCAGCAGGCCGGCCATCCATTCCTGCCGGACCAGAACGGCGAATTCGTCGACGGCTTTTTCCCGGTGACGCATTCCAACCAGGCCGAGCAACGTGTCTCGGCCGCGATGGGCTATCTCGACCGCGACACGCGCAAGCGCGCGAACCTGACGATCTCCACCGGCACGCAGGTGAGAGAGCTGCTGTTCGAAGGCACGCAATGCGTCGGCGTGAAAGCTGTCGTCGACGGGCGCGAGCAGGAATTCCGCGGGCGCGAGATCATTCTCTCCAGCGGCGCCATCCATTCGCCGGCGCATCTGCTGCGCGCCGGCATCGGTCCGGTCGGCCATCTCAAGGACATAGGTATCCCGGTCCGGATGGGGCTGCCGGGCGTCGGCCAGCGCCTGATGGACCATCCCTCGATCTCGCTGTCATCCTTTGTCCGCCGCGGTGCGCGGATGAACGAGCACACCAGGCGTCACATGCAGCTTGGCCTTCGCTACTCCTCGGGGCTGTCAGGCGTGCCGAAGGGCGACATGTTCGTCGTGCTGCTCAGCAAATCCGCCTGGCATGCGGTCGGGGAGCAGATCGGCTCGCTGCTGACCTTCGTCAACAAGACCTACTCGGAGACCGGACAGGTCAAGCTTGCATCGCGCGATCCCACAGCCGAACCGATCGTCGAGTTCAACCTGTTGTCCGACCGGCGCGATCTCGAGCGGCTGATGAGCGGCTTCCGCAAGATGGCGGCCATTCAGATGAGCGACATCGTGAAGAAGGTGACGGACAAGCCGTTCCCGGCCGCCTATACCGACAAGGTCCGCAAGATCGGCGTGGTCAACACCAGGAACAGAATCCTGACCAAGATCGCCGCGACGCTGATGGACGGGCCGGCGGCGCTGCGCCACTACATGATCGACAATTTCGTGGTCGAAGGCTTCACCTTCGACCAGGTGATCAACGACGACGAGGCGCTGGAAGCCTTCGTGCGCAAGGCGACCATCGGCGTGTGGCACGCCTCCTGCTCATGCCGCATGGGCCGAGCCGACGATCCGATGGCGGTGGTGGACAACCAGGGCCGCGTCAAGGGCATCCAAGGCCTACGCGTCGTCGACGCCTCGATCTTCCCGGTTGTGCCGTGCGCCAACACCAATTTTCCGGTGCTGATGTCGGCGGAGAAGATCGCAGCGGCGATGGTGCAGTAACTTCGTAGGGTGGATTAGCGAAGCGTAATCCACCACTTCTGTCCTCGCGGAGACGAACATTGGCCGGCGGACTGCGCTTCGCGCAGCCGTGGGCTAACCCACCCTACGGATCTCAGACCTACGGCGCGCCAGCAAGATGCAGACTCATTTCACCTGTTTCGCCGCCTGGATCTCGACGAACTCGGCGTCGGGATGCGTGACGATGGTGGCGAACATGATGCCGCTGATGATGAGCGACCAGGCGGTGTTCCAATAAATCCAAAACACGTACCAGCCTCCGTTTCGGTGTCCTCCGCCCGCAAGAGCTGAGATAACGGCGAAAGAAGGCTTGCCGTTCCCGAGCGATCCTGTGACCGGGGCCTGCGATTTGAGCAGGCGAAGCGCAACGCTAATCAAGTTTGTCAGCGAGACCTTGCAATCGGTTTAACCGGTGTGGCGCTTTGCCACGACATCCTCATCCCCTTGCCTGTGAACGAGTTCATAGAAACGCCGCCGGTTGCAGTGCACGATGGTTGCCGCGCACCGGCGCATTCATTGGACGGACGGATTTGCCCTGATGCGGAAACGACTCATCGCCTGGACCATTTTGACCTGCGCGCTGCTGGCCGTCGCCGTGTGGACCGTGCTCGGACCGCCGGACCACCCGGCCGGGCCGCATCTGCCCTCCCGCGACCTGACGGCGGCGGTGCGATAAATCATTGCTTCGACGCCTTTGGCAACCGATACAATTTCAGCATCGATCGATCTTAATTGGAATTTGGTGCGGTGACGCGCCTGGCGCTATCCTCTGCGACAAAATGACAATGCCGCACGGCCCAAGGACGGCCAAGGAGGAGCCCATGTTGAGACCGACACATCGCAGCGCGCGCCACGCTGCGATCGCCACCACCCTCGCTTTCCTCACCCTCATTCCGGGAGTCCGCGCCGGCATGGCCGAGACCTTCGCCTATGTCGGCAATGCCGACAGCAACGACATCAGCGTGTTCAAGCTGGCCGACAGCGGCGAGATGACGCCGGTGCAGACCGCAGCCTTCACCGGCGTCGAAAAGGCCGGCGCCTCGACGCCGCTCGCGATCACGCCCGATCACCGCGTGCTGATTGCCGGCGTGCGCTCGCAGCCGTTCCTTGCCGTGAGCTTCGCGATCGATCCCAAAACCGGACAGCTCAGCCATATCGGCAATGGACCGCTCGCCGACAGCATGGCGAACATCGCGACCGACCGCGGCGGCAAGGTGCTGTTCAGCGCCTCCTATGGCGGCAACAAGGTCGCGCTGAATCCGCTTGCCGCGAACGGCGTCGTGGCCGAGCCGAAGCAGGTGATTCCGACCGGGCTGAACGCCCACGCCTTCCTGCCCGCGCCTGACAACCGTTTCGTGTTCGCCACCAATCTCGGCTCGGACCAGGTGCTGAGCTTCGCCTTCGATGCCGCGGCGGGCACCCTGACGCCGAGCGATCCGCCAATGATCAAGGTGCCGGAGAAGTCTGGGCCGCGGCACTTTGTGTTCCACCCCAATGGCAAGTTCGTCTATCTCATCCACGAGCTGAACGGCGACCTCGCGGCGTTCGCCTACGAGGCCAAGAGCGGCGCATGGGACGAGATCCAGCGCACCACCGCGCTGCCCGAAGGTTTTAACGGAAAGCCGTGGGCCGCCGACATCCACATCACGCCGGACGGCCGCTTCCTCTACGCCTCCGAGCGCACCACCAACACGCTCACCGCCTACAAGGTCGACGCGACAAGCGGCAAGCTGACCACGATCGGCAGCGTGCCGACCGAGAAGCAGCCGCGCGGCTTCAACATCGATCCCTCCGGCCGCTACCTCGCCGCGGTCGGCGAGCTCTCCGACGGCATGACCGTCTACGCGATCGACCAGAGCAGCGGGGCGCTTACCAAGCAAAAATCCTATCCGACCGGCAAGAAGCCGAACTGGGTGGAGTTCTTGACCCTGCCGTGAGGGCACTTTCTGACCTTCCCTCCAGCGGAGGGTCAGCGACGCCGAACCTTAGCGCGTCTCCCAAAGACTAATTGAACAGGCGGCATCGCGCCGCCTGCGCTGCGGTATTCTCATCCGGCCGGACCATGGCCCACCGCTAGCGCTTCTGCTATCGATGAGGCCGTCAGGGCCCCAACCGGAATGACCGATGCGTCCATTGCCTGCGCGTTCCTTTTCGCTCAAATTCGCTGCTCTCACCGGACTGCTGCTGTCCGCGCCGTTCGCGCTTGCCGCCGATGACGACGCGCCCAAGGGGCCGGCGGTCACGGTGCTGAAGGTCGCAAAGTCCTGCTTCTCCGACATCGTCGAGGCCACCGGCACGATCATCGCGCGCGAGGAGACCTCGGTGCGGCCCGAACGTCCCGGCCTGAAGGTGACGGAGGTGCTGGCGGAAGCCGGCGACACCACCACGGCCGGCCAGGTGCTGGCGCGCCTTTCGCTGCCCGAAGGCGGCACACTTCAGGTGACGGCGCCGGTCGCGGGCGTGATCGCCACGTCAACCGCGCAGATCGGCAATCTCGCTTCGGCCAAGGGTGAGGCGCTGTTCACGATCGTGGCGCGCAGCGAATACGATCTGGTCGCTCTCGTCGCGACCACCGATATGCGCAAGGTCGCGGTCAACCAGCAGGCGACGGTGCGCATCGCCGGCGCCGGCGACATGGATGGCAAGGTGCGCCGCATCGGGTCGACGGTCGAGCCGAACATCCAGCAGGGCATGGTCTATATCGGCATCTCCTCGCCGAAACGGCTGCTGCTGAATGCGAGCGGGCGCGCGCTGATCAAGACCGGCCAGAGCTGCAACGTCGCGGTGCCGCTGACGGCGGTGCAATATTCATCTGCCGGCACCGTGGTGCAGGTCATCCGCCGCAACCGCGTCGAGACCAAGCGCGTCGAGATCGGATTGATGTCGGGCGGCAATATCGAGGTCCGCGACGGCCTCAACGAAGGCGACGTCGTCGTCGCCCGCGCCGGTGCGCTATTGCGCGAAGGCGATCCGGTGCGCCCGGTGATGGCCGCGGAAGCGTCGAAGTAGGATTTCGCCAGCCGTCATTGCGAGGAGCGTAGCGACGAAGCAATCCAGAGTCTTTCCGCGGAAAGATCCTGGATTGCTTCGCTGCGCTCGCAATGACGATGGAGAGGCAGTCGTGCGCTACACACGCATGCCGCAGGGTGGGCAAAGCGAAGCGTGCCCACGTCTTCTATCGCAATGTTGGAACGATAAAGTCGGTGGGCACGGCGCTTTGCGCCTTCGCCCACCCTACGAGAGCTCGCGAGCCCTGAGAAAAACTAGCCGCCGGCCTGGTCGAAATGCACGTCCTCGAGCAAGGACGACGACACGGTCGGGACCTGGTCGCCTTCGGAGGCGCGGGAGATGGCGACGCGGGTCTTGTTGAAGACGCTTTCGGCGCTGCCCTGGGCATCGAGGTTGCCGAGCAACTCGCTGACCAGCACGCTGTGCTCGCCCTTGCCGTCGTCGACGACCTTGCCGGGCGAGGCCGAGGAGAGGATCAGCGCATTGTCGGGCGCGCTGATCGGCGCGAGGCCGTGGCTGTAGGAACGGAAGCGGCGCTCATAGGGATTGCGGCGGGATGCATCGACGACGACGAGCTTGGCCTTGGCGCCCTGCTCCTTCATCATGTTGAGCACGCCCTCGATGGAGATGCCCTGACGGCGAACGTCGCTTTCCTTCCAGATCGCGGCATCGACCGGCAGCATGTAGCTCTCGCGGCCGGCCTGGACGCCGAAGCCGCCGAAGAACAGCATCACGACGGTGTCGTGCTTGATCCGCGACTTCAGGCGGTTGACGGCGCGGACCATGTCGTCCTTGGTCGCGTCTTCCACCATGTCGACGTCAAAGCCGCTCTTGCGCAGGGTCGAGGACAGCGCGCGGGCGTCGTTGATCGACTGCGTCAGCGGCGCGTTGGCGTCGGGGTAATGTCCATTGCCGATGACGAGGGCAAGGCGCGAGGTCTGGCCGATCGAGCCGGTGACCTGGTCGGTCGAGACCGCCTTGGCGGCATCGAGCGCGCGCATGTTGAGGGCAGCGTGGGCACCGATGACGAGCGAGACCGTGCCGATGAGGGCTGCGGCCAGCGCGATCGTACGTCGGGAAATGTCGAGCTGCCTTACATTCATCTCGCTTCATTCCTGTCAGTGCCAAAGACCGGCCAAGCGCGCGCACACTGTTTGAGTAGCGCGATAGCGGCTTTAGGTTTGAGGGATTGGCCGGGGAAGTGCCCCCGAATTGCGCGCAATTTGCGGCGCCGCACCAAACAAACCCTTAACCGGATATAGGGCTGCGGGCAATAGATTGCCCAAAAATTGAACTAAGTCGCTGATTGTATTGGTTAATTCTCCAGGCCCAAGATGTGGATTTTTTGCGTCCCCGTAGCCTTCCTGAGTCTAATGATGCAGCCCTCGTGCCGGGTTTTTCCGTGACGGTCATCACATTTGTTTTTCCCGCGAATCCGGGTAGCTTTTTCAAAGACTTGCAGGGGGTGGTGTGCGGACGGGTGCGCGCTCGCCGGTCCCGGGCAAGGCCCCGCGACCAGGTATTTCATGAGCTTTCATTATTTTGCCGGTGCCGCCTGCCGGGCGCTGACGGCGCGCAAGGACGGCCCCTCGCTTTATGACGTCTGCGATCCCGTATTGTCGGGCCCCGCCAGCGGCGATCCGCATCTGGCCAATTTCTACAAGACCGCGCTCGGCAATCCCGCGCTGCGGATCCTGCTGCGACGCGCGGGCCTGCCCGAGCTGCGTAACGAGACGAAGCTGAGCCGGCTGCGCGCGGCACTTGCCCGCGCCCGCGACGATGCCGAGCCCGACTGGACCGCGGTCGGCCAGCCCGTCGCCGATCTCGTCGACAGCATCACGCTCGATCATCCCAAACCGCCGCCGGCGCTGTTCACCGGCTCGGCGCCACCGCAGGCGCAGATCGACGGCGTGATCCGCGACTGCGCGCAGCATCTGCTCGGCTCGTACCGCCGAAACGGTTTCCTGCCGACCTATGCCGCCTTCAATCTGATCGGCGATCCTGATTTTCGCGGCCGCGAGCTGATCATGGCGCTGACAGGGTTGAACGCGCGCGGCTACAAGAATTCCTCGCTGCTGTTCAACCTCGCCCGCGTCTTCATCGCACGCTCGCACGCCCGTGCCGTGGTCAACCCGCCCTGGACCGGCATTGCCGAGCCGATGTGGGAGCCGGTGCAGATCCGCCACCGCTCGGCCTATTACGACGCGTTCTTCATCGAGGCGCTGCTCAGCTATGTCGAGACCGGGCTCGCCTCGCCGACCGACAAAATGGAAGCGGAGCGCGCGGTCGCCGACATGGTCGATTTCTGCGTCAATATCAGCCGCGAGGAAGTCGAGGGCAGCGACGGCGCGCGGTTCAATGTCATCACGGCGCTCGCGCCCGCGCCGCATCCGCGCTTCTCGCGCTATTTCGCGCAGATCAAGCAGGATCTCGGCTTCGGCGTCTACGTGCCGGATTGCGACACCACGGCGTGCTCGATCTCCGCAGCGACGCAGGCCGGCTGCACCAATCCGATCATCGACCAGCCGTTGCTCGACTTCTACAGCGGCTATCAGGTGCGCGCCGGCGTCAACGAGCCGCGCGTGACCGTGCCGCTCAACGACAATATCGACTATGAGGGCGGCGTTGCGACCTGGATCGATAACCTCAAAGGCGAGCGCCCCTACGGCAACGATCTCGATCCGACGCTCAATCTCGACATTCTCGAGGTGAGCTTCCGCAACCTGGCGCGCTGGAAAATCCTGGAGACGCCGTCGCGGCTTGCGACCGTGCACCGGATCATCGGCTTCCAGAAGCGGCTGGCGGCCAGCGGCGCCTTCGCCAATCCGCGCTCGCACATCTATTATCTGCCGGAGCTCTACAGCGCCTATTTCGGCCGCTGCTACGCCGCCTTCCTGGCACTGCCGCTGGCGGCGCAGGCGGTGATCGATCCCGACGGCGATTTCGATTTCATCCGCCACCGCGTGCTCTCCTACGTCAAGGGCGAGCTGATGGCTGCGGAGATGAACGTGTTCGACGCCGCGCTGGCGCTGATCGCGCTCGGCCATCTCGGCGCCGACCCGCGCGCCTTTGCACCGGCGCTGAACGTCATCGTCGCAAGTCTTGGCGAGGGCGGCCGCCGCGGCCCGTTCCGCGCCTATGAGTGGAACAAGATGAAGACGCCGACGCGGATTCTGGTCGGTGGACCCGAGGTGACGTCGGCCTTCGTGCTGATGGGGCTGGCGGTGGCGCGCAAGCGAATTGTGAATGGCGAATAGCGAATGGTGCCCTGCGCGCACTATTCGCCACTCCCTACTCGCCACTCGCCCCATAATGACGGGAAGTTGAAAGCCTATCCGTTAGGCATATGCTGGCCGCGAGGCCAAAAGCCGACCACAATTGCGGGCTGTATCGCTATTTTCATCACACGCGGACTGGCATGTTGCGAAAACTCCTGATTGCGCTGTCACTGCTCGGCTTGTCTCAGTTCGCCTTGCCTGCACCGGCTGAGGCCGCCGACATCACCGGCACGGCGAAGGTTCGCGCCGGCGATTCCGTCGTGATCGGCAACACGCGCATCCGGCTCGGCGGCATCGACGCGCCCGCGGTCGACCAGCTCTGCCTCAACACCAAGACCGAGCGCTGGACCTGCGGCGTCGCGGCCCGCGACGAGCTCGCCAAATACACCGAGGGCAAGAACTGGGTCTGTCATACCCGCGCGATCGACCGGCGCGGCCGCACCGTGGCGCGCTGCGAGGTCGCCGGCGAGGACATCCAGAAATGGCTGGTGCGCAGCGGCTGGGCACTGGCCTACACCCGCATCTCGCACGACTACGAGCTGGACGAGGCTGCCGCGCGTGAGGCAAAAGCCGGAATGTGGCAGGGCGCCTTCATCGCGCCCTGGGACTGGCGCGTCCGCAACAAGAAGACGCAGATCCTGGGCGCCACCAAGCCCCCGGAGGGTGCGCATGCCGTGCTGCTCGCCTCGGCCTCGGGGCCGGTCGCCCCCTCGCCCGACTGCACCATCAAGGGCAACGTCAACAGCGCCGGCGAGTGCATCTACCACCAGCCGACCAGCCGCTGGTACACCCAGATCAAGATGAAGATCAGCAAGGGCACCCGCTGGTTCTGCTCGGTCGAGGAAGCCGAGGCCGCCGGGTGCCGCGAGACCAAACGATAGGGGCCGTCAGGGCTGCGTTTTGGGCGCTTTTCTAGCGCCCTCGCGGCGCGTAAAACTATGATTCAGCGACCCACCAGCCTGTCCTCCAACAACAAGGACCAACAGCAATGACCGTTCGCGCGGGCCGGGAATTTCTGGCCATCCCCGGGCCCACCACGATGCCTGACGAGGTGCTTCGGGCGATGCACCGTCCGGCGATCGACATCTACTCCAAGGAGATGCACGAGCTGACCGACACCCTGCTCGCCGACATCTCGAAGCTGTTTGCGACCAAGGGCAAGTCCTACATCTACATCGCCAACGGTCATGGCGCCTGGGAAGCCGCTTTGAGCAACGTTTTGTCGCGCGGCGACAAGGTGCTGGTGCTGGAGAGCGGGCGCTTCGCGATCGGCTGGGGCAATGCCGCGGCGCTGATGGGCGCCGAGGTCGAGGTGCTCAAGGGCGACTGGCGCCGCGCGGTGCGGCCGCACGAGGTCGAGGAGCGCCTGCGCCGCGACAAGGAGCACAGCATCAAGGCCGTCGTCGTCGTCCAGGTCGACACGGCCTCCGGCGTGCAGAACGACATCGAGGCGATCGGCAAGGCGATCAAGGCGGCCGGCCATCCCGCACTGTACATGGTGGACACCGTGGCCTCGCTCGGCTGCATGCCGTTCGAGATGGACAAATGGGGCGTGGACGTTGCGATGTCCGGCTCGCAGAAGGGCCTGATGACGCCGCCCGGCCTCGGCTTCGTCTCCGCCAATGCACGTGCGCTCGAGGTGCACAAGAAGGCGAACATGTCGACGCCTTATTGGAGCTGGAGCGAGCGCGAAGGCACCGAGAACTATCGCAAATATGCCGGCACCGCGCCGGTGCATCTGCTGTTCGCGCTGCGCAAGGCGATCGACATGCTGCACGAGGAAGGGCTGGAGAACGCCTTCCGCCGCCACAGCCTGCTCGGCGAAGCCACACGCCGTGCGGTCTCCGCATGGACGGAAGGCCAGGTGCTCGGCTTCAATGTCGCGGAGGCCAACGAGCGATCAAACACCGTGACCACGGTAACCATGAGCAACGGCCATGATCCGGCGGTGCTGCAACGCTTTTGCAAGGACAAATGCGGCGTCGTGCTCGGCACCGGCATCGGCGACCTCTCGGGACAAGCCTTCCGCATCGCCCATATGGGCCATGTCAATGCGCCGATGCTGCTGGGTACGCTCGGCGTGATCGAGGTGGGGCTCAACGCGCTGAAGATCCCGCATGGCAAGGGCGGGCTCGAAGCGGCGGTGTCGTATCTTGGTGAAGAGGTGGCGGTTTAAGGCCGCCGCCACTGTCGTCCCTGCGAAAGTCTTGTAGCTCGGGTGGGCGAAGCGACACCCGGGACCTTTGCAAGCTCCCCGCATATCGCTTCGCTCATGCGGGCTACGGCAGCGCCGGTCGCTCGACGCGATAGGCTTCGACCTGCGCTTTCAGCTGATCCAGCGATACAAGCGGGTTGCTGGGATCGACGCGATAGACCCCGCTCGCCAGCCACTGCAAGACCCTCGCATCAATCACCGGCGAGTGGTGGATGACGTCGCCGTAATTGCCGAGGTCGTGCGTTACCGCCTTGATCGCGCGGAAATCGTGCAAGCGCACGTTGGGAAGTTGCGTCAGCCGCCGCGCAATGACTGCCGTGAGATCGGTGACGATCTTCAACGTCTCCGGCGAGGCATCGCGCATCGCCACGAATTGCAGGATCGAATAGGGCGGGAAGTAGATGTCGAAGCTCACGTCCGGATGGCGCGTGATGAGGCCGACGGCGTCCTGCTCGAAATGCCGGACCATGGCGTCATAGCCATAGCCCTCGCCGAGAAAGCGGCTGCGCACGGGGCTCGTGATGCAGGCGAAGGAGGCCAGCGTCTTCTTCGCGTTGTAATCGCGCGCGACGTCGAAATCCCGCGGCAGCGCGTAGATGTCGTCGACGTCGGCCAGCGCGAATTTGACGGGCAGATAAGGCGCCGCACGCGTCAGCGGCTCCCGCAGCGGTGGGGTCGACCGCAACAGCGCGAACAAGGACTCCTTCGCCATCGCCGCGCTGAACAGATAGGACGCGACGCCTTTCGTCGTCCTGCGATAGAGATCGACGGACATATACGGATCGGCCTCGATGCCGGCGGCATCGACGAAGATGAAATCGTCCATCTCCCAGATCACGCGCCGGGCGCCGCGGTCGATCGCCTGCTCCAGCACGAAACTTTGCTGCCGCGAGTTGGAGCCGGTCATCGCCAGCTTCAGCGAACGGACGCCAAGCGCGCGGTCGATGTCGCTCTGGCGAAAGTGGATCGCGAGCGAGGTACCCATGAAGGCGGTGTCGAACGACTGGCTGCGGATCAGCCCGGCATTCTGCACGCGCGTGTCGTCGGAATAGAAGGCGAGGCGCGAGGGACGAAACAGTTGCAGGGGATCGACGAGATAGGTGAGCGCGGCCGCGCCCAGCACGCAGGCGATGCACGCGAGCAGAAGACGCTTCAGATGTGTGAAGCTGCCTGGCATCAGAACCGGAAATAGATGAATTCGCTGTGGCTCTGGATACCCAGAATGCCGAACGCGAGCACCAGCGACGCAGCATAGAGGACCAGCGGCCGCATGCGTCCCGCCCGCATGGCTTCGCCGACCCGGCGATTGCCATGGTCGTATCCCATGATCGCTTGCGTGTTCGGCGCCAGCCACACCAGCGCGCCGTAGATGGCAACCAGCACCAGCGCCGCGATCTCCTCGCGGCCGAGGACGATGTTCGAAGGATCAACCATCGCATGGAGCACCCGCAGCGCCCACGCAACGCTCTCGGCGCGGAAGAACACCCAGGCGACAGCGACGGCGAGAAACGTCAGCACGGCGCCGGCGATGCGGGCCGGACGCGCCAGCATCGTCGGAACATCAGGCACCAGCGCATTGAAGGCGTGGTTGACGCAGAGATAGGCGCCATGCAGCGCGCCCCACACGACAAACGTCCAGGCTGCGCCGTGCCAGAGGCCGCCGAGCAGCATCGTGATCAGCAAATTGACGTAGCGCAGCACGCGGCCGCGCCTGTTACCGCCGAGCGGGATGTAGAGATAGTCGCGCAGGAATTGCGACAGCGTCATGTGCCAGCGGCGCCAGAAATCGACGATGCTGGTCGCCTTGTAGGGTGAGTTGAAATTGACCGGCAGGAAGATGCCGAACATCAGCGAGATTCCGATCGCCATGTCCGAATAGCCCGAGAAGTCGAAATAGAGCTGGAAGGTGTAGGCGAGCGCGCCGAGCCAGGCCTGATCGAAGCTCGGCGAGCGCGCATCGAAGGCGAGCGCGACCAGCGGCTGGATGCCGTCGGCAAGGCAGGTCTTCTTGAACAGGCCGATGGCGAAGATGATGACACCGCAGAGAATGAGATGCGCATCCGGACGCTTGGACTCCTCGTGCTCGAATTGCGGGATCATGTCCTTGTGGTGGAGGATCGGCCCGGCGATCAGGTGCGGGAAGTAGGTCACGAACAGCGCGTAATGCGGCAGCGCATAGGCCGCGACCTGGCCGCGATAGGCATCCACCAGGAACGCGATCTGCGTGAAGGTGTAGAATGAGATGCCGACCGGCAGCAGGATGTGGACCGCGAAATGCGTGCCGAGCAGCGCGTTGATGTTCTCGGTGGCGAAGCCGGCATATTTGAAGATGCCGAGCACGAGGAGATCGCCGGCGACGCCAAGCGCGAGCGCCGCCTTGCGTTGCATTGGGGCGAGTTCCGCCACGATGAGGAGATGACCGACGCCATAGTTGAACGCGATCGAGAGCAGCAGCAGCGCCACGAACTGCCAGCTCCCGATCGCGTAGAAGGCGATCGAGGCCAGCGCCAGCCAGATCACCGGGGTCAGATTGCTGCGCCGCCCCAGCCAGAAATAGCCGGCGAGTGCGACCGGCAGGAACAGCAGGATGAACGGATAGGAATTGAACAGCATCAGGCTGGACCGGCGGCGGGAGTATCGCCCCTCAAAGCATAGAAGGGGCGGATCAACAACCCGGCGACTTGGCGCAGTCCTTTGCGCACTCCTTGGCGCAGAGGCGCTGGCAATTCGCGAAATCGGGACGATATAAGGGAACGCGCCTTCTCCCTCTCCCCGTTCTTACGGGGCCGGGACGAGCTACGCTCGTCCTGAGAGGGTTGGGGTGAGGGGCATCTCTCCGCGAATGAGATCGTGGAGGGACCTGTACCCCCTCACCCGGATTGCATCTTCGATGCAAACCGACCTCTCCCCGCAGGCGGGGCGAGGTAAGGAAAAGGCGCCGCGCGAATGAGAGACGATGAGGATCGAGTGACCCAGGCCAAGATAGCTTCCCAGCCCCCCGTCGCCCCGCGCCGGCCGCATTCCTTCACGCGGCACGGGATCACCGTGACCGACGACTATGCCTGGCTGAAGGACGAGAAATGGCAGGAGGTGCTGCGCGACCCCAAGATACTCGATCCTGATATCCGCAAATATCTCGACGAGGAGAACGTCTACACCGAGAGCCTGCTCGGCCACACCTCTGCCCTGCAGAAGACGCTGGTGCGCGAGATGCGCGGGCGGATCAAGGAGGACGATTCCAGCGTGCCGTCACCGGACGGCCCGTTCGCCTATTTCCGCCGGTTTCGCGAGGGCGGCCAGCACGAGCTGTTCGGCCGCATGCCGCGCGATGGCGGCAACGAACATATCGTGCTCGACGGCGACGAACTCGCCAAGGACCACAAATATTTCAAGTTCGGCGGCAGCCGCCACTCGAACGATCACAAGCTGCAGGCCTGGAGTGCCGACACCAAGGGCTCCGAATATTTTTCGATCCGCGTCCGCGACTGGGCGACGGCCAAGGATCTCGACGATCTCGTCGAGGAGACAGACGGCGGCGTGGTCTGGAGCGCGGATGCCAAGTCCTTCTTCTATGTGAAGCTCGACGACAATCACCGCCCGATGCAGGTGTGGCGGCACAGGCTCGGCACCAAACAGGCCGACGACACGCTGGTCTATGAGGAGCAGGATTCCGGCTGGTTCACCCATCTGCATGAGAGCACCAGCGGCCGCTTCTGCGTGATCGCGGGCGGCGACCATGAGACGAGCGAGCAGAGGCTGATCGACCTCGCCGACCCCGAGGCGCCGCCGCGCCTGGTCGCGGCGCGCGAAGAGGGTGTGCAATACTCGCTCGCCGACCGCGGCGACGAGCTGTTCATCCTCACCAATGCCGATGACGCCATCGACTTCAAGATCGTCACCGCGCCGCTCGCCTCGCCCGAGCGCAAGAACTGGCGCGATTTGATCCCGTATCGCGCGGGCATCTACATCATCGACCTCGATCTCTATGCCGGCCATCTGGTGCGGCTGGAGCGCGCCAATGCGCTGCCGTCGATCGTGATCCGTGACCTGACGACGAAAGAGGAACACGCCATCGCCTTCGACGAGGCCGCCTATTCGCTGGACACGATGGGCTCCTACGAATTCGAGACGACGAATCTGCGCTTTGCCTATTCGTCGATGACGACGCCGTCGGAAGTCTACGACTACGACATGGTCAAGCGCTCGCGCACCCTGCGCAAGCGCCAGGAGATTCCCTCCGGTCACAACGCCGCCGACTACGTCACCACGCGCATCATGGCGAAGGCCCATGACGGCGCCGAGGTGCCGGTATCGATCCTCTATCGTCGCGGCCTCAAGCTCGATGGTTCGGCCCCGCTGCTGCTCTACGGCTACGGCTCCTACGGGATGGCGATGCCGGCTTCGTTCAGCGCCAACCGCCTGTCGCTGGTCGACCGCGGTTTTGTCTACGCCATCGCCCATATCCGCGGCGGCGCTGACAAGGGCTGGGGTTGGTATCTCGACGGCAAGCGCGAGAAGAAGACGAACTCGTTCGATGATTTCTCGGCCAGCGCCCGTGCGCTGATCGATGCGAAGTACACCAGCGCCAAGCGCATCGTCGGCCATGGCGGCTCGGCCGGCGGCATGCTGATGGGTGCGGTGGCGAACCGCGCCGGCGAATTGTTCGCCGGCATCGTCGCCGAGGTGCCGTTCGTCGACGTGCTCAACACCATGCTCGATGACACGCTGCCGCTGACGCCGCCGGAATGGCCCGAATGGGGCAACCCGATCGAGAGCGAGAGGGATTTTCGCACCATCCTGTCCTACTCGCCCTACGACAACGTCGCAGCGAAGGCGTATCCGGCGATCCTGGCGATGGGCGGATTGACCGATCCGCGCGTGACATATTGGGAACCGGCAAAGTGGATCGCGCGCCTGCGCGCCACCATGAAGGGCGGCGGCCCGGTCCTGCTGCGCACCAACATGGGCGCGGGCCATGGCGGCGCATCGGGCCGGTTCGACCGGCTCGATGAAGTCGCGATCGTCTACGCGTTCGCGCTGTGGGCGGCCGGGATGGCGGAGGCCGGGGTGTAGCGGCACTCACCGCTGTCGTCCCTGCGAACGCAGGGACCCATACCGCGTGATTTATCGGTGAAAGGCGGGAGCAGTACCGGCGGACTCCTTGACTACGGGTCTTCGCCAAACTCCTCCCTGTGGTTATGGGTCCCGGATCTGCGCTTCGCTTGTCCGGGACGACAGGGGAGGTTGTGGGACGAGTTACCGTCCCACAACGCATCGCCCCACCTCACACCGCCCCGTGCGCCTCCACATACAGCGCATAGACCGAATGGCTGCTCGCCATGTAGAGCCGGTTGTTCTTCGGGCCACCGAAGCAGAGATTGGCGCAGCGCTCGGGCAGCTTGATGAAGGCGAGCGGCTTGCCGTCGGCGTTGAACACCATCACGCCATCGAGATCCTCGGACTTGCCCTTGAGCTGATAGACCTTGCGGCCGCCGACATCGGTGGGCTCGGATTGCAGCGCGCCGTTGGAGCCCCAGCCGCACCAGAGATTGCCGTCGCGGTCGACGCGGAAACCGTCGAGCGAGGCCTGGTCGGCGGCGTCGATCAGCTTGGTCTTGCCGCTGAGCGAGCCGTCGTCGCCGACATTGTAGCTCCAGATGCTGCGGTTGGGCGTGCCCTTCCATTCGACAATGTAGAGCTTCTTCTCGTCGGGCGAGAAGGCAAGGCCGTTCGGATTGACGAGATCGGTGAGGACGGTGCTGATCTTGCCGTCCTTGGCGATGCGGTAGACGTTGGTGGTGGCCTGCTCGGCCTTCTCCTTCTTGCCTTCCCACTCGCCATTGATGCCGAACAGCGGATCGGTGAACCAGATGCTGTCGTCCGACTTCACCACGATGTCGTTCGGCGCATTCAGCCGCTTGCCCTCGAACTTGTCGGCGAGCACGGTGATCTTGCCGTCCTTCTCGGTGCGGGTGATGCGACGGGTGACGGAATGCTCGCAGGTGACGAGGCGGCCCTGGCGGTCGCGCGCATTGCCGTTGGCGTAGTTGGCGTTGGCGCGGAACACGCTGGTCTGACCGGTCTTCTCGTCGAACTTCATGATCCGGTTGTTGGGAATGTCGGAGAACAGCAGGTAGCCGCCTTCCGGGAAATAAGCGGGGCCTTCGGCCCAGCGCATGCCGGTTGCGACCTGCTCGACCGTCGAGGAATAGAGCCGGTATTTGCCAAAGCTCGGATCGAGGATCTGGACGGCGGGATCGGGATAGCGCTGGTTGGGCGTGAACGGAAACGACTGGGCGCCGGCCGCGCGGGCAAGAAGCGCGGAAGCCGCCGCCGCGCCGGCGCCGGCCATGAGGTTACGTCGCGTGAAGTTCATTGTAGTCCTCCCTGCTTGATAAAAGGCCGGCGCTTGATGCGCCGGCTCGTCTCTTGACGTGCGTTAGTCTCAGCCTTAACGGCCGTTCTTCTTCCGCCATTCCGCGAAGTCAGTCAGCGTCTGCGGATCGGTGGCGGGATAGAGTCCGAAAATGCCGCGGCCCTTGCCGACCTCCTCAGTGACGAAGTCCTCGAACGCGGTCATCTCGAAGGTTTCGTTGGCGATCTCATCGGCGAGATGCGCGGGGATGACGATGACGCCGTCGGCATCGCCGAGGATGATATCGCCGGGAAACACCGGCGCATCGCCGCAGCCGATCGGCACGTTGATCTCGATCGCCTGATGCAGCGTCAGATTGGTCGGCGCCGAGGGGCGATGATGGTAGGCGGGAATGCCGAGCTTGGCGATCTCGGCGGAATCGCGAAAACCGCCGTCGGTGACGACGCCGGCGACGCCGCGCTTCATCAGGCGCGTCACCAGGATCGCACCGGCCGAGGCCGCGCGCGCGTCCTTGCGACTGTCCATCACCAGCACGGCGCCTGCGGGGCAATCCTCGACCGCCTTACGCTGCGGATGCGTGCGGTCCTTGAAGACGTCGATGGTGTTGAGGTCCTCGCGCGCCGGCATGTAGCGCAGCGTGAAGGCCTCGCCGACCATGGTCGGCTGGTCCGCGCCGAGTGGGTGCACATCCTGGATCATCTGGATGCGCAGGCCGCGCTTGAACAGCGCGGTGGCAACGGTGGCGGTGGAGACGGATTTGAGCTTGTTGCGGGTGGCTTCGGAAAGTTTGGACATCGTGTGCTCTCTCTTGTCGTCATTCCGGGGCATCGCG
Source organism: Bradyrhizobium sp. 18BD (assembly GCF_054185225.1). Lineage (NCBI taxonomy): Bacteria > Pseudomonadati > Pseudomonadota > Alphaproteobacteria > Hyphomicrobiales > Nitrobacteraceae > Bradyrhizobium > Bradyrhizobium sp. 18BD. The sequence goes on along the minus strand of NZ_JAVAYL010000022.1, from coordinate 15,315 downwards.
AAGCGATGGGCTATGGTGCGCAATTGCGCACCAGAGAATCCATCGGGCCGCACGCACCGCGGTGAAATGGGTTCCGGGCTCGCGCTGCGCGCGCCCCGGAACGACGGTTAGTAGATGGACGGCTCGCCGATCGGCGCACCGAAATCAGTCTCGAGGAAGTCGAAGTCGCAGCCGTCATTGGCCTGCTTGATGTGCTTGGTGAACATCCAGCCATAGCCGCGCTCGAAGCGGCGCTCGGGCTGCTTCCAGGCGGCGCGGCGCTTTGCGAGCTCGGCCTCGGGGACGTCGAGATTGATGGTGCGCGCGGCGACGTCGAGCGTGATGCGATCGCCGTTCTGCACCAGCGCCAGCGGGCCGCCGATATAGGACTCCGGCGAGACGTGCAGAATGCAGGCGCCGTAGCTGGTGCCGCTCATGCGCGCATCCGAGATGCGCACCATGTCGCGCACGCCCTGCTTCACGAGCTTGGTCGGGATCGGCAGCATGCCCCATTCCGGCATGCCCGGTCCGCCTTGCGGCCCGGCATTGCGCAGGATGAGGATGTGGTCTTCGGTCACGTCGAGATTGGGATCGTCGACCGCCTTCTTCATCGAGGGATAATCGTCGAACACCAGCGCGGGGCCGGTGTGCTTGAGGAAGCGCGGCGCGCAGGCGGAGGGCTTGATGACGCTGCCGTCGGGCGCGAGATTGCCCTTGAGCACGGCGAGCGCGCCTTCCTTGTAGATGGGATTGTCGATCGAGCGGATCACGTCGTCATTGTGCACTTCGGCATGGGCGATGTTCTCGCCCAGCGTCTGGCCGGTGACGGTGATGCAGTCGAGATGCAGATGCGGCTTGATCTGGCCCATCAGCGCCGGCAGGCCACCGGCATAGAAGAAGTCTTCCATCAGATAAGCATCGCCGCTCGGACGGACGTTGGCGATCACGGGCACCTTGCGGCTCGCCTTCTCGAAATCGTCGAGGCCGATGTCGAGGCCGGCGCGGCGGGCCTGCGCGATCAGATGGATGATAGCGTTGGTCGAGCAGCCCATCGCCATCGCGACGGCGATCGCGTTCTCGAACGCCTTGCGGGTCTGGATCGTCTTCGGCGTCAGGTCCTCCCACACCATCTCGACGATGCGGCGGCCGCATTCAGAGGCCATGCGGATGTGGTTGGCGTCGGCGGCCGGAATCGAGGAGGCGCCCGGCAGCGTCATGCCGATCGCTTCAGCGATCGCGGTCATGGTCGAGGCCGTGCCCATGGTCATGCAGGTGCCGTAGCTGCGGGCGATGCCGGCTTCGATGTCGAGCCAGTCCTTGTCGGAGATTTTTCCGGCGCGGCGCTCGTCCCAATATTTCCAGCCGTCGGAGCCGGAGCCGAGCGTCTTGCCCTTCCAGTTGCCGCGCAGCATCGGGCCCGCCGGCAGATAGATCGCGGGGATGTTCATCGAGGTCGCGCCCAGCAGCAGCGCTGGCGTGGTCTTGTCGCAGCCGCCCATCAGCACCACGCCATCGACCGGATGGCTACGCAGCAGCTCCTCGGCGTCCATCGCCAGCAGATTGCGGTAGAGCATGGTGGTCGGCTTGAGCAGCGATTCCGACAGCGACAGCGCGGGCAGCTCCAGCGGCAGGCCGCCGGCCATCAGGATGCCGCGCTTGACGTCCTCGACGCGCGACTTGAAGTGCATGTGGCAGGGCTGGGCGTCCGACCAGGTGTTGAGGATCGCGATGATCGGGCGGTCCTTCCACTCCTCCGGCGCGTAGCCCATCTGCATGGTGCGCGAGCGGTGACCGAACGAGCGGAGATCGTCGGGCGCAAACCAGCGTGCGCTGCGAAGCTGGTCGGGTGTTTTCTTCTTGGTCATGATTGGGTGCCCCATTTCTGGACCGTATTCCGCTCGATGGCGCGGAAGATCAGGTTCTCGACAAAGAGCCCGATGATAATCACCGTCAAGAGGCCTGCGAACACTGCGGGTATGTCGAGGAGATTGCGGTTCTCGAAGATGAACCAGCCGAGCCCACCCTGCCCCGAGGACACGCCGAACACCAGCTCGGCCGCGATCAGGGTGCGCCAGGCGAAGGCCCAGCCGATCTTGAGGCCCGTGAGGATCGAGCCGAACGCCGCGGGGATGAGGATTTTCGCCACATAAGGTAGCCCGCGCAGGCCGTAATTGCGCCCGACCATGCGTAGCGTGTTGGAGACGCTCTTGAAGCCGGAATGGGTGTTGAGCGCGACCGGCCACAACACCGAATGGATCAGCACGAAAACGAGACTGCCGTTGCCGAGCCCGAACCAGATCAGCGCCAGCGGCAGCAGCGCGATGGCCGGCAGCGGGTTGAACATTGCTGTCACCGTCTCGAGGAAATCGGTGCCGATCCGGGTGGAGATGGCGAGCACGGTGAAGATCGCGGCGAGCACGATGCCGGCCGAATAGCCCATCAACAAGACTTTCAGCGAGGTCCAGGCGCGCATCGGGATCGTGCCGTCCTTCACGCGGTCGTACAGCGTCGCGATCGTATCGTGCAGGGTCGGAAACAGCAGGGGATTGTCGAGATAGACGCCGTAGGCTTCCCAAACCGCTGCGAGGAACAGGATGATGACGGCCTTGCGGACAAAGCCGTCGTTCCACAACAGCTCAAGCACGCTCAGCTTGCGCTCGACTTCGCTCGCACCGGTCGCGGCGACCGGCGCGTCACGCAGCAATATTCTTGCTTCGCCCATCAGATCTTCCCTCAATGCGCCGTGGCTTCGCCGGCGAACAGGAGATCGTGGATCTCCTTCTCCAGCCGGCCGGCGCTGCCGTCGTCGTTGCCGACCTTGTCGACGTCGATCACCTCGGCCTTGACCCGGCCGGGATGCGGCGACAGCAGCAGGATGCGATTGCCGATGCGGATCGCCTCCGCGATCGAATGCGTCACGAACAGCACGGTGAACTTGGTCTCGCTCCAGAGCTGGAGCAGCTCGTCCTGGCAGGTCCGGCGCGTCAGCGCGTCGAGCGCGGCGAACGGCTCGTCCATCAGCAGGATGTCCGGCTCCATCGCCATGCCGCGCGCGATCGCGACGCGCTGCTTCATGCCGCCGGAGAGCGTATGCGGATAGGCGTCGACCACGCGGGTGAGGCCGACCTTCTCTATATAGGATCGCGCTCGCATTTCCGCGTCCTTGCGCGACAGCTTTCGCGCAGTCAGCAGCGGAAACATCACGTTGGCGAGCACGCTCTTCCAGGGCAGGAGCTGGTCGAACTCCTGGAAGATCATCATGCGATCGGCGCCGGGACCGTGGATCTCGCGATCGCCGATGGTCATGCGCCCCTCGCTCGGGGTCATGTACCCGCCGACGGCCTTGAGCAGCGTGGACTTGCCGCAGCCGGACGGGCCGAGCAACACGAAGCGGTCGGACTTGTCGACCGTAAAACTCACTCTCTCGGTGGCGGTGACGACTGCGCTGGAGGTCTTGTAGCGCAGCGTCACGCCGTTGACGTCGAGCAGCGCCATCAGTTGCCCTTCAGGTCGTGCGCGACGGGGAGATAGTAATCGGTCCAGGCCTTGGGCTGGTTCTTCAGCGTGCCGGTCTTGAACAGATGCGCGGCGAACTTCATCGTCCCCTGCGGCTCGAGATTCCATTCCATCATGCCGGGCTCTTTCAGGAGATCGAGCAGCTCCTCCACCGAGGTCTTGTCGCCGGTGATCTCCTTGTAGATCTCGACCGCCTGCTTGGTGTCGCTGCGGATCAGGTCCTGCGCTTCCTTGGTGGCATCGCGCACGGCCTGGATGATCTTGGGATTGGCGTCGGCGAATTTCGTCGTGGTGAAGAACTGCGCCTGGCTGAGCGGACCGCCCATCACATCGGGCGAATTCAGCACGACATGCGCGCCCGGCACGTTCTTCAATTCGAGGAACGTATAGGGCGGGATCGAGAAATGATTGTGCACCTCGTGCTTGGAATTGGCGAGCGCCGCATAGGCGTCGGGATGGCCGAGCTGCACGGTGTTGGCATCGAGCTTCGACCATTGATCGGCGCCGAAGGCCTCGGCGGCCGCGATCTGCAGCACGATCGCCTGGGTGGAGACCTTCACGGTCGGCACCGCGATCTTGTCGCTGGGGCCGAAATCCCTAATGGACTTGATGTCGGCATCGCGGCTGATCAGCGTCATCGGCTGCGCCGAGGTCGCGACGATACCCTTCACGCCGCCGCGGGTGCGATCCCACAGCAAAAGAAGATTGCCGGTGCCGGTGTTGAGGATGTCGACGCCGCCCGCGAGCAGTGCATCGGTCTGCGCACCGCCGCCGGAGAAGGTGACCCATTTGGTGGTGACACCGGGAACGCCGAGGCAAGCTGCATGCTTCTCGATCAGCTTCTGCTTTTCCATGATGTGGCTCGGCATGTAGAAAATGCCGGGCTGGCGCGACAGCGAGATCTCGGACTTTTGCTGCGCCTGCGCGGCGGAGACCGAGAGAGCGGTTGCGGCGATCAGGGTGGCAGCCGCGAGCCGGCTTCGAAGATGCTTGATCATTGTTGTGTGTTTCCTCCGGCCAGCGTCGAGCTGCGTTGACCCAGCTGATGCACTAATATATTAGTGCATCAAAGGCAAGCGGGACCCGACATGGAAGCAGCCACCTCCGCGCCACGTGCACCCGCAAAAACGGCATCACGGCTCGATCGCGCCCGGCAGGCCGCGCCGCAGGTGTTCGAGCGCCTGCGCAATGCGATCATCGCCCTGGAGCTGCCGCCGGGCGCGCCGCTGTCGCGCGCCGAGCTCGCCGGCCAGTTCGGAATCAGCTCGACACCGGTGCGCGATGCATTGATGCGGCTCGAGGAAGAGGGCCTGGTCGACGTCTTTCCGCAGCATGCGACCGTGGTCAGCCGGATCGACATCAGCCGCGCGCAGCAGGCGCATTTCCTGCGTCAGGCGCTGGAGCTGGAGATCGTCCGGCTGCTCGCCGAACAGCATGATGCAGCCCTGATCATCCGCCTCGACCACGCCATCGCCCTTCAGCAGCAATTCGCGAAAGCCGGCGAGTTCGAAGCCTTCATGGCCGGCGACAACGACTTCCACGCCCAGCTCTACGCGGCGGCCGGCAAGCAGGAGCTCTGGGCGCTGGTGCGCAGCCGCAGCGGGCATATCGACCGGCTGCGCCGGCTGCATCTCCCCTCACCCGGCAAGGCCCAAAACATCGTGCGCCACCACAAGCTGATCACGCGCGCGATCGAGTCTGGAGACGCCGATGCTGCACAACAGCATCTGCGCAAGCATCTGTCCGGAACCCTGAGCGAGCTGGACGCGATCCGGAGCCACCACCCGGAATACCTGACCGACTAGCCCCATCCGGTACCGGCCCCACCCGTCCTTGTGCACGCCAGCGTGCTTAACCATGGTCGCAGCGCGCCATCCGCCCTTCGGCCGAAAAAGGCAATCGCGTCAAACGCGAAGTGCTTGCGGGCAGGCCGGAATCCGCGCAACAATTTCGCATTTCAGTCTTTGATTTGGGTTGCGGGACATCCCATCCGACCCGGAGGATTTTTCACGTGGCCAACATCCTGATCGTGGATGACGACCCGGCCGTGCAGATCACGATCCGGCTGATTCTGGAGCGGGCCGGTCATCACATCACCGTCGGAGGCGATGGCCGCCAGGGACTGGCGCTGTTCGAGACCAGCCGATTCGACCTGCTGTTCCTCGACATCTTCATGCCCGGCATGGACGGGCTGGAAACGATGCGCCACATCCGGGTGCTGGCCCCGGCCATTCCGATCATCGTCATCTCCGGCCGCTCGATCACGCCGGACGCCTACGCGGAGCCGGATTTCCTGAAGATGGCGACCAAGCTCGGCGCGGTCGCCAGTCTGCAGAAGCCGTTCGGCCCCGAGGCGCTGCTCGCCGCGGTCGACGGCTGCCTGAAATCGGCGCAATCATCATCCGTGCCGCGACCCGATGCCCGCGCCGGCGGCCGATGACGGGGCAATTCATGTTGCAGCGTAGCAGGACATTCGAGACCGCCCTCGGCGCGGCGCCAGGGCCCACATGACGCTGGCAACCCGGCTAGCCATCGCGATGATCCTGCTGGTCGCGGGTGCGGTCTCCGCCGTCGGATGGCTGAGCCATTACAGCCTGGAGCAGGCCTTCCTGCCGCGCGTGCTCGAGCGCATCGAGACCCAATCGCGGCTGCTGGCGTCCCAGCTCGAAACCCAGACCGACGGTGCGCGCGCCGACATCGTGACGTTCCGCGCCCATGCCGCCGTGCGCGGCATGATCGATGCGCATTTCAACAACGGCGTCGATCCAACCGACCACCTGTCCGAGACAGCCTGGCGCGAGCGGCTGCAGGGGTATCTCCTGGCCAATGTCGGGGCCAATCCGACCTACGCGAAATTTCGCATCATCGACGCCGACGGCCGCGAATATCTGCGCGTCGACCGATCCGGCCCGACCGGATCGGTGCGCGTCGTTCCCGACAGCGTCCTGCAGACCAAGGACGAGCGCGGCTTTTTCCTGGATGCGATCAAGCTGTCCGAAGATCAGGTCTACGTCTCTCCGGTCGATTTGAACGTCGACGAGGGCGTGATCCAGATGCCCTATGTTCCGACGTTGCGCGTCGCGGCACCGCTATTCGGATCCGATCACCGGCTGTTCGGCATCGTCGTCATCAATGTCGACCTGCGTCAGGTGTTCGACCGCATCAGGATCACGAGCCGGCGCGGCGAACAGGTCTATGTCGTCGGCCGCAACGGTGATTATCTCGTGCATCCGGATCGCACCCGCGAGTTCGGCTCGCAACTGGGGACGCCGACGCGCTGGCAGGACGACTTCCCGTATTTTGCGGCCGTGACCGGATCGACCCTGGGTGCAAGCCGGGTCGTCCCGGGCAGCGACGACAAGCCGAGCGGCACCGCGATCTCGCCCGCGATCCTGGCCGAGGGCCAGTGGGTCGCCATCATCCGCGTTGTTCCCAATGCCGTGTTCATGGCGCCGGCCGTCGCCATCGAAAAGAACACCGTCACGATCGGCATCATCGCAGTGCTGGTCGCGGCCGTGCTTGCGGTGCTGCTGGCGCAGTCGCTGACCCGTCCGATCGGACGGCTCACCGCGGCGGTCGAGGCGATCGGACGCGGCAAGCCTGCGGACATCCCGACCGACGCATCCGGCGAGACCGGCATGCTGGCACGGGCCTTCGCCCGCATGGTCGAGGAGACCAAGGCAAAGACATCGGCACTCGAACGCGAGGTCGAGGAGCACCGTCGCACCGAGGCCGCGCGCGACCAACTCGCGGTCCGCGAGCGCCTGTTCAGCGCAGCGGTCGAGTCGTCCGACGATTCGATCGTCATGCAGACGCTCGAGGGCATCATCATCGGGTGGAATGCGGCGGCCGAGCGCCTTTATGGCTATTCCGCCGAAGAAGCGGTCGGACAACCCGCCTCCATCATCCTGCCGCCCGATCGGCGCGAAGAAGGCAAGGGCTATCTTGCGCTGATTGCAAGGGGTGAGCGGATCGAACGCTTCGAGACGGTGCGGCTGCACAAGGATGGTACTCCCATCGAGATCTCGGTGAGCCTGTCGCCGATCCGGGGCCCCGCGGGCGAGATCATCGGCGCGTCCGGCACGGCACGGGTGCTGACCGACGCACGACGAACCGAGCGCGCGCTGCAGCAGCAACTCGAGGAGCGACGGCAGCTGTTCGATGCCTCCGAAGACCTGATCATGATCATGGATTCGCGCGGCCATATCGTCCAGATCAGCCCGAGCAGCGAGGTCATTCTCGGCTACCGTCCCGAGGAGATGATCGGCCGCAGCGGCGTCGATTTCATCCACCCCGCCCATCTCGAGCAATCCCGCGAGGAGATGCGCGCACTCCGGCGCGGCGGGCACCCCAAGCTCGCCGACACGCGCTGCCTCCACAAGGACGGCCGCGAAGTCTGGCTGTCATGGCTCGGCAACTGGTCCGATCAGGCCAAGCGCTTCTTCTTCGTCGGCCGCGACATGACCGAGGCACGCTTGGCGGCGGAATCGCTTCGCGACAGCGAGCAGCTCGCGCGCAACATCGTCGAGACCGCACTCGACGCCTTCGTCCAGACCGACGACCGCAGCATCATCCTGAACTGGAGCTCGCGGGCCGAAGAGCTGTTCGGCTGGCGACGCGAGGAGGCGCTGGGCCGAAACGCCATCGACCTGATCGTTGCCGAAGCCGAGCGCGACAGGGTCAAGGCCGGGCTCGAGCGTTTCCTCGTGTCCCAGAACGGCCAGACGCTCAACCGCCGCCGCGAGCTCATGGTCCGGCGCCGCGACGGCAAGGAGTTCAAGGCCGAGCTGAGCGTCACGGCGCTGAGGCGCCGCGGGGGTATCCTGTTCAACGTGTTCTACCGCGACCTCACCGACAAGATCGCGTCGGAGGAGCGCATCCGCCACGCCGAAAAGATGGAGGCGGTCGGCCAGCTCACCGGCGGCGTGGCGCACGACTTCAACAACATCCTCACCGTCATCACCGGAACAATCGAGATCCTCGCGGACGCAGTCGCCAGGGAGCCGGAGCTTGCGGCGATCACCAAGATGATCGACGAGGCCGCCGGGCGCGGCGCCGAGCTGACCCAGCATCTGCTCGCCTTTGCCCGCAAGCAGCCGCTGCAGCCGCGCGAGATCGACATCAACTCGCTGATCATCGACACCGCGAAGCTGCTGCGGCCGACGCTCGGCGAGCAGATCCAGATCGAATCGGTGTTCGAGGACGAGAACTGCGTTGCGATCGTCGATCCCAACCAGCTCACCACCGCGATCCTCAATCTCGCGCTCAATGCCCGCGATGCCATGCCCGGTGGCGGCAAGCTGATCGTCGAGACGGGCGCCGCCTATCTCGACGAGGTCTATGCCAGCGTCAACGATATCCGGCCCGGCCATTACGTGCTGATCGCCGTGAGCGACACCGGCACCGGCATTCCGTCCAACATGCTGGCCAGGGTGTTCGACCCGTTCTTCACCTCGAAGGGACCGGGCAAGGGCACCGGCCTCGGCCTCTCCATGGTCTACGGCTTCATCAAGCAGTCCGCAGGACACATCAAGATCTACAGCGAGGAAGGCCATGGCACTACGATCAAGATGTACCTGCCGCCCGGCAAGACGGCGACGCCGGTGGGCGAGGGCGTGACGCCTGCGACGATCGAGGGCGGACACGAGACCATCCTGGTGGTCGAGGACGATCGCCTGGTGCGCGACTACGTATTGGCGCAACTGCATGCGCTCGGCTACGTCACCTTGCAGGCAGCGAATGCCGCGGAGGCCGTCGCCATCGTCGCCAGCGGAAAGCCGTTCGACCTGCTGTTCACCGACGTCATCATGCCCGGCAAGATGAACGGACGGCAGCTTGCCGACGAGCTGCTGAAGACGCGTCCCGATCTCAGGGTGGTCTACACATCAGGCTATACCGAGAACGCGATCATCCATCACGGCCGGCTGGATTCGGGCGTGCTACTGCTGGCCAAGCCCTATCGCAAATCGGATCTGGCGCGGATCATCCGCAAGGCGCTGAATGCTTGAGAGGAAGCTCGCGTAGCCCGGATGAGCGAAGCGACATCCGGGACTTCGCGGCAGCGTACCCGGGCGTCGCTTCGCTCACCCGGGCTACAAGAACGCCTTACGACGCCCGCTGGGCCGCGGTCATCACGATGCGGATCAGGTCGGCCGCGTTGCGCGCGCCGAGCTTCTTCATGATGTTGGCGCGGTGGTCCTCGATGGTGCGCGGGCTGATGCCGAGGGTGCGGCCGGCTTCCTTGTTGGACGCACCGGAGGCGAACTGCTCGAGCACCTCGCGCTCCCTGCGCGTCAACGGCTCGCGACCGGGGAAGTGCAGCGAGCCGAATTTCGGCGACGCGCTCTCTGCCTGTCGGCGTGCATAGGCACCGATCGCCTCGTCGAGCCGGCCGACGATCTCGCTGCCGCGGAACGGCTTCTCGATGAAGTCGAGCGCACCATTCTTGATGGCGCTCACCGCCATCGCGATGTCGCCTTGTCCGGAGATCATGAAGATCGGCGCCGGGTAATCCTCGCCGTGCAGCTCCCTCAGAATGTCGAGACCCGACTTTCCGGGAATGTGGACGTCGAGCAGGATCGCAGCCGGCGTGCGATTGCGCGCGACAGACAGCAGCGCTGCGCCGTCAGCGAAACAGATCACCTCATAACCTGCCGCCTTCAACACCATCGACAAGGTGTCGCGAACGGCGGGGTCGTCGTCGACTGCGAAGATTTCACCGCGAGAGCTTTGTTCGGCCATGTGCCACGTCCGGTTGGCATGAAGGACTCGCGTCCGCGCCAACTGTTATGGCGTTCGGCGCGGATTCGGCCCACCCGTATTTGTACGGGACATGGACTTAACGCACAAGTAGCGGCTGGGTGCCTTATTGCGGGAGACGGAGAATATCCATGCTAAATTACGCAGGCACACCCCCGCTCGCCGCGATGGCTGACACCGACGGCCGTCAGTTGATTGCAGCCGAACTTCGCTCTCTGATCGCGCGCATCGAGATCAGTATGCGTCTGATCGACGCGGCCATGATCTCGGACGATCTGGAGCTGGAAGACGATAGCGCTATCTTGAGTGCCGACTTGAGTGCCGACTTGGGTTCCACCGAGATTGTCGTGCTCGACGACGTCACGCCCTGTTATGCCACGGCGAGCGCCGCCCTCAACACCTGCCGGGCGGAGCTCGGACACGCTCTGCAGCAATTGTCGGAACCCGGCAGCCCGGTGTAGGCAGCGATCGGCGCGGCTGATCTGCCGCGGCCGATTGCATGGCAGCTCCGCGCCTCAGGTGCGATGCCGTTCCACGATTGCGTCGGTGGCGACACCACCCCAGGTGTGAATCGCCGGCAGTCCCATCGCGGTCTTGCCGAGATTGGCGAGGCTGATGCGCAGGGCCGCGAGATCGAGCGGCTTGGGCAGGCTCTGGAGCTCGATCCCGACCGAGCGGGCGAAGCTGCGCGCGGCGCTGCGGCGCTTGCCGTCCATGCCGCTGATGACGATCACCGCACCGGCGAATTTCGCCTCCGCCATCTCGCGCAGCACATCGATGCCGTCGCCATCCTCGAGCACGAGATCGAGCGTCACGCAATCGAAGCGCGCGGCGCGGAGCTTCTCGATCGCTTCCGCCACCGACGGCGCCACGGTGACTTCGTGGCCGGCCTGCTTGGCGGCGACCGCGATCAGGCTGCGCTGCGTCGCGTCGTCGTCGACGACCAGAAGCTGAAGCGCGCGCCGCTCGGCGACGTCGGGCAGGTTTGACGGGATGGGGGAGAGGGAACTTCTGGGCATTGCCGTATCCTGAGGATTGAGACGTGCAATTGATACACGGCTCGCGCTTAGGCGACGTAAAGCCGCGCCGGCAAATTCACTCGGATGTTTCAGCAAATATAAAGCAACCCGGCGAAAAGAGTGCCGTTCAGGCCGCCTCGTCGCGGCCGCCGGCGGCACCGCGCTTCTTGCGGTTCTTGCCGCGCAGGAACTGGATGTCCATCTCGGCGCCGTTGACGCGCACCAGCTCGCAGCGGCGATAGGCAAGGCCAGTGGACGACAGCAGCAGGAAGAACTCCTTCAGGTTCAAACCCTGGATCGAGCCTTCGACCGTCAGAATGGCGTCCGTATCGGAAATCGCATTGAGCGTGCAGTCGCGCCGCCACGTCCCGTCGATGGCCATGATGCAGACATCATAGCCCCGGCTGAACGTGACGCGCTCCGCGCCTTTTCCATCCTCTGCCATGCTTATCGTCCCGCCATCACCGCCATGCGCGGCAGCGCGCTGGCGATACCGGCCGGCTTGGCCGCGGCTGCACGCAGATCGTTCGGCTTGTAGAGGCCGCGACGCTCCGGAATCGGGCGGAACGTATCGGTCAGACCGACCACGGTTTCGGCTGCGCCCAGCACCAGGAAGCCGTCGGGCTCGATCTGGCGCGCCAGGCGGTTGAAGATGTTGATCTTGGTGTCCTGGTCGAAATAGATCAGCACGTTGCGGCAGAAGATGACGTCGAAGGTGCCGAGCTGGGCGAAATCGTGCAGCAGGTTGAGCTGGCGGTGCTGGATCATCGCCCGCAATTCGGGATTGATCTGCCAGGTCTCGCCGATCTGCTTGAAATATTTGACCAGCATCTGGATCGGCAGGCCGCGCTGCACCTCGAACTGGCTGTAGACGCCGGCCTTGGCCTTCTCCAGCACTTCCTGCGACAGGTCGGTCGCGATGATCTCGACGCGCCAGCCGGTGAGCGCCGCGCCCATCTCCTTCAGGCACATCGCCAGCGAATAGGGTTCCTGCCCGGTCGAGCCGGCGGCGCACCAGATCCGCACGCTGCGGCGGGCGGCACGCGCCTTGATGACCTCCGGCATGATGTGGTCGCGGAAATGATCGAACGGGACCTTGTCGCGGAAGAAGAAGGTCTCGTTCGTGGTCATGGCTTCGACCACGTCGGTGATCAGCGTGCGCGAGCCGCCTTGCAGCTTCTGCACGAGCTCGGTGATGCCGGAGAGCCCGGCCTTGCGCGCGAGCGGAAGCAGGCGGCTTTCGATCAGATATTGCTTGTCTGCGGAGAGGTCGAGACCGGAATTGTCCTTGAGAAACTTACGCAGATACTCGTACTCGGTCGGGGTCACGGAGAGCCTCTTGGGAGCTGTACTGGAAACACTCTGGCCAAAACAGTTCGGCCAGACACACTCAGACCAAGGCTTGTCCGACCGGGAGCAAGCCGACTTCAGCAAACTTGTCGGCGATGATGTCTTTGTCGAAAGGCTTCATGATGTACTCGTTAGCGCCGCCGCTGAGCGCCTGAGCAATATGAGCCACGTTGTTCTCGGTGGTGCAGAACACCACCTTCGGCTGGTCGCCGCCGGGCAGGCGGCGCATATGGCCCATGAACTCGAAGCCGTCCATCACGGGCATGTTCCAGTCGAGCAGCACCGCATCGGGCAACTGCCGCTGGCAGATCTCGAGCGCCTTCGAGCCGTCCTCGGCCTCGGTGACCTGGAATTCCAAACCTTCCAGAATCCGGCGTGCGATCTTGCGCACGACGCTGGAATCATCGACGACCAAACATGTCTTCATTTTGGCTCTCCGGCTTCGATGTTTCGTTGGCTCACGCAGCCATTTGCACTTCGGTCTTCAGTTCGAGCACGCGATCGACGTCGAGGACGACCATGAGCTGGCCGTCGAGACGGTGGACGCCGCCGGCGAGCTTGGCCATGCGGGGATCGAGGTTGACCGGGTTCTCTTCCATGCCGGCCTCGGGCAGGCGCAGCACCTCGCCGATCTGGTCGATCAACAGGCCATAGGATTCGCCGCGCAGGTCGACTCCGACCGCCATCGGCGCCTTGCCGTCCTCGGCCTTGGGCAGGCCGAGACGCGCGCGCATGTCGATCACGGTGACGATGCGGCCGCGCAGGTTCAGCACGCCCGCGATCTCGCGCGAGGACAGCGGCACGCGGGTGACGCGCTCGGGCATGAACACGTCCTGGACGCGGGAGATCGGCAGGCCGAACAGCTGGCCACCGATCATCGCGGTGACGTATTCGACCATGGCGCCTTCGGTGGACTGCGTCTTGTTGCTCATCGATTTATCTCCTCGTCCCCTTTACGCCGCGGCCCGGCTCAGCTCGGAGGCGCCGGCGGCGCCCGCGGTCTGCTCCTTCAGCGCTGCGATCAGACCGGGACGGTCGAACTTGGCGACATAGTCGTGGAAGCCGGCCTGACGGCCGCGCTCGATCGCCGCCGGCGACACCAGCGCCGACAGGCCGATGATCGGCATCGCGCCGAGATTGCTGTCGGAGCGGATCACTTCCGCGAACTCGAACCCGTTCATGTCGGGCATCTCGATGTCGGTCAGGACCACGTCGAAGCTCTGGGCACGGAGCGCCGCGAGGCCCTCCTGCGCGGTCGGTGCGGTGCGGACGCGATAGCCGGCGGCCTTGAGCACCGGAGCCAGCATGTTGCGGAAGAACGCAGAGTCGTCGACCAGCAGCACCGACTGCGAGTGCATCGACGGCTTCATCTCCTTGCGGGTGAACCAGTCGGCGAACGCCATCGGCAGGAAGTGGCCGACGTCGATCACCTCGGTCGCCTGGCCCTTGATCACGGCCGAGCCGAGAATGCCGGAGGCGGAGCCGCCGACCTCGATGTTGAGGCGTTCCTCGACGATGTCGATGATCTCGTCGACGACGAGGCCCATGGAGCGGCCGTCATCGGCGAACACCAGGATCGGCTGGGCGCCCTGGCTCGCGATGGTGACGCCGTCCATGGCCACCAGCGGCATCAGCTGCTCGCGGTACTGCACCATGTAGCGGCCGTTACTGAACTCGATCTTGTCGGCCGGGAGCTCTTCCAGGCGCGTGACGAGGCCAAGCGGGACCGCCTTGGGCTGCGACGAGCCGGCGCGGAACACCAGCAGCGAGGTGGTCTGCTCGCCCGAACCGATATGGTGCGCGCCGTTGTCGTCGCCCATGTCATGGGCCGAGGAACCGGCGGCGCCGAGTGCCTTGGCAATGCCGTTGGGGTCGATGATCATGATGACCGCGCCATCGCCCAGAATGGTGTTGCCGGAGAACATGTCGATGTGACGGAGTTTTGTCGACATCGGCTTCACGACGATCTCTTCCGTATGGAAGACGCCGTCGACGACGATACCGAAGGTCTGGCTGCCGACCTGGGTGACCACGATGAAGCCGTTCTCGGGATCGCTCGCCGCGCCGTCGTCGATCTTCAGGAGCTTCTTCAGGTGGATCAGCGGCAGCAGCTTGTTGCGCAGGCGCAGGACCGCGGTGTCCTTGATGCGCTCGATGCGGTGCTCGCTGTTGGCGCGGGCACGGACCAGCTCGACCACCGAGAGCTGCGGGATCGCGAAGCGGTCACCGGCGGCTTCGACGATCAGCGCCGAGACGATGGCCAAGGTCAGCGGGATCTTGATGGTGACGGAGGAGCCTTCACCGGCCACCGACTTGATGTCGATGGTGCCGCCGATCTGGTCGATATTGGTGCGCACCACGTCCATGCCGACGCCGCGGCCGGAGACCGAGGTGATGGCGGCCGCGGTCGAGAAGCCCGGCGCGAAGATGAACTTGTGGATCTGGGCTTCGCTCATCTTCTCGAGCTCGGCCTCGGTGGCGAGACCTGAGGAGATCGCCTTGGCCTTGATCCTCTCGGTGTTGAGGCCGCGGCCGTTGTCGGCGATGCAGATGATGATGTGGCCGCCCTCGTGATAGGCGGAGAGGCGAATGGTGCCCTGCTCGCCCTTGCCGGACGCGACGCGCTCGGCGGGGGTCTCGAGGCCATGATCGGCGGAGTTGCGCACCATGTGGGTGAGCGGGTCCTTGATCA
>NZ_JAVAYL010000206.1:0-458 GCF_054185225.1 Bradyrhizobium sp. 18BD | reverse complement strand
CCCAATTTACATTGATCGAAGTTGTACCACTAATAATACCTATGGCTAGTAACCCAAGCCCATGATACATTTGATAAGTTGTTGCTTTTTCCCATACTGATAAATATTTTGCAGATAGCTTATTTTCTAATCCATGTGCACCAAACGCACCGGTACCTACAGCCATCATTGCATTTAATGCGCCTAAAATAATAAACACTTTCATCATGATCTATTCATATCCTTTACTATTTAAAATTATTTAAAAATCAAAAATGGAATCGCCATTGCCTATTTCATCATCTGTTACTAATTTATTCGCAGTGAGTGATGGATTTGTGCTTGTATTAGATGAAGAAACACCTGATACTTTTCCACCCATTGCGTGAATCTCATCTTCAGAAACACCCTGCTTAGATGAGATATTCTGTGACTTAGACGCTTTAAAAGAAGAAGACACATTAAAACTGTTGTCACTA
>NZ_JAVAYL010000205.1:0-459 GCF_054185225.1 Bradyrhizobium sp. 18BD | reverse complement strand
CATAACTAATTAATAGCTAACTTTAAACAAAAAAGCTACCTAAATTTGTTAATTCAAGATTTAATCAGAAAGCGAAAATGAATATCAACGTATATACAGAGTTAACGCCAAACCCGGCAACCATGAAGTTCATTGTGAACAAGTTGCTTATTAATGGCAGTGCAGATTACGCTACAAAAGAAAGTGCCGAAAAATCGCCTTTTGCTAAGGAATTGTATAAATTCTCGTTCGTGAACGGTGTTTTCTTTGCCAGCAATTTTGTAACCATTACTAAAACCGAAGGCAGCGAATGGGATGATGTTGAGCCTATTATGAAAGAGTTTGTAAAAGGCGCGGTTGAATCTGAACTCAAAATACAATTAGAGGAAGAAACCGAAGCAGCAAACTTTGAAGGTTCTGAAACCGAAGTAAAAATACAACAGATATTACATGATTATGTTCGTCCGGCTGTGGAACAGG
>NZ_JAVAYL010000204.1:0-459 GCF_054185225.1 Bradyrhizobium sp. 18BD | reverse complement strand
CTGAAGATGCTGAATTGAGAACAGGACCTAGCGCTGCTTATCCTGAAATACATTCAATTGACAAAGGACAAAATTTCCATAAAATAGGCAAAACTGGTAAATGGATAGAAGTTGTATCCAGTAATAACAAAGAAAAAGGTTGGGTAGCAGGTTGGCATACCAATTTGAATATTCAAGCAGATAAGAATCCCAATGCTAAACCATTAAAAGATAAAACAATTGTACTTGATCCTGGTCACGGTGGTAGTGATCAGGGTGCATCAAGTAATACCCACAAAAAAAGCAAAGAGAAAGTATATACTTTAAAAACGGCTAAAGAATTAAAAGCACTTCTTGAGAAAGAAGGCGCAACAGTAAGTATGACGCGTGAGTCTGATACTTATGTAACACTTGATGACCGTAATATTAAAGGTGATGCTTATATTAGTATACATAATGATTCACTTAAATCTTCCAAAG
>NZ_JAVAYL010000203.1:0-460 GCF_054185225.1 Bradyrhizobium sp. 18BD | reverse complement strand
CGTGCTTCTCAGGCTAGACTCCAGAGCATTTCCTGCCGGCCTAGGGTTTCGGCAGAGACGTCTGGCGGTCACACTCTTGATTCGCTGAGCACAGGGATCGCCAGAGGCGCAGGCGATCCACGAGAAGATCTTTCGCCGAGTTCCCGCCGCCGGCAGAGATCGATCCTTCCGGGCGGACGATATTTGGAACGCGCTCTCGTTGACGCGCTCTCCGCTGCGGCCGACCATGCCCGTTATCGCGTGGCGCCTGCCCTCGCTCCGGCCGCCGGCGCTCCCTCGCACCCGCCCACGCTGCTCCCCTTCGATGACCGTCGCCGTCCCGCCTCCCGACATCGCCCGGACCCTGGCCCTGCGCTTCGCCGAGACTGCGGCGGAGCACGACCGCAGCGGCGCCTTCCCGCACGGGAACTTCGCGGCGCTCCACGAGGCCGGCCTCACGGCGCTCACTGTGCCGGGCCGG
>NZ_JAVAYL010000202.1:0-460 GCF_054185225.1 Bradyrhizobium sp. 18BD | reverse complement strand
TGACTGAACAAGTGACAATACATTGTTGATCTTCTCTGCACCGTGCAGCGCTAAATGCTGACGTGCAATATCAAGTGATGACATGAGCAGGAATGATGCGGATGTGGACGTCAGCATATTGATGATGCTCTTTACTTTATGCTTATCAATCAGCTTGCTGTTAAATAATAATGCGCTCGTCTGAGTGAACGAACCGCCTGTCTTATGTAAGCTCGTTGCTGCCATATCTGCACCAGCTTCCATACTGGACAGTGGTAAGTGTTCTGAGAAGCGGTAATGTGCGCCATGTGCCTCATCCACAAGAACAGGTATCCCAGCGCTATGCGCAATAAAGACAATCTCCTTCAAGTCGCTTACTGCACCGAAATAAGTCGGATTCATAATGAATAGTGCCTTTGCATCAGGATGCGCAGCAATCGTTTTGCGTACTGTATCAACACTGATGTTGTGTGCAATCCCG
>NZ_JAVAYL010000201.1:0-460 GCF_054185225.1 Bradyrhizobium sp. 18BD | reverse complement strand
AATCGCGCCATCGGTGCCGGCAGCATGACCAGCTCGCGGATCGGTTCGTTATCGGAGAGGCG
Organism: Bradyrhizobium sp. 18BD; assembly: GCF_054185225.1. NCBI lineage: Bacteria > Pseudomonadati > Pseudomonadota > Alphaproteobacteria > Hyphomicrobiales > Nitrobacteraceae > Bradyrhizobium > Bradyrhizobium sp. 18BD. The sequence continues at coordinate 398 of NZ_JAVAYL010000201.1, read as the reverse complement.
GACCAGATCGAACATCACCGCCAGCCCCTTGTTGGGCATGAACGGGAACGGGTGCGCCGGATCGAGCGCCTGGGGCGTCAGGATCGGAAAGATTTGCTCGCGGAAATGGGTTTCGAGCCAGGCCAGCTCCTCGGGCGTGACCGCTGCGTCGATCGTCTTCGAGCCGAGCACCTCGATCCCTGTTTCGGCGAGCTCATGGCGCAGATCGCGCCAGACCGAACGCTGGCTTTCCACCAGTTCGTCGGCTTCCGCCACGATCGCGGCGAGCTGCTGGCGCGACGACATGCCGTCGACCGAGAGGCGGTCGACGTCCTGAAGCTGCTGTCCTTTCAGCCCCGCGACTCGCACCATGAAGAATTCGTCGAGATTCGAGCCCGAGATGGACAGGAAGCGGACTC
>NZ_JAVAYL010000200.1:0-460 GCF_054185225.1 Bradyrhizobium sp. 18BD | reverse complement strand
CGGCCTTGAAGTTCATGCTCAGCTACAAACTGAGACAAAAATTTTTGCGGCAGACCCGGCTTCTTTCGGGGCTTTGCCCAATACTCATATCTCACCCATTACCCTTGGACATCCGGGAACATTACCAAAGCTAAATCGCAAGGCTGTAGAATATGCTATCAAGCTTGGCCTGGCAGTTGGTTCTAAAATTTCAGACCGTCAGTATTTCGACCGGAAAAATTATTTTTATCCGGATCTTCCGAAGGGATATCAGATTACCCAGGACAAAACGCCTATCTGTATTGGCGGAGGAGTGAAGGTAAAGCTGAAAGAAGGTGAAAAAACAGTACGTTTCCATCATATCCATTTAGAGGAAGATGCAGGAAAAATGCTTCATTTAGATGGAGAAAGTGATTCCCTTGTTGATTATAACCGTGCAGGAACTCCTCTTGTGGAAATGGTTACAGAACCCGAAATTAAA
>NZ_JAVAYL010000199.1:0-461 GCF_054185225.1 Bradyrhizobium sp. 18BD | reverse complement strand
CAATCAGGAGAAGCCGTATGCAATTGAACATTAGCGGTCATCAACTCGAAATCACCGACGGATTGCGCAATTACGTGACTGAGAAAATGAGCCGACTGGAGCGGCATTTTGACAAGATCACCAATGTGCAGGTCATCCTGGAAGTCGAGAAGGTACGACAGAAAGCCGAAGCCATCCTCCATGTTGCCGGGGGCGAAGTCGTAGCCAACGCCGAACAAACCGATATGTACGCTGCCATAGACCTGCTTACCGATAAACTTGACCGCCAGCTCATCAAGCACAAGGAAAAGAATATCGATCGCCTGCAGGGCGCCCACGACCGATAAGGCAAAACACGCCGCAAAACCCATGCAAATCGACACTATCCTCACCCCCGAGCGCACCTTTTCAGGTGTGCAGGGGGGATCAAAAAAACGTGTGCTTGAACTGATCGGCAAACTGGTCTCCCAGCACACAGACCT
>NZ_JAVAYL010000198.1:0-461 GCF_054185225.1 Bradyrhizobium sp. 18BD | reverse complement strand
ATCGACGTGCTGAGCAACGCCACGCTGCAGCGCCAGGGCACCACCGAGCTCGGTGCCGCACTCTCGGCGGTGGTGCCGTCCATCGACTTCCCGCGCTCGTCAGCCGTCGACGGTACCGACTCGATCCGTCCCGCCACGCTGCGCGGCCTCTCACCGGACCAGACGCTGGTGCTGATCAACGGCGTCCGCGCGCATACCTCGGCGCTGCTCAACACCAACGGATCGGTCGGACGCGGGTCGGCAGCGGTCGATCTCAACACCATTCCATCGGTCGCGCTTGAGCGGATCGAGGTGCTCCGCGATGGCGCGGCGGCGCAATATGGCTCCGACGCCATCGCCGGCGTGGTCAACCTCCGCCTGCGCGAGGCGCGCAGCGGCGGCGGCGCGACCGTCACCTATGGCCAGTACATCACCGATGTGGTGACCGCCCGCGGCCGCCGCAACGAGCATGACGGACAGAC
>NZ_JAVAYL010000197.1:0-462 GCF_054185225.1 Bradyrhizobium sp. 18BD | reverse complement strand
GACGGTATACCAGCATATCTGAGCGGCCTTTCGGGCCCCTGTCAATCGGCGTGCCGATTTTTTGGGAACAAAAATCGTTCGAAGACGTGCATGATGTCATCGGCGCCACGGAAGCGTTGCGCTTTACGGATCTCGGGTCCGCAGGCTCGTTCCACGCGCATGCGAACACTGGGCGATGATTTATTGTGCGATGCACAACTCTCCGAAATGCATGGCTCGCACGCTTTGGGCCTTCGGAGGCCGGGCTTCGGGCGAAAAGATCAGTCCGGATCTCGGGCCTGCAGGAGAGGCATGTCCGCCCGTCGAATTGACAAGGCGAGGCTGGCATACCAGTTTCCGCGCAAGAAGATGCGCGGCCGGAGCAGTAGGCGTCCGGATATCGGCGATGACGACGGGCAGGGACGCGGCGGGATGACGGACAACGGGCAGTTCTGCATCAAGCCGATCGTCGCCAACTCGAGC